>JAFDKH010000230.1 GCA_019307065.1 Deltaproteobacteria bacterium
GTGCACCGACAATGGTTGCAATCCGGACAGCGGTTGCGTTTTTACAAATAATACTATTGCCTGCGACGACGGCAATGCCTGTACCGAAGACGACATCTGCGGCGGCGGCGCCTGCGCCGGGGCTGGAATCACTTGCGACGATAACAACGAATGCACCGACAACGGCTGCGATCCGGATAGCGGTTGCGTCTACGAAAACAACACGGTTGCCTGCCAGGATGGTAATGTTTGCACCGAAAACGACATCTGTGCCGACGGCTCCTGTTCCGGCTCTGTCATAGTCTGTGACGACGACAACCTGTGCACCGACAATAGCTGCAACCCTGATTCCGGCTGCTTCTTTACCAACAACAACACCAGTTGCGACGACGGCGACGCCTGTAGCGAGGGCGACATCTGCGACGGAGGCGAATGCATTTCGGGCAGCCCGGTTAACTGCGACGATCAGAGCAACTGCACCAGCGAAATCTGCCTGGCATCCAGCGGCTGCGAATACACCGGCCTGTGCGACATGAATGCCGGCTGCCTGGGCGGTGAATGTGTCTGTAACGACGGGTATGAAGGCAACGGCTATGTCTGTACGGCCCTCGACATCTGCCCCAACGGGGAGTGCTCGACTAACGAAGATTATCTGAACTGTCCCCAGGACTGCAATTATGATCTGGTGGTAATCGTCGAGTCAGCCCTGCAGGGCCCGTTGCAACTGAGCTTCGACGAGTACCTGGCCGACCTGCAAAACGAAGGAAGCCTGGCGCGAGTCGAAGTATGGAGCGGCGGTACCCGGGATGATCTCAAGGACTTGATTTTCGACCAGGTCGACCGCTTCGATGTAGAGGGCACCCTGCTGATCGGCAATTTGCCGGCAGCCTGGTACGAACAAACCGCCTTCGACACTTTCGAACAGTTCCCCATGGACTTGTACTTCCAAGATCGTACAGCCACCTGGAACGACGCCGACAACGACGGCCAGTTCGACTCGCACACCGATCTGAATCTCGAGATATTCACCTCGCGCCTGACGGGTACTGCGTCAGACTTGCAAAGCTACTTTGCCAGGATTCATGACTACCGGACCAACGGCTCGCTGGTCGATGTGTCGGCTTTTAACTTCATCGACGATGATTGGGTGTTTTACGCCGGGCCCTACGGCCTGGAAGCCATATACTCTACAGTCGATGTGCTGTCCGACCTGAATCAGACCTCGGTGGCCAACTACCTGTCCAAGCTGACCGGGGCCGGGGCCGAATTCGTCTACCAGTGGATTCACTCCAGTCCGACAACTCTATTTGTAGTCGTCGTCGGCGCCGGCCAGATCAGCACTTCGGTCGGGATCAGCAACGACCTCAAGGGCTCTTTTTACAACTTGTTCGATTGCTCGGCCGCCCGGTTCACCGAAACCAACCTGGGGATGACCTACGCCGTGCGAACTTCTTATGGCCTGGCTATCATCGGCTCGACCAAAACCGGCGGAATCTACACCCCCACGATATTCCACAGCCGCCTGGCGGCCGGGACTAACTGGGGCGAATCCTTCCGTCAGTGGTACAACGGTCACGGCAAATACAACGACGAATGGTACTTAGGCATCATCATCGCCGGCGATCCGATGCTGACTGTCTCCGGAAATGTGCGCGGAATGATCAAAGAGATTCCCGAGCGAACCTGGACAGCGGTGGAACTGAGCGCTTTACGAGAGACAATGAAATCATTCGCCGAGCAGACCGAGTTGGGCACTTACGAAACATACCGCCGGGACAATCCGGCTTTTTTCAATGATTAATAATTCTGAGGGTCGTTGAACTAAGCGCTTACAAATTCCTGCGAATCTCATCCAGGGTGCTCTTGGCATCCGGAACCATCTGGAAGAACCCGGAGATCTTGTCGCAGCCGTAGTCGGCGCAGTGGGCACAGTTATCGAGCTTTTTCTCGATCACGCAAGCCCGTATCTCGCACTCACTACAATGGGTGCACTTCTTGCCCTCGACCAGGCAGCCGTCGCACCACACGTCTTCGACTTTTATTTCTGTCTTGTACATCTTGGTCCACATTGCGGCAGTCTCTTTGGCCTTCTGTTCGTCATTGGCCTGGGTTGCCAGATAAGCCGGACATTCAGTGCATATCAGGCCACAACGGGAAATCATTTTGCTCATGAGATACCCTCCTCGGTTTGATAGTGAGTTGGCCTGACATTTTCAAACTACTGAACGGGTGTCAAGTGGTTTTTTCGAGGATGCCACACTGTATGGAAATGTAGGGATATAAGCGCATGATTTTCTTGGGCTTCCGGGTTGTGCACAAATGCGACGTGTTCTAGACTCCTACACAAGTTCTTATCCACCTGCAATCGGAGGAACACAGATGAGGCGTTTCCTACCCGTTCTATTGGCTGTCGGTATGCTGGTTGGTTCCGAGTTGGCTGTGGCTTCAGATATTGCCCTGCCTTCCATCGATCTTCAGCTCCCCGAGCTACGGGTGGTTCATTTCGACGGGCCAATCAGCCCAGCCGATCGTCTGGCACTCGAAGAAGCAGGCCTGGAGATTCTCGAGGCCATGTCACCGCATGGCTATCTTGTGCGGCTAAACGAAAACTCGACCAGGGCCTGGCCCAGGGGAGCAAAAGTTGAAACCTTCAAGTTGAAAAACAAAATGTCGCCCGAGATCACCGATCTGGTAAGCGGCATCGTCCGGCCCGGCGGCCCGATTACCATCAAAGCGCTGACTTTTCGAAATCGTTCCGCCCAAAAACTGGCTGACTATGTCCGGCCCTTAGTACCCCAACGCGCGCCGCTGCATTATACCAGCGATGGGTCCGGTCGCTCGATGATCTGGGTCCGGGTTTCCGAAGACGATGCCGCCGGGGTTGCTGCAAAACTGGCCGCCCATCCCGACGTGGTCTGGGTCGAGCGCTTCATGCTCCCGGTCTTGCTCAACGATGATTCAAGCTGGTTGATACAATCGGGCGATCCGGTCAAGGGCCGGACTGTGTTTCGTAACGGGCTGACCGGCTACGGTCAGGTAGTCGGCGTAGCCGACAGCGGTCTGGATGCCGATGCCTGCCAGTTTCGGTTTGGCGAGTCGCGCGATGAAGTCACGTTTGCCTCGGGAATACCGCAGCCTCCGGCCGGGGCAAAAGCCAACCCTGAAGGCAAGATAATTTCTTACTTCATAATAGGCCAGTCCGAAGCTTATGACGACGCGGCCGGCGGTTTTCACGGCACGCATACCACCGGCAACATGGCCGGGGACAACTACGAGCACCGGGCCACCCGCACGGCGGCCGGGCGCGATCAGCATGACGGCATGGCCCCGGGAGCACAAATAGTCTTTCAAGACATCGGCGCCAACGACGGCACACTACGCGGAACCCTGGGCCTGTCGATGTACAACCTTTTTGATCAGGCCTATCGGGCCGGGGCCCGGATACACAACAACAGTTACGGCAGCGCCGTAATCTCAATTAACTACGACTCGGACTCGGCTTCGATCGATGCGGCCGCCTGGAAGTTCAACGATTTTCTACCGGTCTTTGCGGCCGGTAATTCCGGTTCGGATTCGAACGAAAACGTGGTCCCGCGCAGTCTGGGCGGCACCGGCAGCACAGCCAAAAACTCACTGGTGGTGGGCGCCTCCGGACCAGTCGAAATAATGGGGATGCGCCTGCAGAACGATCTGGTCGTCTTCTCCAGCCAGGGCCCCACCCGGGATAATCGTCTCAAACCCGACGTAGTCGCCCCCGGGCTGGTTTATTCGGCCACAACCGACAATGACACTTTAATTGACGATGGCTGCTGTGTATACGGCACTCAAGACAACAAAATGATTACCAACAACGAAGACAACAACTGCAACATCGACGAGGGTTTCCCGGCCTTCGGGACGAGTTTTTCATCGCCCTTAGTGGCCGGAGCGGCCGCCCTGGCGCGCCAATATTACACCGACGGGTTCTGGGCAACCGGTGAGTACAGCTTAGATGACGGATTCAATCCGACCAACGCGCTGGTCAAGGCCACCATTATAAACGGAGCCACTCCGCTGACCGGTGGAATCAGAGGTATGTATACGACCCACCCCCTGGACTACCCACCCTCCTACGCCCAGGGCTGGGGACGCGTCAATCTGGATGATGTCCTGTACTTCGACGGCGACGAGCGGGTCAGCCTGGTACTGAATGACACGCCCAACCCGGTCCCGGACAATCCCATGCTGGCTGCAGACGTCGAACTGGCCCCATTTGCGTACGGCCAGACCCCTATCGAAACTTCAGACGAGGTACGTTGGCAACTGCCCTATCTGAGCGGCAACGGGCGCCTGACAATAACCCTGGTCTGGTCAGACCCGCCCGGCACACCCGGCGCCCTGGCTGCGATTGTCAACAATCTCGACCTGGTAGTCATCGCCCCGAACGACGATATTTACCTCGGCAATCTCGAATACGATCAGGCCGGGCACTCGCAACCTTCAACCAGCGGCATAACCGATATGGTCAACAATGTAGAACAAATCATCATCGCCGATCCCGACCACAGTCAGACCTATCAGGTTAGAGTTAGCGGCTACGCAATCAACGGCAATGGCGATGAGGGCAGTACCGCTCAGGGCTATGCGCTATTGGTCAGCGGCGAATTCCTGGCCCCTTTGGCCGAATCGATTGATCCGGCTGTCGGGGTGCCCGACACCGGGCTGGCCAATGTCACCGTCAGCGGGCAGAACTTTGTCACAGGCATGGAAATCGATTTAGGTCCAGGAATTAGTATCGATGAAGTCCAGGTCATAGACAGTCAAACCGCGCTGATTGGACTGTTGATGGTCGATCCGGATGCCGAGCTCGGCCCCCGAGATCTGACAACTTCGTTGTACAAAACTCTGCGCGGCACGGCAACCGGCCTGTTCAAGATCGGCACCCTGGATGAAGCCGGCTCGAGCGGCTGCAGTTGCAGCTTTTCTAGCTCGTCGAGCAGCTCGACCGGTCTGCTGTCTGCCTTAATGGTGCTAGTCTGTTCAATAATTATTATTCGGAGTCGGAAGCTTTGACAATCTTTAGCACCTGCGGTTTGTCGGCCGCATGGGGTGCCAATCTCAGGTAGGTCTGATAAGAAGTCTGTGATAATTCTCGTTTGCCCAGGGCCGCATAAACGACGCCCAGCGCTCGATGGGGATGCGGATAGCCGGGGTCTAGGCGCGAGGCTTGTTTGTACTCCAAGATGGCATCTTCGAACTTCCTCGAGTGAGCCAACTGGTTCCCCAGGCCATAGTGCTCGATGGCATCATCTTTAGCTTTATAATCTGAAGGTGCCGGTGCTTGCACCAGGGTGACATTCAGGCCCTCGGTTGAAAACTCGATCGCGCTGATGTCCTCTTCTTGCCCCAGGACAATCCATAAAAATCCGATCGTGATCAAAACCAAAACACCGACAAATCCTGCCAGAACCGGCGGCGACTTCAGACGTCCTATCAGAGATCCACTCGGTTTTGCTTTTTGAACCACGCCTGTTGTTTTTTTCCCCTCAATCTCACGACTGGCCCGAGCCGCCCAGGATTCCCGGTCGCCTGCTTGTGCCCCTTCGACCGGCTGATCGCCGATGGTCTCGACCTCATCATCTTCGAGCAGCATGATGTCGGTATCGGAAACCTCAACGGCATCTTCGGCCAACTGGCTGGTGATCAATTGACCGTCCGGTCCGGTTTCATCGGCTACCACGACACTGGCCAACTCGCCTTGATCCGCTTGACCGGAGCCCGGTTCAGATTGTCCTTCGTCTGATGTCTCCTGAATGAAAGACGGCATATCGGTGGCTTGAAAACCACTCTCGGCCCACTTGGCGGCGGCCGAAGCCCAATCTTCAGATGTCGCCAAACCGGAAAACGGGGTGCCTTCTACAGCCTGGGCTGCTTGATCGGTAGGTATTTGATCGGTTTCATCCAGTTCATCTGACGGCCAGGCTTCTTCGCCAGTGTCTTCACCAGGGTCGCCTTCGCCCGGCTCGGGCGCTGGCGCCGGATCTTGACTGGCTGCCGGAGCGTCAACATCTCCGAAGATTCCATCCAGCGATTCCGGTTTGACAGCTTCTTCCGCAGATGCTGCGACTGCGGTGTCGCCCTCGTCGAGGTCCCCAACCACTGGTTCGTCAGCATCTGCTAAAGGCTCATCGGCCGGACCCGCTTCTGAGTCCTGCGAATCTTGTAAAACAGGTTCGCCAACCACCGTCTCCAACTCATCTTCGTCATCATCCTGCGCTTCAGATTCTTGTTCAGCCAGAACCATTTGATCTTGGGGCCCCTGAACAAAGACCTGCTCGTCTTGCTGAGGCTCGTCTGCTGAAGAATCATCTTCGCTGGGTGTCTCGAAGCCGGTCTCGCCGGCGAGCTGGTCTGATTCCCCGATGGAATCATTGATGGTCGGCCCTTCATCCAGATCGTCGTCGCCTCCGGCGGAGAAATCTTGATCCTGCTGGTCAAGATCCTCGGCTGAGTCTTCAGCGTCGTCAAAGGCAAGATCTGTTTCGTCGTCAGGCTGCTCAGACTCCTGCTCGGACTCCCCTTCCGACAACAACGATTCCTGCTCGGCTTCTGCACCGGCCGGCCATTCTTCTCCGTCCTGGGCGTCGGCTTTTGGAGCCTCAGCCAGCGGCCGCATTTTACCCATTTCTGGCAAGGCCAGCTCGGTATCGACCGCCCAGAGATCTTCTTCTTCAGAAGCCTGGGCCGCAGTATCTTCCAAATCGACCGGTTCTTGGTCGTCTATCTGAACATCGAAATTGTCTTCATCGATCGAGTCATCATCCCAAACATCTTCACCGATGTCCTCGCCGACATCCCCAAAGTCTGATCCGGAAGGTTGATCGACCGGGCTATCGAAGACCAAATCTTCTGTGCAGTGCGGGCACTTAGCCATACCGCCCATTTCGAGGTATTCGCGGTCGACTTTATACTTGCGGCCGCAAGACTGACAATGAGAATCCAGTTCGGAGCTGGCAGCCGGCTTGGCCGGAAGTTTGCGATTCGGATCTGGTTTGGTTACTTCGCGATAGCGGCTTTCATCCTGCTTGGCAATTTGTTGAGGTGTAGGAGGGAATTCGAGTTCGAGCAGACAGTGCGGGCACTTGGCCCTGCCGCCCATTGACAGAAATTCATCGCTGATATCGTAAGCCCGATTACATTCGGGGCATCGACCTTCCATACGACCGGCTCCCTTTGAGAGCTGCTAAAAGTCTTCTTCTTCTTCCTCGCCCTCGTCTTTTTCCTCAGTCCCCCATTCGTCGTCGCTGCTATCGGAACCCCAGTCATCACTGCCGGTTTTCTCTTCGCCCGGTTTGCCTTCCAGTTCTTCTTTAGCTTCCATCTCTTCGCGCTTCTTCTTGAGATCTTTGGTAGACTCCCAAGGCAAGATATCTTTCTGGTCCTGTGTATCTTTGTCGTCATCGGGAAACAGATTTTCTTTATTGTCTTTTTTCTTGGCCTTCTTGAGTACTTCCCAGGCGTAAAGATCTTTGACAAACTTATTGATTGCCTGGCTGACATCATCGCGGGTGCCCTCGGGAACAATCAGGAAATACTCGCGATAGGTCTTCTGCCGGGCATATAGGGCATCGATTTCTTCGGTTGAGAGCCCATCACCGTTTTCCTCGGCATCTTTTTCGAAATCCATACCTTCTTGAGAACGGTACTCATAACCGACTCTAAGATCGCGATCATAGCCATCGGCCTCGAAGAGGATGTCTCCGCGTTGGAGCTTCATGTTTGACACAAACTTGATACCATAGGGCGCCATCTTCTTTTGAATCAGAGATTCGGCATCGCCTTCACTGAGATACGACGGGTCGGCTTTGGGCATTCTCTTGTGGGGCGAATAGTAACAACCGCCGAATACACCGACAATCAGGGTCACGATCAATAAACTAGTAGGACGTTTACACATTTAGCTTTCCTCCAAACACTACCTAAGGCCTTTTTGCCTTATATTACGCA
>JAFDKH010000428.1 GCA_019307065.1 Deltaproteobacteria bacterium
GTGATCGTGGCAAATTGGATAAAAAGGCGTGGTGTTTATGTTGCGGCTATCGTTGCCTGCGGCCGCCACTACTATTAAGCCATTGTTGTGGGCGTAGTCAACTGCATCGGAAAGGGTGCTCGAAGCGCTGTCGGTTCCCAGTGAAAGATTAATGATCGATGCGCCTTCGTCGACTGCATAGCGCATGGCTTCGGCGATATCCGCTATTGTGCCGGAGCCTTCATCGTTCAAAACCCGCAAAGGCATGAGCACGCTATTCCAAGTCAAACCCGCTACTCCCAAGTTGTTGTTGGTATCTGCGCCGATTATTCCAGCGACGTGGGTTCCGTGCACTACCCCGTCATCATCGCCCAATCCGTCTGGTTGTGGGTTCGGATCATTGTCATCTCCGACCCAATCCCAGCCTACGTAGTCGTCTACAAAACCGTTACTGTCATCATCTATTCCGTTGCCGTCGGTTTCGGAAAAGTTTGTCCAAGTATTCCCTTGAATATCCGGATGGTCGATATCTACTCCGGAATCGATTACTGCGATTACAATCTGTGGGCGACCGGTTTGGATTTCCCACGCTTGATTGGCGTCTATATCTTGATCGTCATCATTTTTTAGGTACCATTGATCGGAAAATTTTGGATCATCTGGCACGCCAGTGGAATGCACTATGTAGTTTGGTTCGACCCGTACCACATCATCGCGCTTGGCGATTTTTTTGAGGGCGTCGTTTATGTCGCCATCTTCATGAATTACTTCAAACGGTCGCGCTTTGTTGGCTGCGCTCGCTTCGGTTACTACTATATATTCGCCGGGCGCCACTTCGGCCCCTTCGGCTACAGCTTGGTACTTGGCCGATACCGGTGCGGGCCCGAGGGCTGCAGCTGGGAAACTAAAGGTAAATAAAAAGATCCCACTTGTTAAATAGTATAAAATTTTTCTCATAAGCATATATTAATTCTTATTTGTCAAGGTACGCTATTTTGAAGAAAATTTCAAGGAGCAAAATCTGTCCGAACAGACTTTTTTGAACCGCAATCTGTGCCCGGGCGCAGATTTGCCAAATAAAAAACTGGTGGACTTGTTGTTTAGACAAGTTGCCACCAGATTACTCTCCGATTAGTAGCTAGGTTTTGGCTCATTGGGATCCAGCTCTGCTCGAGCCTTCTCAATTCTTGTTTTCATCCTCGAGTCGAGCTTCATGCCCAAGGCCAGTTCCTCGTCAGCAAGAACCGCCTGGATCTCGTTCAGAGACTTACGGCCTACATTCCTGATCTTTTGAATGTCAAAAGGGTAAGCCTGCACCAGCTCTCCATAGAGCCGGTATCCAGAATCCCACAGGCAGTTTGTCGACCGGACAGACATTTCCTGCCACGGCAACTCCTCCAACAGCTTCAGGTTCTGGGGCGTCTCATCGAACTCACCCGCAGCAATCCGTTCTGCCAGCAAGTCGGCTGCTTCCTGCTCTTTCCGCCGAGCCATTTCTCGCTCAAACGAACCACCAGCTGGTTGCGTTACAACTCTCAATTCAGCAGAAACTTCTGGATTCCGGAGGTTGAGCAACGCCTTGGCTTCGATTTGCCGTACTCGTTCCCGAGATATACCCCAAGCCTCACCGATTTCTTCCAAGGTTTTTCTTTTCCGTCCTTGAAGGCCGAACCGCTCAACAATCACGCACTGCTGTCTTTTCTCAAGTTTCTCCAAGGCTCTGTCGACCATTGGAATAACATCTGAGGTCAAAACCGGCATGATCTTTGCCCGGTACTGATCGAGCATGAACTTGAGGTAAGTCTCCTCAAGATCGCGCCTGCTGCAGGGAATTGGAATTTCGCCCTCCGTCATTTCCAATATCATCTGCAGATAGCTGTCATCCCCAACAGAGAATTGGCTTCTCCAACAGGAATCACCAAAGATGACGTAAATCAATTCGACATAATTGGATATATCTTTTGGAAAAGTCGGAGCAGTGAGGGAACGAGTCATGTCTTCAACGGCCTGAACATAAACCTCGATATTCTCGAGATTCAGAAAGTCCACCATTGCTTCATACACTTTCCGCTGATGGTCGTTCCAGCCGCCGTCCTTCCAAATCTCCGCATAACGTTTGAACGAAGCTGCGAAAATTTCCTTCTTTTTTGTCGGACGATTGGGGAATGACCTTGAGCCACCGATGGAAACTAAGTCATTTCTCACCGTGCACTGACTCCAACCAGTGTATTTGGCTATCTCGGTATGAGACAACCCTAACGAGTGGAGTTCCTTCATCAATGGCAACCTTTGCTTCCTCTTACTCTGTGGTCCCACTGTATCTCCTTTTTTGATCGAA
>JAFDKH010000231.1 GCA_019307065.1 Deltaproteobacteria bacterium
CCTGCATCGCACCCATCACCCGCGCTGGACAAGACAAGCCGACCTGCCCGAAGAGGGCCTCGGATTGCGTCTTTTCAGGAATGCAGTCGAGTTTCTTGCAGGGAGTGGGGTCAGGTCATGACACTTGACACTTATTCATCAAGTCCAGCCTAGGAGCTAAGTGTCAAGTGTCATGACCTGACCCCACTCTCTGCAAGAAACTCGACTGCATTCCTGAAAAGACGCAATCCGAGGCCCTCTTCGGGCAGGTCGGCTTGTCTTGTCCAGCGCGGGTGATGGGTGCGATGCAGGTAGCACTCCGGATGGGGCATCAAGCCGAACAGGCGGCCGGTTGGATCGCACAAGCCGGCGGCCCCTCCCGGGGAACCGTTGGGGTTGGCCGGATATTCTTCAGTCGGTAGCTTGTCGCCCAGCCGGGTATAGCGCACGGGTATCAAGTGCTTAGCCGAAAGGCTTTCAAGCAAGTCGTCGTTCATGGTTACCAGCTTGCCTTCGCCATGCCGCACCGGAACTTCGAATCGCTCGATACCCTTGGTGAAAATGCACGGGCTTTGCTGATCGCAAAGCAGTTCGACCCAGCGATCTTCGAAGCGGCCCGAGTCATTGAATGTCAGGGTTACGCTTTGGTCGAAATTATCGGTGTCGATCAGCGGCAGCAAACCCAATTTGACCATTAGTTGAAAACCATTACATATCCCGATGACCAGGTTGCCCTTTTGGACAAACTCACGCAGTTCGTCCCAGAGTCTTTTCTCTCCGTCGGCTATGCGGGTGTGGCGATAGCGGTTGGCACACGCCCGGGCAGCACCCAGATCATCCCCGTCGAGAAAACCACCGGCCAGGCAAAGGAGATTGTAATCAGCCAGCCGTTTCTCACCGGCGACCAAATCCCAAACCGGCACGATCTCGACTAGATCCGCTCCGGCCTGCTCACAGGCAAAGGCTGTTTCTCTCTCGCAATTGGTCCCGTTGCCGCTGATTACCAATGCTTTTACGGTTGCCATGTTTCCCTCACAAAATGATGATGATGGTGATGGGGTCAGGTCATGACACTTGACACTTAGCTCCTAACTGGACTTAATGAATAAGTGTCAAGTGTCATGACCTGACCCCATTTCTCATTTCTTTACCCATTTCTTTAAAACTCGAGTGTTTCTTGCCAGGCGCGTTTCAGATCGGCCAGTCGCTCTGAAATTATTGTTTCACCAGACAGGCCCTTGATCGTAAGTTTTTTATCGGCCACAACCCGGCCTATTTTTGCAGCCGGCAGATCTGCAAATATATCTTCAAAGACCGCCTGTTTATCCTCGGGAAGAGTCACCACGAAGCGCCCTTGACTCTCGGAATATAGCAACAGGTCATCTCGGGCGACTCCCTTTCGCACAACCGCCTCGAGATCTGCCTCGATGCCCAAATCTCCGGCAAAGGCCGTTTCGGCCAGAGCTACTCCCAGGCCGCCGTCGGACAGGTCATGACAAGAAGCCACTAAGCCCGACCGGATCGCTAAATGCAGCGCCCGATAGAGTCGCAGACTTTGATCGGTATAAACCTTGGGGACCTTGCCAAGCTTTCCACCGACTTGATCGTAGTATTCCGAAGCCCCCAGTTCGTTTCTGGTAGTGCCCAGGACATAGACCAGATCAGCGGCCGATTTGGCATCCATCGAAACCGCCTGACCGGCGTCATCCAGTTTGCCGGCCAGAGAAAAAAGCAGGGTCGGAGGAATCGAGATGCGTTTACCTTCAATGACCGCATCGTTTTTCATGCTGTCCTTGCCTGAGATGCAAGGCACGCCATAAGCTACACAGGTATCGTACAAACCGCGATTGGCCCTGACCAGTTGACCGAGTTTGAAGTCACCATCGGGGTTCTTTTCACTCTTGACCGGATCGCACCAGCAGAAATTATCCAGCCCGGCCATGCGATCGGGGTCGGCCCCGACGGCCACTGCGTTTCTAACGGCTTCATCGACCGCGGCGGCGGCCATGCAGTAGGTATCCAGGTCGCTGTAGCGTGGACAAATACCATGCGAGACAGCCACGGCCTCCATGGAATCCAAGAGCGGTCTAAATACTGCGGCATCAGACGGTCCGTCGTTTTGGGCTCCGATCAGGGGCTTAATGACCGTCCCGGCCTGAACCTCATGATCGTACTGCCGAACCCAGTATTCTTTCGAACAGATATTCAGCCGGCCCAACATTTGCTTGAGCAAATGGCCCGGCTGCTTGGGTTCGTCCGGTACGACTTCAGAGCCTTTAGGCTGCGCCCAGCGGGCTTCGAGCTCCATTTGCGGTACCCCGTCGTGAAAGAAGTCCATCTCCAACAAAGCTATGCAGCGCCCTTGATCGCTCACCCGAAAATAGCCGCTCGAGGTAAACTGCCCCAGATCGGTAGCCTCAACCTGGAAGCGCCGAGCCAGTGACATGAAGCTTTCGAGTTTGTCGGCTCCCACGGCGACGGTCATTCTTTCCTGGGCTTCACTCAGCAAAATCTCCCAGGGGGCCAGGCCCTGGTACTTCAAAGGCGCCCGGGTCAAATCCAGATCACAACCGCCCGGATCGGTCGCCATTTCGCCAACCGAAGAAGACAATCCGCCGGCTCCGTTATCGGTTATTCCGTGATAGAGCCCCTCGTCCCGGGCGCGCAGCAAGAAGTCGGTCATTCGTTTCTGGGTTATCGGATCGCCGATCTGGACCGCGGTGGCCGGTGAACTTTCATGCAGCTCCTCCGACGAGAAGGTAGCCCCATGAATGCCGTCTTTGCCAATCCGACCGCCGACCATGACTATCCGATCGCCCGGGCGAGCTTCTTTTAAATAGCTCGGCCGGCCGCCGACCTTGGCCGGCATCAGGCCGGCCGTACCGCAATATACCAGCGGCTTGCCATGATAGCGCTCGTCGAAAAGCACCGAGCCATTGACGGTCGGGATGCCGCTCTTGTTGCCGCCGTGCTCGACGCCCTCGCGGACTCCCTCGAGTACGCGCCGGGGATGCAGGAGGCCCTTAGGGGTTTTACCGGTTCTGAAGGGACTGGCGAAACAGAATACGTCTGTGTTGAAAATCAGTCGCGCCCCCATGCCGGTTCCGAAAGGATCGCGGTTGACACCCACGATTCCAGTCAGGGCGCCGCCGTATGGGTCCAGGGCCGAAGGGCTGTTATGGGTTTCGACTTTCAGCACCAGGCTCCAATCCTGATTGAACTTAATTACTCCGGCATTATCCGAAAAAACACTCAGGCAGAGATCCTTGTCGCCCTTGGCCGCGCGTATCTTTTCAGTGGCTCCCCGAACGTAGGTGTCGAAAACTGATTCGATTTCCTCAGGCGCATGGCCTTCTTCGCAGTAGCGAATCTTGGCATTGAAAATTTTATGTTTGCAGTGCTCCGACCATGTCTGGGCCAGGGCTTCGAGTTCGATGTCGCTGGGCGCGGCGGATAATCCTTCTATCTTCCGGGCCGCGCGCACATCATCCCGGCGATAGTAGTCACGAATGGCATGTAACTCTTTCAGGGACAAAACCAAAACTTTAGCGCGGCTGAGATCGACCAGTTGTTGGTCATCAAGCTCGAGCGATATGTTCTCAACCTCGGGCCGTCCAACCGCACGGACCCGGGGTGCCTCAACCGCAAAACCGCGGCCGGACTCGAAGTCGGCGGCATTCATTATTCTGGAGCGCTGAATCAGTTCGTTGGCAAGCAGTTCTTTGGCAATTCGAGAAATCTGCGAATGATCGAGTTGCCCGGAAAGCAAGTACTGTCGGGATGTATAGACACCCTCTTGCTCGAGAAAAGACCGATCCAGCGCGAGCGCAATTGCTTCAGCGGCCGTGCGGCCGATATTGTCAGTAACCCCGGGCCGAAATCCAACTTCGATGGCCCAATCAAAACCGCTTCCCAGCGGGGCGTTTATCTTAGACTGCTGAATTACCGGGTCGCACAGGGGTGCTGCGGCGATTATTTCCAACTGGTCGGCTGTTAAATCGGCATCGACGGTGTAGACCTCGATACACTTGAGGCCCTTAACCTTGATTCCGAGT
This sequence comes from Deltaproteobacteria bacterium, assembly GCA_019307065.1. Taxonomy (GTDB): domain Bacteria; phylum Myxococcota; class B64-G9; order B64-G9; family B64-G9; genus JAFDKH01. The sequence goes on from JAFDKH010000231.1 coordinate 4,035, forward strand.
TCTGACTCGATCCGCAGCCGAATCTTTTCACCCGGAGCATCGGGCACCCGGTCCTTCAATCCGACTTCGATTCGCTGGGCCATTGAAGAGCCTCCCGTACGTGGTTTGCCCGAAGATCTCCCAGGTAATCACGCTTGTCAACCGGGTTGTTGTACTTGCCCCGGATTGCCCGGTGTGCTACCTAAAGACCGTCTTGAAATTTGGTATGGGTGGGGAGGTGTTATCATGTGGATTCCAGTCCTGGCCTCGATTGTCGTGGTGTTTTTCATCTTGCTGGTCATGTTTGTCTCTATTGCCTCTAGCCATAAAGCGCAGATTGTGAAACTCAATGCGCACCTTTTCGGAATAGAGCGAACTGTCAAACAACTCGAAGAGCAGCTTGACGAAAAACGCAAACAGGTCCAGAAAATCTCCAACCAGTTGGAAAAAGCAAAAGACGAGACCAAGCAGGCCAAGAAGCGGGCCTTTGAACTTGGCCGAGAAGACAAACACGACAAAGACTCGAGCGTAGATGCCGAACTCGAACTTCTGCAAGAGCAGACTCTGGAAGAAACCCGGGCTAAGCTTTCGCAATCCAGGCAAGCCGCCGCCCAGGCGACCGAGGAATCGGCCAGACTAAGCCAGCAAACAGACCAACTCAAGGCCGAGCTCGATCAAGCCAAGCAATCCCTGGCGGCGCAACACCAATCATCGGTAAAGAAAAAATCTTCGGACTCCGATCAGCTTACAAAAACCCAGAAAGAAAACCAGGCCCTGAAGAAAAAACTAGAAAGCGCCAATCGCAAGGCCCGCACCGACAGCCAGATCTACATGGTAACCAATAGCAAGCTCAACCTGGCCATGGAAAAGATCAGCGCCCTAGAAAAAGCCCTCGCCCGACAAAAATCTTCCGACCAGTCGGCCGAACCCAGGCAATCCGAAACGGGCGGTTGAAAATCCAGCCGGCTTACCAGAGCTTCAGACCGGCCTCAAAAGAGATCACGATCGAGCTGTAGTCGCTCACCTCGAGAAAAGGTACGTGAACAGCCATTGCCAGCCTGAAGCGTCCCAGACGAAAACGAACTGCCGGCGATAAATAGATATGCGCGGTTCCTGATTCAGTCGGAAAGCCCAGGCCGGTATTGAACTCCAGGGCCGGAATCAGCCAATCCAACAGCCACCATTCCCAGGCCAGGTCGACCCGGAAAAGCTGAAAGACCGGATCGACTCGCGGCCAGGCCAGAAAAGCCGGCGGCTTCCCCTGGGCCAGGACATGATAGGCAATTGCCACAGCCAAGAAGTGACTGCCCAGGCCGAGCTGGGCTTCGGCATGCAATGCATAATCGGTCTGATCGTAGCGAAAAAGGGGAAAGAAAACCGGCGCGGCGTAGGCTGCATAATCCAGGATCGTGTTTCGATCGCCGCCGGACCACAGCGAAGAGCCGGACCCCCACCAGAAGCCCCCGCTGACCACCAGGGGATAGCGATCCTGGCCCAGATAACAGCCCCAGTTGCCGCGCACCCCCAAGGTTATATTGCCCAGATCGTAAGAATAACCGTCATCGGCCAGCTGGCCGACTATCATCGGCAACCGGGCCAGCAGAGTCAGATTGTAGACCGGCGAGGCTTCGAACTCGTAGACTTGAAACCAAAGCGGGCTACTGACCCCGGCCCGCTCGGCATTTCGGGCCTTTAGGAAAACCAGTTCGTTGAGCAGGCGAACCCGGTTACGCGGAGTCGGATCGGCCAACCAGACATAACCGGGAAAAATCTCGAGACCCGGTTCGATCAACCCGCCGCGAGCCAACTGCTTCCATTGTTCGGTCAATTCTGTTTCTTGGGCATGCTTTGAAGATGCCCGCAACTTGTCAATTCTGGCCCGGGCGGCCGAGGCGCAGGGATTATTGGGGTAGCTACGCAGGAACTCGTCCCAGCCGGCCAGTTTTAATTTAGTCGATTCGCGATCATCCATACGGGCCGCATATTGTATAAAAAGCGGATCGGCACATTCAGACTCGTAGTTTTCACAATGGCCCGGACTGGCTTGAGACACAAGCCAGACAACCAAGCCTAGCAAGCAAACCCTCACTCATTCCTCCAGTAATTTCGGGCCCATTTTTGTGTAGCCCGGGGTTGTGTGTTAGCATTTTCAAGCCCGCTAAGGATACTTATTGGAAACTGAAAAACCAAGGAGTTTATCGAGTTGAAGTCGTTGCGGCATATATTCGTCTGGCTTTTTTTGCTGAGCTTGACAGCCGGCGGCACTCAAGCACAATCCAGCGAGCAGACCGTCCTGGGTCTCGAATTCAAGCCGCTGATTAAGTATCTCGAGACAATTGCATCCGACCCCTATTTGCATGATGCCCGGGTTACGATCAAGGTGGTCAATGTTGAAACCGGCGAAACTCTTTTCGCTCATAATCCTGATTTATTGGTAAATCCGGCTTCGGTCACAAAAATATTCACGACCGCCGCAGCCCTGAGTTTGCTGCATCCGGACTATCGCTTTAAAACCGAGGTCTACTCACTCAATGAACCGGAAAACTCCAAGATCAAGGGCCCGCTATACTTGAAGGGCTATGCCGATCCCTACTTGGTCAACGAACGCCTGTTTTACCTTGCTTCAGAATTGTACGCCCAGGACATCAAAGCCATTGACGGGCCAATCATCCTTGACGACTCATTTTTCGACAACAAAGATCAGGGCCCGGGCTGGAGCCAGGATTCGTCTTCGCGGCCCTATCAAGCTCCTATGGGAGCTCTCAGTCTCAACTTCAACTCGGTCCGCATCCAGATATATCCGGGTGAATCGATCGGCAAACCCGCCCGGGTCGAGCTCTTTCCCGATTCTGATCACTTGAAGCTGGTCAATAAGATCACCACCGGTTTGAAGCGCACCCGGGTCTACCTCGAGACCGATAGCGTCGGCCGGCGGACCCGGGTAGTCGTGCGCGGCCAGGTTTCATTGCACCATCCCGGCAGCCGACATTTTTGCCGAATCGCCCATCCAACCTGGTACACCGGTCACAGCTTCCGCAAAGCCTTGAAGCAAGCCGGCATTCGCACTCGCAACAAAGTCCGCCGCGGAAAGGTGCCCCTGCGCGCCGAATTGCTCTACACTTTAAGGTCACCAGCCCTGGGCGAGCTCGTTCGCAAAGTAAACAAGCGTAGTCAAAACTTCATGGCCGAACAGTTGTACAAAACCCTGGGCGCCGAATTCATCTCCGAGCCGGGGACCTGGTACAAGGGCCAACAAGTCATCAACGCTTTTTTAGAAGAAGAAATCGGCATCGAACCGGGCAGCTATATTCTTCACAACGGTTCCGGTTTGAACGACGTCAATCGAATCACGGCCAATCAGGCAACCAGCCTGCTCAAATATATGTGGGGCCGTTTCGACGTGCGCCCGGATTTCCTGGCCAGCCTGGCTGTGGCCGGAGCAGACGGAACCGTAACCGGCCGTTTCGCCCATCCGACTCTGGCCAGGACAATGCGCCTGAAGACCGGCTCGCTGGAAAACGTCAGGGCTTTAGCCGGCTACATCCGTACCCGCGGAAATCAGGTATATGCTTTTACGATGCTGGTCTCGGACTATTCCTGCGAAGGCTACCGGATAAGCCGCCGGATCGATCGCCTGGCCTCGGCCATCTCGCGCGCCGACAAGGACTTGATGGTTGTCGAAGAAGTCGAGGTCCTGCCGCTCGACAATCAAGATCAAAGCCAACTGATTTCACCGGCCGGCCCGCCGGAAGGCAGCGAAGAAGCCGACATCCCCATCGGCGAAACCCTGACCAGCAAGGGCGGGTCTGATTAGGGGGTCGGAGGGTCTCATATGATTCGACTGCAAAACCCAGCATACGGAAGAACCAGCGGCCTGGATCTGAGCAATGTTCGGTGACCTCGACCTCCAATGGAGGAGAGGGGTTCG
>JAFDKH010000064.1 GCA_019307065.1 Deltaproteobacteria bacterium
CTGGTCACTGGGTGCTGCCGGTATTTTCTTTTGGAACCATTTCAAGGCTCCCTATATCGGTATCCGCTTTACAGAAAAGATGGTCGGTTTTCCAATTAGCGGCGCCTGGTTGTGTGTTGCTCTTGCGGTTTACTGCTTGATAAGGTTCATTATTCGTAAAAAACAAGACAAAATTCAAGCTCAGGGTTGAGCAAAATGAAGCCGACCGGTTCTTCGCCCGGCCGAGCTACCGGCCGGATAAGTGATCTCGAACACATGATCATGTGCCGCGTAGGGCATGCCATCGGAGATTACGATCTGATCGAACCCGATGACAGGATTGCCGTGGCCGTCTCCGGGGGTGCTAAGTCCTTTACGCTACTGCATATGTTAGACCTGCATCGCCGCCGTTATAAATTTTCGTTCGACTTGATTCCCGTCTTTTTTGACCGGGGTTGGAACCCAAGCGCGGCTGATCGCCTGACAAATGAATTTGCAAAGCACGGCTTCGAGGTTCGGATAGTTTTTGACGATATTCGCATAAAGCTCAACAGCGGCGACCCTTTAGAAAAAGTCTGTAGCAAATGCTGTCGGATAACCAAAGGCGTGATTCACCAGTTTGCCCAAGAGCATAAATGCAATAAAATCGCCTTTGGGCAGCTATTGGATGATTTCATCGAGACCCTGTTTCTAAACCTGTTTTTTTCAGGACAACTCAAATCAAACGCTGTGCGATTATCCGCCAAAGGCCAGGCCGGCACTGAAATTCGGCCGCTGGTCAATGTTGAGTACGACTACATTGCGAAATTTGTCCAAGAGTGCACTTTTGAGCCAATCGATATTGGCTGCCCGTATAAAGACTCTGATGACAGCCAGCATCGTAAGGCTGTAAAAAACATGGTTAAATCGATGAGTGGCCAATATCCGCGAGTTCGGCGCAGCTTGTTGGCCGCCATGAAGCATCTTCGGCCGACCCATCTACTGGACTCAGGGTTCGGATAAAGATTTTCAATAGTCGACCGAGAATGGCGAAAGAGATGAGGGCAAACCTCAACCACACTGGCCGGGGTCTTCGCAGCAGTGGTTGCTGTCGTTGAGCACGCAGGGATAGGGGTAGGCCGCATTGCAGCAGCCGGCGGAGCCGTCCGGGTAGCGGACCGGGTGGGGGTAGCTGTCCGGGCAGCACTGCACGCAACTCGTGTCCACGGTTCCGTCGCATAGGCGCGGGGGGGCGGGGAGCGTCGAGCAGCACTGCTGCTCAGCCGCCCCGCACGTCTCAAAGGGGTAGGGGTAGCCGGCGGCGCAGCAGGCCGGCTCGCCGCCCGGCCACAGCACCGGGTGCGGGTAGTCTGGGTTCGTGCAGCAGACCTCACAGCTGTCGTCGACGGCGCCGTTCACCTGCATGGGGTGGTCGGGCTGGATCTCGCAGCACCGCGAGGCCTGCTCGCGGCAGGAGAAGAGACAGTAGGGGCTCGCCGACGGGCACTGGCTGCCGTCCCAGCAGGTCTCGACGCCTTCGATAATGCAGGTGTACGTGCCCTGAGCGCAGAACGACCCCTGCGGGCACATGCCGCAGGACATGCCCCCGCATTCGGTCCCGCACTGTTTGTCTGTGCAGTCGGGCAGGCAGCAGGTGTTGCCATCGCAGACCTTCCCCTCGGCGCAGCAGGCCTCCCCGCACAAGACGGTCGGACAAGTGCACTGGCCCGCCTCGCAAACGAAGTTCGGCTCACAGGTGCCGCAGGATCCGTAGCAGTCGTCAGGGCCGCACTCCCGGTTCTCGCAGTCAGGGACGCAGGCGCCCTCGCACAGGCAGGTTTGCGGGTTGCAGGTCTGGCCGGTGTCCGCACAGTTGTCCGGGCAGGTGCCGCCGCACAGGTTGGTCCCGCAGCAGCGGCCGGCGCAGGAGGGGATGCAGGTTTCACACTGGCCGGTGGCCGCCAGGCAGGTCTCGCCGGCTTCGCAGCCGGGCGGGCATGTGTCGCCGCAGCCGTCCGGGCCGCACTCACGGTTTTCGCAGTCAGGGACGCAGATGCCCTCGCACAGGCAGGTCTGGGGGTTGCAGGTTTGGCCGGTGTCCGCGCAGTTGTCCGGGCAGGTGCCTTTGCACCCGTCGTCTCCGCAGCAACTACCGGTGCAGTCGGGGGTGCAGTCGCACGGATCCTTGCAGCCGGAGAAGTCTGTGTTGCAACCGCACTCGCAGTCGCCGGCCTTTTCGCCCTGGTTTCCGCAGCTGTCCACCCAGTGGACCACACCCTCCTTGCACACCGTCCGGTCGTTCGGCGTGCACTCCTTGGCGCTGTCGCTGCACGCGGGCAGGAGAGAGGCGCCTGAAGCGACGATCAATACCAGGACAATTCTCATGGGCGGCCCCCTGTTCGCAGGTTCCCGATGGTTCCACTATAGCACATACGCGCTTTACAGAACCACATGGATTGGTGGAACTTTTGTGCTGGCCGCTTGAATAGCCATCCGATCTCTATTATTTCAGGACACTTGAAACCCTGGCCACCTAGATGGTAAAACGCTGAATCGGTGATTTATTGTAAGACATAACGGCAACGGAGGAACCGATGGCACAAAAAACGCCGATTGGTAAAATCTTGCTGGAAAAGAAAAAGATTGACCAGGAGCAACTTGGTAAGGCCCTCGAGCACCAGAAGCGCGAAGGTGGACGGCTTGCCTCGAATCTACTTTCTTTGGGTTTAGCCGGCGAAGCAGATCTCTTACTGGCTCTGGGCGAGCAGTTGGGCCTGCCGGCCGTCGACTTGTCGACTAGTATCATTGCCCTGAAATATCTCGACATTATTCCAGACGAAGTGGCTTTTTCGAACAATATCTTGCCGCTTATGGTTCAAGATGATCAAGTTCTGCTAGCCATAGCCAATCCAGAAGATCAACAAACGATTGATGAAGTCACATTTGTGACAGGCAAAAAAGTGGAGCCCTATGTAGTTTTAGAAGCTCGCTTGAAAAATGTGATTCACGAGGCCTATGCGCTGCGTAAACGCGACCCTTCGATCAAGTTTTACCGCGGTGAACGCTCTGAATTTCCAGGTGGTACCGAAGATCCAAACGGATTTCTGGACGTCATTACTCAGCAGTTGCCGGAGCCGGACGTTTCACTTGAGGCAGAAGAAGAGTTGATTACTATTGAAGTGAGCACCAGCGACGAAATCCTTGAAGAAATGGAGGCCGGAGCTGCTCAAGATGGTACAGTTAAAGTACTTATTGTCGATGACGAGCCGGATATAGTGCGCTTACTCGATAAAGCATTGACGGCCGAGGGTTTCGTGGTCATTAGCGCCTCAAGGGGCCTGGAAGCTCTGCAGGCGGTCAAGAAGCAAAAGCCTTCCCTGGTTCTGCTGGATGCAATGTTGCCTGAGATCCACGGTTTTGAAATTTGCAAAAAAATCAAAACCAGCAAACGATTTGGACATATTCCGGTAATCATGATTTCGGCCATTTACCGTGGATGGCGCTATGCTGAGGACGTCAAGAATACCTATGGCGCCGATGATTATTTTGAAAAACCGTTTCGGATAGTGCCGTTGGTTCGCCGGGTGCGCGAACTACTCAATGCTGGGCCGCCCACAGTAGAATCCGATCTCGATCCCGATGCGGCTAACCAGGCCTATCGCAAGGGTGTAGCTCAGTTTAAAGAAAAGCAGTACGATCAGGCTGAAGAGTCTCTCAACAATGCCTGCCAGCTGGATCCTTTCAGTGCCAATATTCACTATGCTATAGCCAATGTCATGCTGGCGACAAACAGGGTTTACGATGCAATCCGTGAGTATGAGCAAACAATCGAACTCAAACCCAATCTGTTTGCGCCCTTGAAAAATTTGGCTATCTTGTACCAAAAGAAGGGTTTCAAGAATAAGGCTGTCGAAATGTGGGAACGGGCGCTGCGCTGCAGCCCGGACGACAAAACCAGAAATGAAGTCCGGGAGCAGTTGATTAAGCTGCTATGAGCCCGGCAAAGTCAGTGTGGTTATGCGGTTTTCCTGTAAAAAGTGTGACACCCAATATACCATCGCGGACGAAAAGGTTCGCGGTAAGGTAATCAAAATACGCTGTAAGCGTTGCCGTAATCTAATTGTTGTTCGGTCTAATTCTCCCTCGGATTTGCCGCAGCCTTCGCCCGAAGAAGTTGCCGGCGTATTGCATGACTCCAGCCTGGAAATGGAATTCGAACACGCCTTTAAAGAAATCTATGATTCCAGTTTGGGCAGCCCGCTTGAAAAAGATTTTGACGAACCTGCCGCATCAATCGTCGAAGCCGATGAAGAACCCGAATGGTATTTCGGATTAGACGGCGCCGAAGAGGGCCCGATTTCCTTTAGACAGATGAAGCAGCACTTGAAGACAGGTTTCATCTCGATTGACTATTTTGTCTGGCGGGAAGGTATGGATGACTGGGCCCCGCTGGAGGATATTCCTGAGTTGCTGGCCGTCCTGCAGCGCAAGACGCCGCCCAAGCCGCCGCCCGCCTTGCGTATAAAAGATCGCCCGACTGCGAGTGCCCGCTCAAAAGAACTCGAGCGCGAACGTGAAGAAGCAATTAGCAAGCGTAAGCACTTGGAAGAAAAACGACGCAGTGAAGAGCAGGCGCGCAGAAAACGCAAAGAAAAAGAAGCCGCTGTCCGGCAACTGGCGGAGCAGAAGGAGAAACGCCGGCAAAAAAAGGAAGAATTCCAGCGCCGAAAAGAGGAACAAGACAGAAAACTCAAAGCTCGCCAGGCAACCATCCAGCGCGAAAAGGAAGAACGCCAGCGACGCGAAGAAGACGCCAGGCGCAAGCAAGAACAACTAAATAAAAAACAGGCAGAACAAGCCAAGCAGATAGAAGAACAAGAACGCCTGACCAAAGAAGCGGAGGAAGCCGAAGAAGCCAGGCAAAAAGAAGAGCAAGCCCAGAAGAAAAAAGAAGCCGAAGAAGCCAGGCAGAAAGAAAAACAAGCCCAGAAGGAAAAGGAAGCCAAAGAAGCTGAAGAGGCCAAGCAGAAAGAAGAACAGGCCAAGCTCCAAGCGGAAAAGGAGAGTCAGGCAATTCAAGCCGAGGACGCCAGGCGCAAAGAAATGGTAGCCCGAGTCTTGAAGAAAAGAGAGGTTGTTCGAGCAGATCGCAAGACCGATAGAATTGCGGGACATTTCTTTGATGACGGAGATGAGCCGAGATCTCCGGACGCTCCCTTGCCGCCTCCGGTAGAGGAGCTTGATGATCTTGCCGATCGCCTAAACCGGGAATCAGTAGACGAAGAGTTTGAACGGATGCAGATCGATCCGATTTCGGTTCTGGAAGAACGGGACAAGCCCGGGCTGGGCGAGGTTTCGAAAGTCACCAAGATGCTCGTTGCCCAGGCGGGAGTCCCCTCTAAGGGGCGCCGCTTGGGAATTACTCTCTTGGGAATTTTTGGTTCCCTGGGGCTGGTAGGCGCAGTCATCTATCTGGCAGTGGTTCAAGGCTGGATTTCCGAAAAGAGTTCGGGCAAGAACTCAGACTTGGTTTTAGCAAATGAAGCCAACCTGGGTCTCGTAAGCGACGGCACAAATCCTGAGGACCAGCCTGGTCCGCGAGGCCCCAGTCGGCTGCGCAGCATTCTTTGGGATGTGAGTCGGCCGGCACAAAAGAAAGAACCTAAATCAAGCGTTGGACGGCCGCGGCCGGGTACCGATCTGAATTCTCCGGCATCGGTACCCTTGACCAAGCGAGAGAAAGAGTTAATGGCTTTTTACGAGCAGCAAGATGACAAGCGCGAGGTGGCGCCGCTTGGCCCGCGCGGTGTGCCGACCCCGACTGGACCGCTTTCGATCGATATGCCCGGCGGATATAATCCGATGGTCGATCTGAAGCGTAGTGAAAGCAAAGTTGAAGTCGTTCCGAGCGGGCCGGACATACGCAAAGGTCCTGATCAACTCTCCGAGCACCAGGTCAGCCTGGTGGTTAAACGACATTACAAGAAGGTAAAGAGTTGTCTCGAGCGGCAACTCAAGCGCGACGCTTCCATTTCTGGGAAAATGTATGTGGTCGCTCGAGTCAAACCGAACGGTAAGGTCAAGGATGTCAGGATAAGCACGCCCAAGTTCCACGGGACCTTTGTCGAAGAATGTCTGATAAAAGAGGTTAATCGCTGGCAGTTTCCGACCTTCGATGGCAAAACCTACGATCTTCACTTTCCTTTGCTGCTCTCCGCCCAACAGACGTATTAGCAGCTCCGTCGAAAACACGATTTTAAATTACTTGGCGGATAAAGGTCTTTATTGCGAGTTCGTCAGCGTGATGTTCGCGGCGGGCATTCGAGCGGCGTTCCAGCGAGGGGCCCATGCCCTCGATGCGGTAGGGCCTGAAACAGCAGCTTTCATTCGGTCCCAGTCCGCGGCTCTTGCGTTCATCTCTGATCAAGGCCGGATAGACCAGAAAAGACTCCAGGACTGACTTGAAGGCAACCAGCACTTCAGCGATTTTATCGGGCCGTTTCTCCAGTTCTACAAGGTTTGATTTGCGGCCCATGGTGATGTCATTGAATAAATAGACCAGTCCGTTGAAATATCCGCCCCGCCCGGGTGGGGTCAAGCGCCGGAAGGCAGATGTGCCTTTGTAGCGTTCGATCTCTTTTTCGAGAAAAGCAAATAGCTCATGCTTGTTTTGGCTGACTGAGAGGTACTGAATGTCGTCGAGGATCTGATACAGTGCGGCTACTTTGGGTTTGTTGATGAACTTGACCTCGATCAGCCGACGCTCTTCAGTGTTGAAACTCGGCCGGCGCAGCTTGTCCTCGACAGCTTGCAAAAAGAATATGTTCTTGAACCCGGTTCCGTAGAGCCGGGTAGGGACCGAAAACCCCTGGCTGCGATCGAGGTCGCGGGTATTGTTCATGCGATCGAGTATCTTGGCCAGGATCTCCCTAAAGGCGTTGCGGCGCACTTCCTCTTTAGACGAGCACATCCCGATCCCGGTTTGGTAGAAGGTATGAACATGATTCAGGTAGGGATCGAGCAGCTTGGCAGCATCAGGATGCTCCGGTTCGAGTTCCTCGAGCAGGCGATCGTATTCAATCGTGTCAAGTTCGGCCTTTGTTTTTGGGTACAGCATTTCCTGCAGGTAACTGTAGTAGCTCATGTCTCGGCGCCGCGAAAGGGCGGCTACCATTTCGGCGATCGAGTGCAATGACTCGTAATGTCGTCCCGCAACCGGAAAATGCCGGACATGGTCGTAGAGTGTCAAGCCAATGCTGAAAAAGATACCCGAGGCACGATCGTTGTATGCGTCAATGTGTTTCTGAATTATTTTATGACGCAGAGATATCGGAACACTTTTCATTTGCTTGTCGCAGTACTCGCCGTAAGCTGGATCGGTGAGTTCGCGATTGATCATATGCTCAGTCCACTCGTCCAGTCTTTCTTCGAGCACGTCGTGCAACAAAGTGGCGATAATCGTTATACAGCGCAGCCCATTCTTGGCTGCTCCCCGGGCGGCCTCAATTGCATGCAAAGCTGCCGGCCGACTGGTTTTCCTGGGTTGCCGCCGCATTACCCGACAGGTGAAATCGATTGCCCGACGCACTAACGAGATATTATGGGGACTATGATCTCCTTCCGAGCCGCCCATCAGGTGGATGGTCAACTTTCGTAAAATCCTGTCATGGTTCCCATTGAGAGTGTAGTAGGTATTCAGCAGCTTTATGCGTTTGCTGAAAGGTAGCTGATTGATGTTTTTTAGCTTCTCGTTGCAGCGCCTGGTATAGCCGATGAAGTCTTTTTCGATCTCGTCATAAATCGGATCCAGCGCGCGTATCTTTTTTGACAACTTGCCGGCAATCTTTCTGAATTCTTCGACTCGCTCTTCTTCCTCCAGCAGACATTCAGTCAGGGTTAGCCTCCGACCTTCGCCCATCTGTATTAGCAATTCGTCATAGCGCAGGTAATCGCCAATGCCTTCTTTGTTGAAGTGGCCGATTTTCTTACTGGAAAGTCCGTGCAGCATGCGAAATTAGAATCCTACTCCCCCACCAACAAAAGGTTAACGACAGTTGACCTGGATGTCAATTTCCCAATCCTATTTTAAGCAATTCCTGGCCGAGTCAGACCCGGATTTGTCAGACTTGTTTGACTGACACCGGGTCGATATGCTAGACGCAAGTTTCCTGCTGCGGGCCTGATGCTCGGAAAGGTTAACAGACGATGAAAGCTGATGAAATTGCGGCCACCCTTCATCCACTCGAAATCAAGGTATTACAGGCACTTGAGGACAAAGTAACTTTTTCGGATCGCGATATTATCGAAAGTGAAGCAGTTACAGACTCGCAGCTGAGAACGGTCATCGAATGGCAGCGTGCCAAAGAATGCATGCAGATAGTTGAAACCGTTGAACAAAAATGGGTCGAGCTTGGGGAGTTGGGCCGTAGCTACCAAAACGGAACTCCTGAACAGCGCCTGATCGACAAAGTGCGCGGTGTCGAACCGGTAGAGGTCAAGCAGATTATGAATATCGATGGAATCAGCCAGCCCGAAGCCGGTCAGGCCCTGGGGCAGCTAAAGAAGGCCGGTGTGTTTACTTCGCCCGAGCCGGGTTATGTGGCTTTAGCGGCCGATGCCGATCTAGAACCAATCGAAACCCTGGGTAGCCTGATTAAGCGCGTCGGCAATGCCGGACGAGTTGCTTTCGATGACTTGAACGAGGCCGAAGTCAGAATGGTCGTCAAGGCTAGCCGAAAACGGGGCAAGTCCAAGGGCGTATTTATGACCGGGACTGACGATACCCGCAACTTACGCCTGACCGAATTGGGTATTGAGGTACGTGAAGCCGCCCGACGATCGGGCCGCAGCGCAGATGAAATCAATCTGTTGACACCCCAGATGCTGGCTGACGGAAGCTTTCGAGGGAAGGCTTTTAGACGCTATAATCTAAGCATTCGCCCCCCACGCCGGGTGGCTGGCCGACGTCACCCCTATCGTGAATTTCTGGATTTCGTGCGCCGCAAGTTAATCGGCCTGGGATTCGAAGAAATGCGCGGTGAGATGGTCGAGAGTGAGTTTTGGTTGATGGATGCTCTCTTTATGCCCCAGTTTCACTCAGCCCGGGACATTCATGATGTTTACTTTATTAAAGAACCGACCCAGGGGCCAAAGATCGAGCAACCTTATGCCGATCGGGTGGCCAGGGCCCACACCGACGGCGGTGAAACCGGCAGCCGCGGGTGGGGTTATCCGTTCGATCATCTAAGTAGCCGCCGGCTACTGCTGCGCAGTCAGGGTACCGTCTTGTCGGCCCGTTGGCTGAAATGTGCCAAGGTGCCCGGGAAGTATTTCGGGATCGCACGCTGTTTCAGGCCCGACGAGGTCGATGCCACCCACGCGGCCGATTTCTTCCAATGTGAGGGAATTGTTCTGGGAGAAGAAATCGACTTTGTTACCTTGTTGGGTTTACTTAAATTATTTGCCGAGCAGGTGGCCAAAGCCACTGAAGTCAAGTTTGCGCCAGCCTATTTTCCATTCACCGAGCCTTCTGTCGAGGTGCACATCAAGCACCCCGAGCTGGGCTGGATGGAGTTGGGCGGCGCCGGAATCTTTCGCCCCGAAGTGACTTGGGCCCAGGGTGTCGATGTGCCGGTTATCGCTTGGGGCCTCGGCCTTGACCGTATGGCCATGATGGCCCTGGGTATTGATGACATTCGCGATCTGTTTTCTTCCGATCTAGGAAAGATACGCGCCGCCAACATTCGCATGAGGGATTGATCCGATGCCGACTATTCTTGTTGAACCGAAAGACTTCTGCGAGCTGTTAGGCGAAGAACTTGATCCTGAGCAGCTCGTTGACCAGCTGGATTTAGCCAAGGCGGAGTATAAGGGCCTCGACGAGCAAGGTTACTGGCGGATCGAGCTGAATGACACTAATCGTCCGGACCTCTGGTCGGCGGAAGGGATTGCCCGCCAGCTGCGCTGCGCCAAAGGGCGCCGACGTGATTACCCCTTCTTTGAAGGGACCTCGGCCGGGGAAATTAGAGTTGATCCAGCGCTTGAAGACATCCGGCCGTATGTCGGCGCCTTTATCGCCAAGGGTCTCAAAGTGACCGAGACTGTTCTTAAGCTAATCATCCAGACCCAGGAGAAGTTAGCCGAGAATTTCGGGCGCCGGCGGCGTGATGTGGCAATTGGCGTCTACAACGTAAACAAGATCAAGTTCCCGGTTTTATACAAATCCCAAGACCCTGCCGGACATAGTTATGTTCCGCTGGGTTTCGAAGAAAGTATGAGTCTGGCCGATATCCTCGAACGGCATCCTAAAGGAATCGAATACCGTAATATTTTTGCCGGCTGTGACAAGGTTCCCTTGTTGATCGATCAGGCCGGCCTGACGTTATCCATGCCGCCAATTATCAATTCGCGTGAAGTTGGCGAGATCGGGCCCGGTGACTCAGATTTGTTTGTCGAGGCGACCGGGACTGATATCCACAGCGTTATCCTGACTCTGAATATTATGGCTTGCGATATGGCTGACCGTGGCGCCCGGATCGATCGGGTGACTACTTTTTATCCATTCGATACGCCCTTGGGACGTGAGGTCGTAGTGCCACACAGGCTTGACCGGTCCCTGACGATTCCGGTTGCTGAATTTAGTCGCTTGCTGGGAGTTACTATCAAGCCGATCGAGGTCGATAATGTTCTCGAGCGCTACGGCTGTGATATCTCGATCAAAGGGGAAGATTTCGAAGTTACGCCGCCGCCGACGCGCAATGATTACTTGCACATAGTTGATGTGATCGAAGATTTTGCGATTGCCCGGGGTTACGAAACTTTCTCGCCGCGCATGCCTCAAAAATTCAGTCCCGGCAAACCTGACGCCGATAGCGTGTTGGAGGACAAGGTCCGCGATCACATGATTGGACTGGGTTATGAAGAGCTGATTTCGAGCATTCTGGTTGCCCGGGCCCAGATTGCCGAGCGGATGAACCTGGCCGACAGCCAGGTAGTTGAAATAGCCAACCTGATGAATGAAAATTACGCTGTCTTACGAAATGCTGTTTTACCTTCTCTGCTGACGGCCGAAGCCCATAGTACAGCTGCGGCTTACCCGCATCACATGTTTGAGGCTGGAGAAGTCGCAGTCTTTGATAAGTCAGTTGCGCATGGTTCGCGGACCGAGTTGCACCTGGCTGCTTTGGTAGCCCATCGCGAGGCCAACTTGTCCCAGATCCATGCCGACTTGGAATTCTTGTTTTATCAACTCGGCCTCGAACTGAATTTGCAGCAAGTCGAGCATCCAACTTACTTGCCTGGACGGGTCGCTAAGATACTCTTACCCGATGGTCGTGACTTTGGTCTGCTAGGTGAAGTCAACCCCGAGGTCTTGGAGAATTGGGAAATAGGCGTACCGGCCTCGGCCTTCGAAATTAATCTCGACGCTTTGGTATGAGCCGAAGATATTATTGAATCAGATCGGACAGTGGGCCGAGCACATACCCTGGCAACAGCGGAAATTGTCTTCACACTCGGTATCGGCCGTACAGGCCCCGGCGCAAAACCCGAACCCATCACAGTAAGCTCCGTCGGGGCAATCCTCGGCCGGGCATGCCGTTCGGCCCTGACATTCGAACGAGAGACAGTAGCGATCCTCGCCCACGCAGTCTTGGTCTTTTTGGCACCACAGAATCTTGCAGGCCCCCAGATGGGTAGTCATGTCGAGCCTGACCTTGGCGCCCTTAGCGGCCACAATCTGGCCGATTACTCCGCACTCATCGACGATCAGGCCACCCATGCCGTCTTCGATGATCGACGATAGTCGAAGCAAGTATTCGAAGTCTTTGTCTTCGTTGGCCGAAATTGTAATCAGCATGAACTTATTGCCGCTGACAGGATCGGATTCCAGTTCGTCCCAGGCCTGATCCAGGTCGAGTGTCGGTTTTTCGTTCGGATCCAGATTGGTTGACTTGAAGATCTCTACGTGGACGCGCAAGGGTGACGGCATGTAGGGCGGAAAACGCCGGATGTCGTTTAGCCCGTCGGGGGGAGAGTTCACTTTCAGCGCCAGATAAGCGTCATCGGAGTGACCACAACTCAAGCCCGATAGGGCAAGCAGGCAAATCAAAAATACATGTTTTACAATCTTCACCAACCCAGAATAGAACACCTTGGCCCGCTTATCAACATACGGTTGACCAATTCACTACCGAATGGTCATAATCTCTTAGTGGCATGACTGATATTGAGTTGAAAATAAGAATATTTCTCTTCGATCTGGATGGTACCCTGATCAATAGCGGCTGGTCCGGCGTGCGTGCCCTGCAGCGCGCCTTTTGGGAAGTATTTGAAATCGAAGACGGTATGCACAAAATTCGTTGCGATGGCAAGACCGATCGAGCCATTGTCAGGGAAGTACTCAGCGGCAGACAGCTCGACTCGGAAGCCAACATCGACCGATTATTAGAAAGCTATATCAGCCACTTGCCTGCAGCAGTCACCGCGGCCGACGGCTACCGGGTCATTCCGGGCGTTTTTGATACACTTGAATACTTGGGCTCCTTGCCCGGCATGCTCTGCGGCCTGGCAACCGGGAATGTGATTGCCGGGGCAAAAACCAAGCTGGCCCGGGCGGATTTGTTCAAGTACTTTCCAGTCGGAGGATTTGGATCGGATGCCGAAGATCGGGCCGAGCTTGTAAAGAAAGCAGTTGAGCGAGCCCGAGAATATCTGTCAGATGCCCGGGCCCGGGCGGTAATTATCGGGGACACTCCGCTCGATATCCTGGCAGCCCATTCGGCGGGCCATAAAGCTATCGGGGTGGCGACCGGAAACTTTGACACTCAGGCCCTGGAGGAAGCCGGGGGAGATATGGTTTTGGTTACCTTGGCCAATCCGAAAAAATGGATAACAGTTATGCAAGAGCGGTTTTCAAAAACGCTAGTCGGCGGGTTCGTTTTGCCAGGTCTTGAAAAGCCTGATTAGATCGTCGGGACGTCTGACAATTACATCGGGCTGCGGGTCATCGGCTAAGATTTTTGGAGCATCGCCGAAGAAATCGGACAGGACCGGGCGGATTCCGGCCCGGCGCGCACCGGCAATATCGGTATCCAGGTTGTCGCCAACAACGACGCAACTGTTGGCCTCGACTTCCATGGCGTTCATGGCGCCCCAGAATATTGCCGGGTCGGGTTTGGCCGGACCCAGGTCGGCCGAGACGGCCACGTGGTTGAAATAGCCTTGCAGGTTACGTTTGGCAAGCGCCCGCCGAATGAGCTGACCGCAGGTGGCGTTTGAAACCAGGGCCAGCTTGATACCCATCTCTTTCAATTTAGCCAGCGTCTCGGGGATTCCGAAAATAATCGGATAGGCGGATTCCTCGGTCGCGAAGAAGCCGTCCAGCCCGATCTGCAAGATTTCTTCAGGTAGTGAGTGCAGACCTTGTAGCTCGAAAGCTTTTTGTAATGTGTCAAGGGCCGGAATCTCGATTTGGGTACGGGCCGTCAATTGCCGGGCGGTTTTTTTAAAAAATAGAAAGTCGCGTCCCAAACGATTGAAGTCCAGTTCGGCGACCTGTTCGCGCAGCGCTTCGGTCAGGCCGGCCAGGCCCTGGGGCAATATTTTGGCCCAATTCAATCTGGTAGAAACCAGGGTGTTGCCAAAATCGAATAATACGGCTTTGATTATCACGCCTTCAGTGTAGGGTTAGGCGCAATATAGGTCAAGATTCTAGAATCTGGCTTGAGCCGCGATATTGACGCCTAAGATCTTGGCGTCGACGAAACGCGACATGACGTTCAAACCCCAGAAGTCGCTTTCATAGCGAGTCTGGTTGTCGTCCCAGGAGAAATACATTTCGGCCACGATTGCCAGCATCTCGGAGATGTCCCATTTGCAGTTGGCCTTGATTGACCAGACTAGCTTGGCGTCTTCGTTGGTCGGAAGAATCGAAAACTTCGAAGCACTGTTGATGACCACCGTGCGACTACCAGCGAAACTCGTACCGCCAACAGCCAGGTTATCGATCGTGTAAGTCGCTGGTATCTGGATGCCGAACTTCAGTCCCGGGGTCAAGTGCAGGCTGCGAAAATGATAGTCGACGCCCAGGGCTAGGAAATATTCCGGCTTGGTCTCGGCCGCAAGCGGGAACTCCTGGAAAGGCGTGAAGCCGGGCACCTCATGCAGCAGAAACGACAGGGTTCTCAGCATGGTATCCAGGTGAACCCGCATGTAGTCCCATTTGAGCGAGAAGTTGAGATCGAAGGCCATGCCGAACTGATTGACCGTGGTGCCGTACCGGTCCGGGTCCAATAAGGTGTGCAACAAGAAAGTGCCTTCGTGCTTGACCATGAACGACAGGCCGCCGTCGTATTCTTCTGGTTTGAAAAATTTCATCTCCATATCCGGGTCGTTCTTGTACAGGGCAAAATCGATCGACGAGCCGATCTCCATGCCGCTGTAGTAGCCGAGCTGGTAGGAAACCCCAGTGGCATAGATGCCGCGCCCGCGGACGCCTTCGTGCTCGAAAGTGCCCCGGGTGAAATAGCCGGCGTTGACTTCGGCCCGAAACCCCTCGATGTCGACCCCCAGTCCGGCCAGCACGCCGTAGTTGGTGACCATCTCGGTTTGGCTGGTGTCGCCCAGAGTCTCCCTGATTTGGGCCGTCTTGAGGCCGACAAAGGCGTATCCCCAGGGCAAGTTCAACTGCAGCTTGGCGGCCGGGGCGACACCGTCTTTTCGAGTAAACATGTTCGAGCCTCCCCATGAGATCATATAGGAATAACCCAGCCGGAATCGATCGCCGCTGACTGGAAAGAGCACCAGCTCGAGGCTCGAATCATCCAGCCAGGCCTCGGCCAGATCGTATTCCAGGCGGATATACGAGCCGGCATCGTAGATGTCGGTATCTTCTTCGTTTTCGATCCGGAAACGGATTACTAAAGAAGCCTCGGTGGTAAGGTTGTCGAAAAATGCCGGCATTTTCTTGTAAAGCGCCAGGTGACTCATGGTTTCGAACCCGGAGAAACGCGTATCGTAGTTGTCGAAGAACAGGGTGTTGGAATTATTCGCGCCGAAACCGAAGCCCGGGCTGTTTTCGGTAGTTTGACAGGGGCCGACGAAGAAGTTATTTTCGCTGAGCACGAAGCTCAGGCGGGTGTCCATGAAGTCGCCGGCCATCAACTGCGCGGAAACAGTTGTGCACAACACAATAGTTGCCAGGGTGATTCCAAGTGGTTTGCGGGTCATCGAAGGTTCCTTTATTCGTTCTCGGTTAGAGTCGTATTATGGTTTCATCTGGGGCGGTGCATCGCCGGGCAGCTTGCCGACCAATAGGACCCAGCGCGGCCGGGCGGCGCGCACATGGCGCAAATTGCCCTGCACGAACGGTATCACGACGCCCAGGTTTTCAGTGGCGGTCGGATCGTAATCGACCAGCGATTCTTGAGTGAGAATGTTCATGACCGGTCCGTCGCCGAAGGGCGCGCCGCTGCCGTCGTCTAAGGCTACTATCCACTGGCCGAACTGGCGCATGGTGGTCAGCTCGGAGCAGATATGACTGCGATCATCAACAGGCCCAATCCGCACCAGTTGGCAGTGCGGCTCGATATTGGGAATGGCGGCTTCCCAGGGACAGATTACATTGCTCTGGACGACTATGTCGTTATAGGCAGCCTGAGAGGCGATCAATTCCTTGACTGCGAATGTTACCGAACCGTCGTGTTTGAGACAGGCCACCGAGCAGATCGCTTCGGGGTCCGAGGCATCCAGCCAGTCGGGGACGACATTCAGATCGCCGTTGAAGTCGCAGTTGACGAAGACATCCGGGGCGGTCACATTTTCGAGCTTGACCCGGGCCGATTCCATGGCCTCCATCAGCCAGTTCTTCTTGCTGTGGCCGCACAGGTGCTGGTTGCTGCCGCCGCCTTCGGCACATATGGCGGCATTCAATATTTGCGGCGGTATCAAAGCGTCTAAGTCGGTTACCCGGAAGGGCAGCGGGTCGCGGTTGTTGTCGACCGCCCGGTGCCAGGCCGGGAAACTTATCTGCGTACCGCCCGAGAAATCCTGGCTGGTGCCGACCAGGCGATCCAGCCGGTCGCCAATCTCTAAGTCTTCCGGGTAGGAGTAGTTATAGGCATACATGTGGTTGAAAGAGTCGGTTTCGGCGGCCACGTCGGTCACGTAAAAGCCTTCGTTGAAGATACCGGTCACCACCAGCTGGCCGTGATCGTCTTCGGGGAGCCCGCTGGCTTCACCCTTTCGACAATCGAACTCGACGAAATAGTCGGGCAGGGCCGAGGTGTCGATGTTTTCGTTGTCCTGGATGTCTTGATCCCACTGGACCTGTTCGAAAGTCGGGTTTTTGAAGAAGATCAAGTTCGAGAACCCGGTTGCATAGCTGCCGTCTTTGAAAGTCAGCTGGAGCGTCTGGCTGCCGCCTTCGACCCGGTCTCCGTTTTTGGTTTGAATATCTTCGAGCCACAAAGCCGTGCGGCCGAACACCTTTTTGACCTGGACTTGTGTGTTCGAGACCGTGCCGGAGATGAATGTCACCCGCAGCTCGGGCTGGATAAGTTCACCGGGAGTAACCCGCATGGCCACATCGCCGTTGAAGTCGGTCATCAGGTTGCCGTGTTGATCGAAAGCCGAAGCATCGAAGGTGAATCTCACTGGATCGGACGAAAGGTCGTAAGGATCGTCGAGCGTACCGGTGCCCAGGCCGGCTGTGGAGACATTCGTGATCGTAACCCGAAAGCCGGCCAGCGAATTTTTGAGCGCGACCTTCTCGACGCAGGGGCCGAAAGCCAGGCCTGAAAGGATCAGCGCCCCGCCGGCTGCCAGAACGATTGCCATTTTGTAAAAGGTATTCATGGCAGCCTCCTCAATTTACCTTGCGGGTGATTCGGCCGTCCGATTCACCGACTATGATTGGGAAGTCGAGCGGGTTCTTGCAGAACTGAGTTATCAACGAATCGATTGAGGCGCACTTGGTGTAGTTCTTGTCCAGCACATCGCCGCAGGTGCACCAGCCCTTGATTGGGATAAGCCGCTGAGCTTCGACTTCCTTGTGGCGCAAGCAAAAAGACAACGAGAAGCCGTCCACCAGGTTGGGGTCGGGCGCGGCCAGGAGTTGGTTACAAGTCGGGAACCCCCGCAAATACTCAACCAGAGCGTCGCGCATGGGTACCCCGCTGCTAAGCTTTGTGGCGTTGCGCCGCAGAACATTGAAGCCCGAGCCGCCATGGGCGATGTAGTGGTTGGTGGCCATCTTGTAGGAAGCGTCAGGATTCAGGGTTTGGCCGTTGATCTTGATATTCTCGGCCGGATGGCTGTAACACGAGCCCTGTAAGCACTCCCAAACGGCGGTGCCTTCGTAATCGGTGCGGCAGATTTCCTCGCGGTACTGGCAGCAGTCGTTGGCACTTGTGCAAGGGCAGTGGGCGTCGTTGCGCTTGACCTGGCCGCAATTCATGGTGAAAGAAGCCCCCGAAATTTGGGCCTGGCTCTGACAGCCTCGTCCGTGGCTGCGCTCGGAGACGAAGTCGAACATCTCCTGGATCTCGGTCCCGCTCAGGTACATGACCGTGATGGTGTTCTCGAAGGGGAACGAATTGAAGATCGTTTCCATGTCAATCAGCCCCGGGTAGAGGTCGTCGCGGATACCCAGGGTATTGGTTACGCAGAATTCGGCTTCGACCCGTTTTCTGATCATCATCGACAAGGTAGTGATATTGCCCAGGGCTGAGTCGCCCCCGGTGCCGGTGTTCTTACGCGGTACTTTCTTGGGGGCATAACCGAAGACTTGGGTCAGGATGAATTTTGGATCGAGCTCCATCTCGATCCGATACGGTTCGAGCAAGTTGCGACTGGGGCCGTCTCCGCGCTTCTTGCAGTAGGCAGCCAGGGCTTTGACATCGGCCGGGAAACTCTCGGTGTCGCCGTAAGGATAGTCGTAGGGGTCGATCCGCGGCTCGGCGCACCAGATCGTGTCGATCGGGAATAGTTGCTGCTGATGGGCGACTATCTCGGCCCCAAAGGGTGCCAGGGTTCTTAGACTGCAGTCGCTGTCTTGATCGCAGATGACTCCATGACTGAAGTGATCGGTTGGACCGCAGCTGCCATTTTCACAAACCACGCACTGATTGCTCTGACAGATGTAACTTTCGGCCGGTACGGCCACGCCAAAGTCGAGCCGGGTTATGAACTTGGCAAAGGCGCCGGGGTGCTCCAGGACGACCTTACGGTCGGCCGGGTCGGTCAGAACCATCGGCGGGCGGGTCAGGATGTGCAGGTGGCCGCCCAGGATAGCGTCGATTCCGCGCACGCCTGGAATCCAGTATTTGCGGACGCCCGACTGGCACTCGTCGCAGCGCATCTGGATCCAGGGGTCGTAGTCGCGATCGAGGTAATATGAAACATCCTTGTCGTTGGTCATGTAAAAGTCGTGACCGTCGGTCAGCTCTTGATCTTCGGAGAGGCCCAGGTGACTCAGGATTACAATCAAATCGACCGCCGGGCTTAAGAACTCGACATAAGCCCGCACGGTTTCGTTGGCTTCTAAGGGAGTAATCCCGGTCGAGTTGCCGCCCTGGGTGATCGAGTACATCGAGCCGATATCGCCCATGCCGATCACGGCTATGCGCAGGCCTTTGACGTTCAAGATTGTATAAGGCTGAACCATGCGGCCCAGCTGAATGTTGGAATCGTCGGAATAATCTTCGAAGATGTAGTTGCCGGCCAGCAGCGGGTAGGAAACCCAGTTGTCGGCCTGAGTCACCAGGTTTTGGGCGCCTTTGTCGAATTCGTGGTTGCCCAGGGCCACGGCATCGGCAATTATGGTCGACAGCCAGCGGAATTCTGGCTCGCCGTCGCCGTAATTGAAGATCGGGGCGCCCTGGAAGATGTCGCCCGAATCCAGGTAGATAACCCGCTGGCCGCGCTGGCGCTCGCGATGAATCAAGGCGGCTATTCGTTCGAGCCCTCCGTAGGGAGCGGTTTCGGCGTACAGGCCGTCGCCCTGGTCGTGTGAGTTTGGTACCAGGGTGGTCGGGAACAAGCGGCTGTGGATGTCGGACGTTCGCAAAATCGTCAAGCGGATGGTTTTGCCCTTGATAGCTGCCTGCTCGGTCTCGACCGTGCAGGCAAAAAGGGCGACCAGCCCAATCAGGCCGGCCAGCAATTTTGTATACTGATATCTAGAAAAAGAGGAGCTTTGCATCGAATACCTCGTACGGGCAAGCAGTCTCAAGGAGGGCAACTCCCCGGAACCCGGCTTGCCCGTCCGGGTTCTCGGGGATGGATCGGAGCTGTATTACTCAGTCGGATTTCCGACAGTCGGGGAAGCAACTGTCCAGGTCTGGGTCACGTCCTCGCTGGTCTCATCGTGGTCACTGATGCCGTTACCGCCTGAGGTCGTTTCGTTGCCCTCAGTCAAGTCAGAACGCTGCATGGATTGCCAGGTATTCGGATCAAGAGGCGAGCCATCGTGGCCGTCAAGAGCCTCCTGGTCGGCAATAGGGGTGTCGGGCAGGAATGTCGATGAGCCTACGGTCACATCGGTTTTATCGGTGCCCTCGGCTTTGTCGCCCCAGATCAAGTAGTCAACGTCCTCGATCAAATCACTACTTCCATCCCAGTAGAAAAGCACGACTACTTCACCGCTATTAGAAAGGCCAACCGACGGTCCCACAGAGTTGGCAAATGCCGCGACCATATTCTGAGTGTCACCGCTGCCGTCGCCCTGTACGGCGAAATCAGGAACCTGGCCGAAACTCGTATTGAAGTTGGCGGCCGTGCAAACCGAAATGGTTTTGTATTCTCCCGGGCCGATTGATGAGTCGGCCGGGAAGTGAACCGCGAAGTCGTGGCCTTCGACGCTGGTTAGCGAACCGATCAAGTAATATTCACGGGTTTCAGATGTTTGGGTGGCGTCCCACAAATAATAGTTCTCCAGATCGACAGCCTGTGAGCCGGGGTTGTGTATTTCGACAAATTCGTTCTCATTCGGCTGTACACAGATTTCGGTCAGCAGCAGGTGGTTCGAACTCTCGCAGGCGTCGCCAATGCCGTCACCATCTTCATCTGCTTGATCGGCATTTTCTACCAGCGGGCAGTTGTCGTCGCAGTCGGCTGTCGCTCCTGAGACGCAATTGTTGTCGCCGGCAGTCCCGCTGGCATCGCCGTCGTCAAGAATACCGTCGTCGTCGTCGTCATCGTCGCAGGCATCGCCGAATGCGTCACCGTCGGTGTTTTTCTGGTTGGTATTTTCGTCTGAAACGCAGTTGTCACAGGCATCGCCGACTTCATCGCTGTCTTCGTCGTCCTGGGCGTCGTTGTCGAGATTGGGGCAATTGTCGCAGACGTCTCCGACCGTGTCGGTATCGAGGTCGTTTTCCTGTTCAGGATTGTAGTCGTTGGGGCAGTTGTCATCGGCATTGACTATACCGTCGCCGTCCAGATCGTTGGGGTCGACCGTCTCAACCAGATCGGCGTCCATGCGTGGTTGCAGGCGGAAATGACTGTACGAGTAATCGAGCACGCCGGTGAGTGAAGAGAACTTATTCCCAAGGCTGCGGTGATCTTCGCCGCAGGTTGCATCCGGGCAAGAGTAGCTATATTCGAAATCCCAGCCGACTATCAGTTCTTCGTTTGGTATGGTGGGGTCCGAAACCGCGAAGTCGCCGTGGTCACTGTTGTCATTTCCCAAAACGACTACCTGGGTCACTGTAACATTCAATACCTTGACCAGAACACCTTCGAGGCTTTCAGACAGAGTACCGTCGTCGTTTATCTCGTCCGGGGTAACTTCGGCTGCGGCGGGAATCGTCTCGGTCCCGGTTGTAGTGATCGAAGTGGCTTCAATCTTGGTTTTGTCGGCAAACTCGACAACCACGCCTTCGATCGTTACTTTGTCGCCCATGCCGACTCCACCGGCCCCGGCTCCCGGGGCCTCGACATAGATGCCGCTCCACTGCCCTCCGGCCGGATCCTGGATGTAGAAGTTCTCGGTATCGGTAGAAGTGATAAAAACAGGCGAGGTAACGACGACGTCTTCCACTTTAATAACGCAATTGGCTGCCACATGGTCGGCCAGAGCAGTGTTCTGCAGGCGCGCGATGGATACAGCAGTACCGGCAGGAGGACATTCTTGCACTTCGCAAACGGGATTACCGCTGTCGTCGAGCAGATCGTTGCACATTCTGGGTTGCAGGCGGAATTCCGAATAGGCGTACTCCAGTACGCCTGTGATGCTGTTGAAAGCATCGGAAGCCGCTGGATTGTAAGTGTAGTTGAAGTCGAACTTGGGTGAAACCAGCAGTTCTTCGGCCCCGCCGCTAGAGACGGTGAAATCACCATGGCCGGCGTTGTTGTTGGCCACGCTGACTGAGGCGACCTGAATCAGGCAGCCTTCGTATTTTTCGGCATCTGTTCCGCCAGTCCGAACCTGGGCGACAGTCACGACTTCGGGCGCGGGTATGGCGCCGGTGCCGACCTTGGTGAACTCGGAAGCTTCAATCGTGCCGAGCCCGAACGAGGGTGGGTTGTCGCTTTCGTAATAAGTGCCGCGGATATCGACCAGGTCGCCCATGGCAACCGTATTGATCGTGGCCGCGTTGAGGCCGTAGACGTAGATACCCGAGTAAGGCCCGCCGGCCGTCTCGGCGGCATAGAAGCTGTCGTCGACGGTTGAATTATCGCTGTGGCCCTTGAACATCGGCGAAATCACTACCACGCCTTTTACGTAAACGTCTTCACCATTCTGGGGATGCTTGGCAGAAGTCTCGTCCTGGATGTCGTAGATGGTGATGGCATCGCCGCCGTTGTTACCATCCTGGCCGGCGTCGTAGCCGCCGTCATCTGTCGTTGTCGAACGCCCGCCGCAGCCGCCAAAACCGATCAGAGCCGTGCTAAGTAAAAATACTCCAAAAATTTTAGAAAATTTCGAAAAAGACATGCATTTACCTCCTGGTAGTGCAAAGCAAAAAAACAGACCCACAGATCTCCCCGCGGGCCTCTCAAGACCACCATAACCTAAGGTGTTTTAACCACTAAGTCAACAGCCAAAGGCCAATAAAAAGCGAAAAACAATGGGGACAGGGTAGATACAACTGCCGGTTTTAGCACGAGTTTGATCTAAATGATGCTATGGGCGGCTTGTCAACCAGCTCGCGCCGGGTGTAGCATCGTTTGATGTACGGGAGAAGCCGATGGGGATAAAAAACGTTGCTTGGCCGGTGGTTGTGGCGCTGCTGGTTTCGGGCCAGGCGCTGGCCGGCTTCGATGTGCCCAATCACGTCTATCCGGTGGCCCAGCTCAAGCGCGCTAAGGCCGAAGCGCGGGCCAAGAACCGGGCGCTGACCTTTATTTTCACCGATCCCCAGACGACCTGCGGCCTGTGCAAGTCGGCTTCCCTGGCTGCCTTTAGCAAGCTGCGCGACAGCACGATTGTGGTCCTGGTCGAATCGCACGGGTTCGGGTATGTGCCTGGTAAAGTCAAAGCAGCTATGCGCTCCAAACACGCCGGTCGCTACATTCCCAAGACGGTGGTGACAGATGCCGAGGCCGGCCGCGTGTTATGTGTCATTCCCTACAGCCGACAAGGACGCTCGCTGCTCTTTAAGGAAGCCATACGGGTGATTGAAGAATATCGCGCGCAGAATCGCAAGAAAACGGTTGCCCAGTATAGCCCTTTGCCTGATTTGCTGAAAAAGGCCAAAGATAAGGCCAAAGGCAAGGCTAAGGGTAAGGCTAAGGGTAAGGCCAAAGATAAGGCTAAATATAAGGTCAAAGACAAGGTCAAAGATAAGGCCGAAAAAAATGCGGTCCCTGTCCAGCCTGCTCCGGTCGAACTCTCGCTAGTCATCGGCCTGCGCTGGCAGGGTAGTCTGGACCCAGCCCCGACCGAGAAACTGCCGGCCTGGTTTTTGACCAGGGACTTTCATTTCGAAACACTCGAAAGCGAACCGGGTTCCTGCCGTTTCCGGGTCAAAACGAAAGGCGTTACCCACGAGCAATTCGAAGCCAAGCTGAACGGTTTTCTGAAATTCACCTACAAGGCGACCAAACACCCGAGCGACGGCGCCGAAATGACCTGGGACCTAGGCAGGCAGTAAATCACTTTCCATTCTTCTATTCTTCTAGGCGGGTGGGCAAGAGTTTGAAGGGAATGAACTCAACATCGATTTCCCTGAAGGCCTTCTCCCAAGGAGCAACGATATCTAGACACACCACCAAATTCTTTCCTGACGGGTGCCGGCGGCGGAAAGACTGCAAGCCGGCCGGGTTGAAGTGAGAGGGACTGCATTTGCACTCAAGGGCCAGAACTTCTTTCCCCCGATCTGGCTTGAGGACGAAGTCCACCTCGTGCTTTTGCTTATCGCGCCAGTAGAACACATTCTCCCGGGGACGGCGAGCCAGCAGTTCTCCGAGTACCAGATGCTCTAGCAGTATACCGCGGTCCTCATCTCGCAAAGAGTCGATTCCACGGAAGTAACACACGAAACCGGTGTCGAAGGCGTACACCTTGGGCTGGCTCTTTATCTCGGCGGCAGAGGCGCCGCTATATGGACGGAGAACCGTAACCATGAGTGTGACTTGGAGGGCTTCGATGTAGTTTTGAACGGTTTGGCGGGAAATCTCGCAGGCGGTTGCGAACGGTTGAGCTTCGAAAAGGTTGCCGCTCTGG
>JAFDKH010000065.1 GCA_019307065.1 Deltaproteobacteria bacterium
CGTGACTATACTCCGGCCGGCTTCGTCTACTTGAAGGATTCCGCCCGAATAGATGTGGTTGCCGCCGACGGCACTGTCCAGACCTACGGCCAGAACAATACGCCCCAGGGCGAGCAAACCCGCGGGCGTCAGCTGTCTTTCGGACCCTATCCGCTAAAATCTTCAGAGACTTTGAAGGTGCGCTACCACATGGCGCTGGGAAGCGATATCCGGCTGGGCGAGCACGAAAACCGGGCATTGGCTTACATCCAGGGGAACGTAGTCGCGTCGAATCAGGCCAGCGCGGTCGTCAGAGTCGTCAACGATCCGGTTTTCGACGAAGCCCTGGTCATCGGTAAAGTGTTTTGCGACCGAGACGGGGATGGCCTTCAGAACTACAACAGCCTCGGAGACACGGGGATTCCGGGCGCGCGCGTCTACTTAGACACCGGTTGGTACTCCGAGAGCGATATTACCGGAAAATACCATCTCAAAGGTATCGCTCCCGGATTACACTTAATTAAAATCGACATCAACACTCTGCCACCCGGCAGCCGGATGATATCTTCTGAGGCCAGAGCCTTACACCTGACCCGCGGCCTTCCGGCAAAATTGAATTTTGCGGTCCGCTGCAAGGAACGGGTTCTATCGGCAACTCCCCAAGAACCAGCCCAGGGCCACGAATCAAGGACAGTCTTGTTGAGCGGAGACATAGACTCCTTTGAACTCGCCCTGCAACATCGACCGGTCGATCTTCCAGAATTGCAGATCTGGATGGGCGGTAAGTCCTCCGGTCGTTCCGACAGGATCTTCACCTATGAACTCGTTTCAGGGCAGCTCAACGAATCGATAACTATTGGAGTACTGACTCCCGATGACTCAGACGTGGAACGCTGGAACTTAGAGATAGTCGGTCCCGGCGGAAAAGTTGTAGAGACCATCTCGGGCAACGGCAGCCCGGGCGACTCTCTTGAATGGGATCCCGAGGACAAGCAGCTGGCTGAGGGAGCCTATCTGACCCGGATTAAGATCTTTTTACGCGACGGCAGTCATGTCATCTCGGCCCCGGTAACCTTTGGACTTGGAATAACTGAATCAGAAGTCGACCTTAATATCTATCCGGCCAATCTTAAAATAAACGGCCAGGAAATTAGCCTGGGCGACTCGGCTTCGTTCAGCTATAGCCTGCCGGTCAAGGCCGACCAGGCCATCGATGTAGAGTTCACCAAGGCCAATGGTCGCCTGGTTAGAAAACGCCTCCTGGCCCAAGATCTTCCCGAGAAACGCAAAGTTGAAGTAAGTGGCAACGTATCCAAAAACGAATTTTTCGTCGATAGCGAACAGGTCCTGGTACCGATGCCCGGTCTGGATGTAGTCTTGAAAACCGACGATGACGATGCCAGCTTGCGGTTGGCAGAATCAGGCCTCGCTCAACCGGCTGTTTTCGAGTTGAAGGGCGACACGACCGGCATTGTTGCCTGGCAACTGGAAATTTCAGATGCTGAGAAAAAATCTGTCCATCAGATTGTCGGCGCCAATCAGCCGCCGGCCCAAATAACCTTCGACGGCAAGGATCTTTCAGTCGCTGGTCAGTTGCAACCTGGCTGGTACCACTATCGTCTATGGGCTGAGTCAGTTGACCAAAGCAGAGTAACCACACCGCTCAGACTGTTTTCAGTCATCAAACCACCCAGCCAAACCAAAGTCTGTACCGACGACCTATATATCAACCGAACCGCCCGCCCCAGCAAACAGCTTCAGGAGCTAATCCAGAGCCTGGCTCAAAAACTATTAGAAGACGAATCTAGCAAACTTACGATCGAAGTTCATTCGGATAATCGCGGCGGGGTAAACAAAGCCAAACGGCGAACTGAATCACAGGCTAAAACAATCCGGGCGCTACTAATAAAAAGTGAAGTCAGTCAAGAAGCCTTCTCGATTAAGGCACTGGGAGCCGACCAGCCCAAGGTACCCAACCTTGGCCCGCGTAATATGCGAGTCAACCGCCGAGTCGTGTTTACACTCAGCCCGCCGAAAAGCTCGTCAAAAATGCCGTTGATTGCGCCGACTTTCGAACTTAGCGTCGACGGGCAGGCAATTCAGGCCGATGATGCCGGCCTTTTCAAATTTGAATCGGCTAGTCTACCGGGCGATAAGTTGCAAATTGTCTGGGACGATCCCGACGGCCGGCGGCTGGAAGTTCCTTACCAGTTGGCCGGACCGGATGCGGCTAAGACTGCCCCGCCAAAAGAGAAAGCGGTTGCTCTAAGAGTTATTCTGCCGCCCGAGGATGCTGAGATAAAATCGGAGAGCCTCTACATCCACGGGACAACCGAATCAGGCAACCAAGTAACGGTTAACGGCAAACCAGCTGTGGTTACCGAGAGCGGCGAGTTCAATATTAGGCTGCCCGTCTCCAGCGACACCAAGGAGATCGTGGTCATCTCAAAAAATAGCCAGGGCGTAAAAAGCGAAGTTCGGGCCGGGATCAAAGTGGCCAAGCATGTCTGGTTCCTGATGGCCATGGCCGATACGGCCGTGGCCGAACTGGAAGCCGGCCAACATCTCGAGGGTGTCACCAAACGCACCTCGACTGTAATAAAAGACAAAGTCTTGATCCACGGGCGAGCCGTTTTGTACCTGAAAGCCAGATTAAAAGGAAAGTACTTG
The DNA here is from genome assembly GCA_019307065.1 of Deltaproteobacteria bacterium. Lineage (GTDB taxonomy): Bacteria > Myxococcota > B64-G9 > B64-G9 > B64-G9 > JAFDKH01. The sequence goes on from JAFDKH010000065.1 coordinate 2,650, forward strand.
TTCGATCAGTACAGAATTACGGCCCATTTTGACACCGCCAAAGGAGACGAGGAAGCTTTCTTCCGGCAAGTCATCGACCCTGAACGCTACTACCCGGTTTATGGAGATAGCGGAACAGAGGTCCAGGACGTCAAGGCCAGAAGAAAACTGTACGTCTTAATCGAAGCCGACCAGTCGAAGCTGCGGGTGGGTAATTTCCGCACTCAATTGAAAGGCATTGAGCTGTTACGCTACGATCGTACATTCTACGGCGCTCAGCTGGTTTTCAAAAAGGACCTCGGCAGCGGGTTCGATACTGAAATCAAGGCCCACCTTACCGATGGAAACGAGCAGATTCAACACGCACACATCGAACTCACTCCAACCGGTGGGTCACTCTACTATCTGCCACACACTTTTCTGCTGAAGGGCTCCGAACAGGTCAACCTGACCGTCCGCGATCGCGAATCGGGAATGATAATCATGCGGGTTCCCAAACAGCGAGATGTGGATTACACCATCCGCTATCGCGAGGGCCGGATTATCTTCAGCGGGCCGATTACTTCCATGCTCAACAGCGGCGGCATTTCGTTGAGCAGTAATACCGGTTTGCCGGCCGAGGGCAATCCAGTAGTAATTGAAGTCGACTATGAGTATGAGGGTAGCCGCGGACCGGGAGAGAAATCTTGGGCGGTTCAGGCCCACGAAACCTGGCGGGATACCATCAGAGTTGGCGGCAGCTATATCCGCGAAGGCAGGGTGGGCGAGGACTTCACTCTTTGGGGAGTCGATTTTACAGTGCAAGACCCAAAGAACAAGACTACCTACTTAAAGGGCGAATTTGCCCGCAGTCAACACACTGACGCCGACAATTTCATGTCAAGTGACGGCGGGCTGTCATTCACTGCCCTGGCAACGCCCAACCCCTCAAGTTACGGCCGGCCAGACTCGGGCGATGCCTGGAAAATATCGGCCGGTTCCGAGTTAGGGCCGTATTTCGAAAAACAGGGTCCTTTTCTTAACTTGACCGGTTATTTCCAGTGGATGCAGCCCGGATTCTTCTCGAACGGAATGCTCAGCGAGCAGGGCCAGAAAAAGTTCGGCGGAAGAATCAGCTATCACCTGACCAAGAACGGGACCCTGGATGTCAGACACGACGGGGCCCTGTCGACCTTGTACCTTTCCGGAATCGAACGCCAGCTCAACCGCCAGATCAGCCGCCTGAGCTACACCCACCAAATCGGCAACCTCGAACTGGGTGGAGACTACCTGCACGCCATGACCAAGGACAGTACCGTAAACACTGACCTGGTTCACTCGGATGCAATCGGTGTCAGAGGAAAATACCGCTTCAGTAAACACTGGGATGGCTTCGTCCAGCAAGAAGCCATAGTGCGCGGTGACGGACTGTATGTCAGAAGTTTCGGCGACCGCATGAAAACCTCGTTCGGGATCAACTATCATCTCACCAAAGACATCGTCCTCAACCTGTCTGAGAGAGTGCGCTGGTCGGGTGAGAATGCAACTGTTCTGGGCTTTACGACCAAGTTGAGTGAAAAGGCCAAGTTCTACATGAATGAACGATTCAACCTGACCGGCGGCCGGTACATGAGTACGACCGTGATCGGGGCCGAAGACGAGCCATTCAAGGGCGTTAAAACCTACGGGGAATATCAGCTCAACGGAGCCTCGTCCGGTACAACCAACCGGGCAGTCCTGGGGTTGAACAATCATTTTACCTGGGGCAAGGGCTGGTCAGCCGACCTGCATTACGAACGCACCCAGGTATTCGGCGAAGGCGGCTACGGACCGGGATTACAGTTGTCAAACGGGACTGGTAGCTCAATGATGCCCGACGCGGTCAACGGAGGAACCGGCTTCGAGGGCGTTTCGGGCCAGGCCATGGCCGGCATGAACACTTATGGTTCATTCTTGGGCGGTAACTCTTCCAGAGATTCCGTCGGGGCCGGTCTGGAGTTCAAGGGCTTGAAAAACCTTAAACTCTCGTTCAAGTTCGAATTCCGTTACGACGATGCCGACGACGACATGATCACCAGTTCGGGTACATCGTTGATTGCCCGCCCGGGAGTCAAAGACCGGCTGCAGTTTTTAGCGATGGCCGGGGCGAGCTGGAAATGGACCGAAGACTTGAGCTTTGCTTTCCGCTTGAACTTTGCCGACACCGAGGCACTCGAAACCAAAGTAGACAACATTGTTTACGTCGAGGAAGGAACCGAGGCTCGAATATTAGAAAGCTCTTTCGGCCTGGCCTTCAGGCCGGTGCACTACGACTGGATAGCTCTGTTGGGCAAATACACAATTCTGGTCGAACGCCGTCCGATCGATTTACTCAAGGGGCTTTCCGCGCAAAGTGAAAGTCATGTCTTCACGATCATGCCGATTTTAGAGCTGCCGGCCCTGCGCCTGCAGCTGGTCGAAAAGTTCGCCTGGAAGTTCGTGCGCGAACAAGTCGACGGCCTGCCGGATGCCTCAGGCCATACAATCTTATGGATCAACCGGATCAACTTCCACATCATCGATGAGCTCGACATCGGCGGCGAATATCGCCTGCTGAAGAGTTTCCTGGCCAACGATTTCAAGCACGGCTTCCTAGTCGAAGCCGCCTATATCATTCTAGACAAAGTCCGCGTCGGAGTCGGTTACAATTTCACATCCTTCAGCGACAACGAGTTCGACCGCAACAACTACGACCACGGCGGTTTCTTCTTCCGCGTGGTGGGGCAGTACTAAGACCCCCAATTTATTCACTCGGGTGGTGCAACCACAGGCTTGGCTTCTTCCGCCATCTCTCGCGCCTTTTGCAACTGCTGCGCCTCCATCACCTCCATCGCCGAATCCTGATAGCCGATGAAGCTCGGGATAGTGACGGCTGCCAGAATACCGAGCATCCAAGGATTCGCGTAAGCCAAGGTCAAGAGGGTGACTTTGTGTGAAGAATTTGAGTTGGACACAAAAAACATGCCGTCCGGGAGCATGCCGTTGCAGCCGGCCAGAGCAACATCGCGCGGGGGCATGAGGGCTTCCACCAGGCCGATCATGGACTTGAGTTCATCGTTCTTCTGACCCAAGTAGGTCAGATAGGTCATAACCTTGCCGACGAACTTGTCAGAGACAAAGGTCAGGCCGTTGCCGGCCTTGGGTAGTCCTAGGCTTGCCTGGGCAAAGACCTTGGACTTCCCCAGGGCCTTGGGACCGGGCACGAATTCACGCAGCAGCTTTAAGCTAGTGGCCAAATAGACCCGGCCGGTTTTCACATCCTTGGCCAAAACCGGCTTGTAGATCGCCAGTTGACCAGGTAATGGCTGAGCGGCCTCGATGCTGTGGAAGTCTTCCGCCGCCGTCACCTTGACCATCGGCAGGCCTCCAAGCGATTCCACCAGGTCATCGAAAACAAAGCCCAGTCCATCCACACCCAGAGCCATCTCGGTGTATGGAAATTCAAGATCTTCGCCCGGCACGCGGATCATCTCTGATTCGTGGATGCGGACCACGCCCACAATCCGACTGTCGAGCTTTTCGATAATCTGACGCGGAGTTACATGCATCTTAGGCAAAGCCTGGTTCAGCTCGGCCAGCAGCGCACCGGCCTCGGCACCCATCACATCCCTAATCATGGCCTCGATTACTTGGAACGCACCGTGCAGGTTGTAGTCCTGCTCGAAAACCAGATCGGCATCAGCCGGCGCCCAGTTAGGCGTCTCGAAAGGACGGGCCTTATCGCCAAGCAAGCGCATGAAGCCTTGCTTGGCCGCTGGGTGATAGGCAAAACCCTTGTTGTGGTAAAGTTCTCCGACCCGCACCGAACTCAGGCCCACGGCCTGCAATTGGTTAAAGCCCAGCAAACCGACAAGCTTGGGCACATCGATCTTGGCCAGGTCGGGATCCGGGTTTTCCTTTTTGATCTCATCGAGCACCTGCGCAACGAAGGCCGTGATCCTCTCCATGTCGCCGCTCAGGTCGACATACAGAAACACCGTGCCGCCTAAGTCCAGATGCTTGGCAGTTGGCAAAAAATGGGTCGAACGGCTTTGTTCCGGCACAACATCCACAGCAGCGCAACCGACGACCAAGAGAACGGTGATGCAGAGCGTAGCAGCAAAGAATTTTCTCATGTTTTGTCCTTTCTATTCTATGAGCTGGCCAGCATAGCGCAGGAAAGTCCCTCCGCACAAATGAAAATCCAGAACATGTAGACCATCTGCAGACAGCCTCAGACCCCCCATTTTCGTCCCCCATCCCCATTCATGATCTGGGCTGGACCCCGCTGACCGCGGTGCGCTATATATAGGCATATGAAAGACGATCTGATTGAAAGGGCCTCCGGGCTTCAAGCATGCCTCAGGGATATCAGGAAGCTGACGGAAAACCTGCCGGCCAGGGACGAGCATCTGAACAGCTTGCTCGAAAGGTGCGTCAGCGAGTGCCGGGGCCATGCATTCACCAACCTGGCCCTAGCCGCATCGTTCAGCGGTCGGAGGGTTCTTGCGGTACACCTTCGCAGGGGAGCGGCCATGGTGCCCGATCCGCTCATCCTGGCAATCCTCGCCGGTCACATGGACGGCGACGTACCCGGTGCTCTGGTCGATGCAGTCCGAGGCGGCTCGCTCGGCTGGGAGAGAGAAGCCACCTCGCTTCTCCTCGCCGCTTGGCACGCCGTTGAAAAGACTCCTTCTCCCGAGGCCCGGGAGGAGATAGCGGTGCAAGCCCGCGTCCTCTCCCGCAGGCCGCTCCCTGCCGTGGCGAGGGCCTGCCTGATAGCCGCCGCCGAACTTTTATGCGACGAATCCCTCGACGAAGTGATTCAGGCGACCTCTTGTCCTGAAGATCACGATTTCGCCAGAGTGCTGGGTGCCCGTCTCGCGAGGATGGCACGCCTGCCTGTTCTCGAAAGCCTGACCAAGGAGCCCGAGAACGATCCGGGGCCGATGGGCACTATCCGGAGGGCCGTACCCAAGGTAGGCCGAAACGATCCCTGCCCTTGCGGCAGCGGAAGGAAATACAAGAAGTGCTGCATGGGGAAGGACCTGGAGTGTCTCAGGGACTCATCGGACGTGGCCGGAGTGACCCGCCGGGAACTTCAACGCAGCCCGGAGACGCACCTGACCAGCGAACGCCTGATAGACATGCGCTCCTGGGAGCTTGCGGGTCTCGACCCCGAGCAAGTGGATCCTTCTCTGCACCCCCTGCTTCTGAACCGGCTCAACCTCTACAATCAGTATGAAGCGGTAATCCGTTTCTTCGAGTTCGCCGGCAACATCCCGGAGTACGATGACTATCTGTACGACGCGCTTTATGGCGCTGCTTCAAAGGGCTTGCTGCCCGTGGTCAGGCGACTCATCGAGATGCGGGGCGAGCATGCGGACCCCAGGTGGCCCACGCCATTCAACGCGCTGCTGCTCCTCGCACGCGAAGAACCCGAGAAGCAGTTCCGCCTCATCGAGGAGAAGGCCCACGACGTCGTTGAGACAAGTGCAATTGACCTGGCATTCGATCTGCTGGAGGGACCCAGCCCCGCGGTGGGCATCCTGGTGGCGCGGGGCGCTGTCACCCTGGCTGGTAAGCTCGATGCCATCACCCTCCTAGACGTTCTCCTCGAGACCCGCGACAGACTGGGGCTCGCACCGGTCGATCCGATAGAGGAAGTTGTTGACGACCGCTTCATGGGCGAGTCGGAGAACCAGGAAGAACCGGTGGAACTGACAGCGGTCAGGCAAGAGCTTGAGGAAAAGCTTCTTGAGATCAAGCGTACCCGCTCGGAAGTGGAGCGACTACGCGACGAGATGAAGAGGGGAGTTGAGTCACCGACCCGAGTTACGCTACCGGAACCCGGGTGCGCCAGCGACATCGAGCCGGAGGCGAACCGGGAAACTTCGGGGAAACTGACCGAGCTGCGGGTAAAGATCGACTCCTTGCAATCCACCATCCGCGAAAAGAACCTGGAGAAGCGTACCATCATGCGCGACATGGCGGAGAAGGAAGATAGAATACGGTCGCTCAAGGCCAGGTTGGCTGGGCCGGGTGAGCAACGGGCCGGACAGGACGCCGAAGAGCTAGACCCGAGCCTGCCGGGGGCGGAGGATGTCGAGCGCGGAATACGGGTGCCCGTATTGCCGGAACGGTTCGATGCGATCCTCTCCGAGATTCCCAGGCATGTGGCGCGCCGCGCGCTGGAGCTGATCGGGGCCTTGTCGGCCGGCAGGAGGCACGCTTTCGAGGGCCTGGTCAGGCTCAGGGCAATCCCGGGAGTCTGGCGCCAGCGTGTAGGTAGAAACCACCGGCTGCTCTTCCGCCTCGATCGGGATCGTCTCAAGGTCCTTGACTTGGTGAACCGCAGTGACCTGGAGCGCTGGATCAAGACCCATCTCTGAGTAAATACGTCCCCCATCCTCTAATTACCCATCCTCCCGCGTCCGCGGCAACACCCTGAAGTACAACGAGTATTTAGGAAGTTCATATTTATTGGCTTGACTTTTGTGTCATAATAAACAAATATTGCCTTGGTTTTTTATGTTTTAACTATGGAATTGGATTGATATTCTTACATGAGGTGTGATGGAAAGAACTATCGATAGTGAATTGTTGCTTTGGAAAGAGTCGAGATCCAGGAGTGTGCTCCTTGTTCGCGGGGCACGGCAGGTTGGAAAAACTTATTCTATTCGAAAACTTTCAACGCAGTTCGCGCATCTCGCGGAAGTAAACTTTGAAGAGGATCTTCCAGTCGGAAGCTTCTTTAAAGACTCGCTGAACCCAGCCGGCATCATCGAGAAGCTGTCAGCATACTATGATGTTCCCATCGTTAAAGGAGACACCCTCCTCTTTTTTGACGAGATCCAGGCCTGCCCGGATGCATTGCGTTCCTTGCGCTTCTTTCATGAGAAAATGCCCGAGTTGCACGTGGTCGCCGCGGGATCCTTGCTGGAATTCACCCTGGCTGAGATTCCTTCCTTCGGGGTGGGAAGAATCACCAACCTGTTCATGTACCCGATGACTTTCAACGAGTTTCTGACGGCCACCCAAGGTAAGGCGCTCAGCACCGTGATTGCTAAGGCGAGCCTCTCAGATCCGATCGACCATGCCATTCACAAGAAGTTGCTCGACAGGTTCCGCGTGTACCAAATGCTGGGAGGGATGCCGGCGGTGGTCGAGGCGTACCGGTCGGGTTCGGATTTGCGTACATGTCAAAACGTCATCGACGGTCTACTAACGTCTTTCAGGGATGACTTTGCCAAATACAAGAAGCGCTCACCGGTCATGAAGCTCCAGGAGGTCTTCGAGTCGGTGGTCTATCAAGCCGGCCGAAAGTTCAAGTACTCGAACGTTTCCTCCACGGGAAACTCGCAGGGATACAAGGATGCGCTCGAACTGCTGGTCAAAGCCGGTCTGGTCTACAAGGTGCATCACAGTTCGGCCCGGGGAGTTCCCTTGGGAGCACAGATGAACCCGAATAAGTTCAAGGCAATCGTATTCGATCTGGGAATCCACCAGCGAATACTCGGACTGGACATCTCCGATATTCTGATCGAAGACGATATTCAGCTCATCAACAAGGGAAGCCTGGCAGAGTGTTTTGTCGGCCTGGAGCTGATCGCCCACAGCTCGCCGCGCCTGCATCCGAGCCTCTACTATTGGCATCGGGAGGCCCGTGCTAGCAATGCGGAAGTCGATTATGTGATCCAGCTCAACGAAGAGGTCGTGCCCGTCGAAGTAAAAGCCGGAACCAAGGGGCAAATGCAGAGCATGGCGATCTTTATAAAAGAGAGGGACCTAGAAAAGGGAATCCGCTTGTCGCACGAGAACTTCGCCAAATTCGGCAACATACAGATAATTCCGATTTACGCCGTCAGCCGGCTTCGTGATATCTAGAGAACCACGGGGTCTCATTCAACACAAGAAGCGAGAATTTTTCGCCTGCTCTTGACCTGTAGCCCCAATTGATCCAATGTTCCATCTCGATAGGTATTTACTCGAATAATGAATCCAAGGAGAAACTCATGAACATCGATCATGAAATGACGAAGACAATCATCGAGTGGTTCGAGAAGGTAAACGAAATCCCGCGCTGCTCCAAAAACGAGAAGGCCATCTGTGAATGGCTGGCCAAGTGGGCCGAAGAAAACGGCTTCAGCGCGAAAACCGACAAGGTCGAAAATCTGCTAATCGAGGTGCCGGCCAGCCCGGGATATGAAAACTCACCCGTTGTCGTGCTTCAGGGCCACATGGATATGGTCTGCGAAAAAACCAAGGGCTCGAACCACGACTTCGAGAAGGACCCCATCCCGGTTCGTCTAGATGACGGCTGGCTGAAAGCCGAGTCAACAACACTGGGCGCCGACAATGGTATCGCGATCGCCATGGCCTTGGCGCTGGCTCTGGACAAAAACACGCCCCATCCGCCGCTCGAATTCCTGTTCACTGTGGATGAAGAAACAGGTTTGACAGGCGCAACCGCCCTGGAATCCGACTTCCTCAAGGGTAGAATCCTGCTCAATATCGATTCTGAGGACGAGGGAGTATTCACAGTAGGCTGCGCCGGAGGAAAGGACGCCAGCGTCACTATACCCTTCAACCCGGTAACAACCCCCGATGGTTACAAATCGTTCAAGATCATAGCCGGCGGCATGAGCGGCGGTCACAGCGGCGTCGACATCCACGAGCAACGCGCCAATGCCATCAAAATCCTGACGCGAACCCTGCACACTTTAATGTCCAAAGGCGATCTGCGCCTGGCGTCAATAGAAGGCGGCAGCGCACACAACGCCATCCCCCGCGACGCAGAGGCCGTAGTCTTCATGCCGGCAGCGGCTGCTGATTTGGCAAAACAACTCGTTGACAAGTTGAGCGGCGTGCTGGCAGCCGAACACGCCAAGACCGATCCCAATCTCTCGTTGATGATGGTTGCGGCAGCGGGCGAAAACCAGGTTCTTACGACCGAGGAAACCCGACGGGTGATCGACTTCCTTCTGGCCTACCCGCACGGGGTCGCCTTCATGTCAAACGACATCGAGGGTTTAGTTGAGACCTCGGACAACCTGGCCACGGTCAAAACCGGCGCATCCAAAATCGAAATATTGAGTTCGCAACGATCTTCCAACATGGACAAACTGAATTTTCTGACCGACCAAATCGCCGGTCTAGCACGCTTAGCTGGCGCTGAAGTCGAAATAGGCGACGGCTACCCTGCCTGGAAGCCAAACATGGACTCGAAACTACTGGTCAAGTGCAAAGAAGTATTTATGGGCATGTTCGGCAAGGAACCGATAGTAGAGATCATCCACGCCGGACTAGAATGCGGTATCATAGGCGCCAAGTACGACGGCATGGACATGATTTCCATAGGACCAACCATTAAAAACCCGCATTCCCCAGACGAAATGATAGATGTCGAATCCATAGGCAAATTCTGGGACTTCCTGGCAGCTCTACTGAAGTCTATAAAATAAGACCGGGGTCAGTCCCCGACATTTGACACCTAGCGCACTTCTTTTCTTCTAAACAGGGAATCCAGCAGGCAGGCCAGGGGAATGGCTGATAGGGCCACAACCGGCATCAGAAAGCGATTGGAGTAATGCGAGCCGGTGATGAAATCGTATTTGCAGTAAAACAAAAATGTAATCGCCGAAAAAAGCAATATCAGGTAAAAAGCCGGCCGGCTTTTCTTGAATAGGCCCCAATAGCCGAAAACGGCCAGGATCGAGGCCCCGGCGGTCGGCAGCAAGCCATGCACCGAGTCGATCAGTTGCAGGCGCATTCCCTCCCAAAATGGAAAGTCGAAACTCGAAACATGATCGCCGATGGTCGAGACGCCGCGTTCGATCGTCCAGACCCGCGAGTAGGATGTAATCCAGGGCGCCCCAAATTGATACCAGTTGAAACCGGCAAAGATACCGAGTGAGACAACGCAGCCGATACAGAAACGAATCAGAGTGCGGTAGTCCTTGAGAACCAAGAGCAGTATGAAGGCTAGCGGCAGGACGATTCCATTGGGAATCTTGACCCAGACCGACAAACCCAACAAGAAGCCGGCCGCCAGGCCGCGTTGCGACAGTAGCGCGCCAAAACCGCCGACTACCAATACCGCCGCCAGTATATCGGCCGAATAGCTGTAGGCAAAATGATGAAACAGGGGAGTCAAACAGATTGCCACGGCAGCCACGTCAGCCGCCCCTTGACTCGCGAAATGCCAGGCAACCCGGCGGACCACGACTATCAGCAACAGCAGAATAACGACATTGAAAACAAGTAAGCCATGACCGCCCAGGGCGGCATAAAACGGGACCGACAGAAAAGGAAGAATCAGGGTATGCTTGGGATACCACTCCCCACGGCTGCCGCGGGCAATGTTGCTATCGTACATGCCGATGTTGGTCCATGATTTTGGTTTTTCGAAAATGCTTTTATCGGATTGGTTGCGCTGATCGAGATCACCATCGTACAGAATAGAAATGGCAGTATTGGCATAGTAGGGTGAATCACCTTTCATGTAAGGCTCATGCGGAAGACGAGCTGCGATAGTCTGCAAATAAAACCCTAAGCAAATCAGAACACAGACCAGATCATGAGTTATCGGCGAAGCAGCGATTCGTTTTAAGAATTCACGCCTTTGGCTGCGGTCCTTATATAGCTCGAGCAGCCTGGCCCGCCGAATAAATACAAACTGAAACATGGCCGCCAGAAGCAGCACTAAAACCAAAATATGCACTATTAGCCGGTATTTGTTTGCCTCTTCAGGTATCGAACGATCGAATTGCTGCATGGGCTGTGGTGTAAGCATAACGAGCGGAATCGGTTGCCAATCGGTCATGTCGGGAGTTTTGTAGCGAACGCGCAGGAAGCTATCACCAACTCCCTGGGTATAGTGCAGCTTGAATTGGTGTTCGCCTGAATCCAGGTGAACGTTGCCATGTTTTTGCCGGCGCACATGCGTGCCCCGGTTTTCGACAACCCGCCGACCAGCCAGCCAAAGAGTCGAGCCGTCATCTGAGTCGAGCAAGAACTCATATTGCCCGGCCTGCTCTATATGCAGATAGCCTTCCCAGCGAATGCTAAATGTCGATTGGTCCGACGACGCCAGGTTGCCGTCCATTGACAATTCCCAGCGCTGAACGTCTTTTTCAAGGACAGCAGTTCCGGTGAAGTTGTCGTTGTCCCAAAATGAGGCGCGCAATCCATAGCCTTGATCGGCAGCCGGTCGCAGGAGCAACAGGATGGCAGCCGCCAACAGGATACCGATAAATAGCCAGACTGAACCCAACAGACGCTTCAATTCTCGTCTCCCTGAGATTCAGCTGCAGCTTGCATGGGAATCTCCCATACTTCAAGCCCCCACTGCGACCAACGTAAATTCAAGCCCTGTATTTCCAGATAGCGCCTGGCCCGATGATTATGCGGCAAGATCACGAACTTCAGTCCAAGTTCTGCAGCAGCCTGGCTAATTCTGGCAGGCTCCCAGCGGGCTTGTCCGCGCAAGGCCCTCAGCAAGGGCGTCTTCTTGAGGAAACTTTCGGCCTGGCGAGTAGATCTGGAAACATAGCCGCCGATCATCTTATGCCGGTGACCAGTCTGACGCAGGAGTGAATAGTTGGCATCCCCCAGATCGTAGACTACCCAATCTCCGGGCGTAGCGCGCATTTCTTCGATGAAATCGTTGTACAGCAACTCACGGCTTTCCACCCACTGGGGCAGAAGTTCAAGCATTGGAATGATCCCGCAAATAATCGCAGTCACAAGACCGAGTGACAGTTTTCCCAACTTGCGCTCTTTGACTCGAGCAAGAATTACACTCAGACCGGCCCCGGCCAATATACAACTGGCGATCAAGGTTATTATATGCCAACGGACAGGCGCCCCGCTCATTTTCAAAAAAGGAAAAATAAATTCAAAGAGTCCGTAGGGTAGCGGGATATTAGTTATTGTCTTGCCGCCCCAGTGTAAAACCGGGCCGAGCGAGAGCAGCATGCCGATCAGCATCAGCCCGGCCCAGGCCCAGGGACGGCTGCCTTTTTTCATCAGAACAAAAGCCATGACGCCCAAAGCAATCACCGAGTAACCCAAATATTGGTTGCATTCTGCAGAATTTCCGGTCCATTTACTCCAGATGCCGTCAAAAGCAGCCCCATAAGCAGACACCCAGGGCGGAATGAAAAACGCCTGCAGATCGGTCGACCAGTAAATTGAATCATGTGCCGGTAACATCTCCAGGTTGAGATAATTAATCAACATGGCAATCAAGAGGACTCCGCCGGTTACCAAAAAGACAACTACCCCGGAGCCGATTCCTAAAAGGAGTTTCTTCTCAAAGACGCGTTTTCGATCGCTAATCAACTTGTACAGGCCGGCCAGAAAGGCAATCAGCAGCCCGGCCATGAAGTAGTAAATGGCGCAAAAAGTTGTCAACGTAAGGCAAACACCCATCAAGATACCGTCACGCAGTTTGCGAGTGCGCCAAACCCGCACTAAATAGTACAGGAACAAGGGCAACCATTCCATGGCGGTCAACTGCAGGTGTCCCTGGGCATGCGCAAAATGGAAATGAGAGAAGGTAAAAATACAACCGGCGATGAAGGCCGCCGCCCGATTGGTGTAGAGTTCCTTTACCAGCAGGTACATCGTAAACCCCGACGCCACGAACGAGAAAATAAAAACAATATTGTAGGCAACCGGCTGACCGAAGATCAGATCGAAAGGCAGGCTCAGGGCACAGTTGAAAGGGTTCAGAGTATGAAACAACAACGTTATCCCGGAAGGGTGATGCAGCATGTCGGTGAAATATGGAGACTGCCAGGATGCCAGGGCGTGTTTGAACCACCACATATTCCAGATGTTCTGCCAACCATCTCCGCCGTGCCCGGCAATATGCGAGCCGAAGTGAGCCAGCACCCGGTGGGCATAGACACAAGTCAGCGCCAGATATCCCCCCAGCGCCAGAAACTCAAACCTGAAGCGCTTGTAAAAACTCAGATTTGTAGTTGATTCCGGCATCTATATTTATGGTGAGTGAGCAGATATATGAATCGCTGAAACTACTTTTTACCCTTCAATGAACTAATCACATCGCGGGCTCGCTGCAGGGCTTCGACTACTTTCTTCTCTCTGATGCGCAAGCGCTGCTCTTCCTTTTTGGATGTCTCCATTTTTTTCTTGAATTGAGTGAACTTATCCTTGGCTTGCTTAATGGCATCCTGATATTTCGCCAGTTTCTTGTCATTCAGCGCCTTTAGTTTCTCCAGGGCGCTGGTCTTGGCCTTGTCGGCTTTTTCGAGTGATTCACTCATTTCATCTTGCAATGCCGCGATATCATGATTTCTTTGAGATTCGGCGTCGGCCAGTACATTTTGATGTTCTAACTTCAGTTCCTCGATTTGTTGCTGGTGTTGCGCTCGCAACTGCTCGGTCGAGTCGGCTTGTTGGCTGCCTTCTTTTTGCAAGCGTGCAATCCGATCTTCAAGCTCGGCTATCTTCCGCTGGCCTTCATCAATCGCGGTTTGAGAAGAAATCTCGGATTCATTGGCTTGTTCCATTTGGCCTCTCAACATGGCCAGATCTTCTTCCAGATCGGAGGTGACCTCCTGCTTTTCGGCTAACTGGTTTTCGAGTTGTTGAATAGTCTGCTGGTTTTCGGCGGTCAATGATTCGATTTGGCTTTGGTCGTTGTTGTGTGCCTGATGCAGCCCTTGCAACTCGGCCTGGAGCTGTTCAATAGTCTGCTGGGCTTGCAAGTTGGATTGAGTAAGCTCTTGCTCGCTGACGCTCAATGACTCTTGTGACTGCCTGATCTCTTCCAATTCGGTGGAGACCTGCTGAAAGTGCTGTTGCGATTGTTCCAGCTGAGCGGTCAACTCCTTGGTTTTAGCTTCGGCATTCTTAATCTTTTCGGTGGATGTTCTCTCCTGTTTCGAAACCTTCAACAATGCCGATTCGACTCGTTCTTCCAGACTGGCAATCTTCTTCTTGGCCTTCGAATAACGGTCTTGTAGTTCGCTCAGGTTTTGCTGGCTGGCACTCGACTGCTCCTCGACTTGTTGTCGTAACTGGACCAATTCAGATTCTTTGCTCTCTAGTTGAGTCATGTATTCTTGTTCGGTTCGGGCATGCTCGTCTGAAGTACTTTCGACGGAATTTTTCAATGCCATGAAACGCTGTTTCTCTTCTTCGATCTCAGCCTGTAGCCGGTTGACCTCCTCTTGAGATTTTGCCGACAACTGGTTGAGCTTCTCCTCCAGGCTTTGGCCTTTTCTGCCCACTTCGCCCAGGTGTTCTTCCAGGCTGCTGCGTTCCGCCGCCATTTCGGCAACCGTCTGAGAAAGTTTCTCTTCGGTTTCGGCCAGTTTGGATTCAAGATTCTCATTCTCGGTACTCAGCTTTTCGACATTTTCACCGAGATCACGCCTGACGGTCTCGAGAGTATCTTCGATTATGCTAATGTTGCGCTCGCGGTCTTGAATTCTGGCGTTGAGCTCCTGTTCACTCACCTGTGCGGCATGAGCCAGCTCACCGATTTGTGTTTCGAGTTTAGTTCGCTCGCCGTCCCCTTCGGATTTCAGCCGGGTCAATTCGTCCTGGTTGGCCTGGACCAAAGCTTGCATCTCTTCTTGGCTGGCAGCAGCAGCCTGAGCGTTTGCCCCTTCCAACTGGCTGTGCAACTCAGCCGCTTCACGTAAAGCCGCCTCGAGTTGTTCAACTCGCTGCTCCAGGCTTTCTTTTTCCTGGCTGGTGGCATCCAGCGAGTCTTGCAACAAGTCAGCCCGACCTCGTTCGACATCCAGTTCCTGATTGAGCTCTTCGTCGCGGGATTCTTTTTCTTGTGTTACTTCCTCAAGTGATTCTTGGAGTATCTCGATTTTCTTCTGTGAATCTTCAACCAGTTCCTGAAGTTCTTGGCCTTCCTCTTCTTTTTTCTGACTCAGTAACTGCAAGGTCTCCTGCAAGACTTTTGCTTTGCCGGTTTGTTCTTCCAGACTGGTTTGCAATGCCTGTCGCTCACTATTGAATTCGTGGACATTGTTTTCCAGCTGGTGGGTCACATCGTCAAGTTCTTCTTGAGTAGTCGTAAGCTTCGCGGCCAGACCGGCCCTTTCATTTTCGGTGGTCTCGTAGGTCTCTTCAAGGCTGCGGTATTTCTCGTTGAACTCGGCCAGGGTGCGGTTGATATCATCGTAGCGCTTCTTGGCCTTGGAGAATTCCTGGTTGGCCTGACTGAGTTCACGCTCGCGCTTCTTCAGGTTTTTACGCAGGAAATTGAGTTTATTATCAAAACCGTACTCTTCCTCACTGTCAGCCGGCTTTTTTTTCTTACGCTTGGGCGGCGGCGGTGGGGTCTTTTTTTCTTCTTTTGGCGGGCTGGCTTCAGTTAAATGATCGAAAGCCATGTCGAAATCGGGCTCGTCTTCTACGGATGTAACTCCGGGTGGTAATTCCGTGTCTATCGGCTCGAGTTCCTCGATCGGCTCCAGTTCTTCGAGCGCTTCGAGCGCTTCCGGTTCGTCCACTTCTTTGAACTTAATCGGCTCTTGATCCTCATCATCGGGCTGCTCGCTTGGCTCGGCAGTCAGCGAATCAAACGCTGAATCGAGCTCGGAGCTCTGCTCGACGTCGACCGCCGACTCGGCGCTCGTCTCGGCCCGTCCCATTCCTAAAAGCGTTAGAAGCTGCTCGGTGACAACCGGGCTGGAATCCTTGAGCATGTAAACGTCGGCCGGTGTCTTGTGACTCTGATGTTGCTCGAAAGTCTCGGGGGTTTCCCCGGTCGAAACAATCAAGACAGGCACGTCCTTGAGCTTTTTGGTTTTTTTCAGGCGGTTGCAGACCGAATAGCCACTCATGCCAGGCAATTCGGCGGCCAGGAGAATACAATCGGGCGGGTTGCTCTTGGCAGAATCGATTCCCTCGTGGCCATCAGCCACAGAAGTGACATCGAGTTGCACAGCCTGCAACCGTTCACGGATCTCCGACTCGAAGACCGGATCGTTTTCTATGATTAGAACGCGTTTTTCTTCCATATTGTCGAGTCACGACGGCTGGCACGAAATGTCAACTGCATTAGCCGCTCACCGCAGCTATACTACTTTGATGGTAATTCTTCAAGAAAAATGAAAGAAAACAAAGGGGCTTTGAGATCAGCTAAGTCAGTTTTGCAATCAAGTAGTAACGTAGACCAATTCGATATGAACCTGGTCGCCGTCGCTGAACAGTTCGCAGGGGTCGTAGTGTTCAGCGAAGGTGATTGTGCCGCCGAGTGCAGCCGGGTCGGGCGGCGTGTCGGGCGGAGTGTAAGACCAGGTTTCGACACAGCTGCCCTGTGAGCAACTGGTGTCGCCATGCCCGCTGCATTCTTCGAGTTCACCCGGTTTGTCGCAGGAGAAGCGCGGAACTCCCTCACCGTTGATCAGGATATTGGCCAGATCAGGGTCGAGAATCTCTTCGGAAAGCAAGAAAACCTTGGGACAGGCCACAAAAGTTCCCAGGGCTTCCATGGTATCAGAAAAATCAGTCTGGCAAATTGTGTCGACGAACCCGTTTTGACCGATCCCAAACAACTGAGCCAGTTTGATATAGCGCGTGCCGGGTTTGGCGAAACAGAAGAGCCCGGTGCAGCCGGCCGTGGTGCAGGTTTGGTCAACAGTATAGCGGCTGCCATCAAAGGTGTATTCGATAGTAGTTGTCGAAAGATCGTTGATGTCTTTGACGCCGACAATCGCTGCAAACTTGACCATGCCTTCCTTGCCGTCTTTCAGACCGAGCAAGAAGTTGTAGTAGTCTTCTACAGGTGTCAGACGATAGAGCTTGCCTTCAGGATCAGTGAAGCCACCCTCGGGATCGACGCCTTTCGAGGCGTAGTAGCATGCATCACCTGCAATCCCTCCCAAACCTTCGGTTACATCGCCGACTTGACCGCAATCATCTTCGTCGGTGATGACCACAACCGCCAGGGTTGCGTTTTTGCGCAAGAAGCCTGCGTTATAGGTGCCGGCCAGGTCGTCCAGGGCGACTCGCATAGGCGCCAGGCCTCGTTCGTAGCCACAACCGTTGACGCCGACTAGTGAAAAACCCTTAGAGGAATCGGTATCATAAAAACAATTCTTGGTAGCCGGAATCACAACCTTGCCACAGGCCGGGTCCATCTCGAAAACATAGTCGGGATTATCGATCGTGCCCTGGTTGAAACCAATCCTGTCCTGAAAGCGGCCGTTTTCGCCGGTTTCGTTCATGCAAGATTTGTCAATAGTGGCATTGCATGGCGGACAACCGGGAGATTCCATACCGGTTGAGATGACTGCAATTTGGTATTCACCACCGAATTTCTCGTCCAGCACCTGGGCAAAGGCATTAAAAGAAACCCCTAGCTGGCCTTGCTCACCAACCATCGAGCCGGAGTTGTCGATGATAAACAAGATATCGGCTTGTGACGAGATCGAGATTGTCTGGGTCCAGCGTTTTTCTTTGATGACCGAGCTGGGAAGTTCCTCGAAACCGTAGTTCTGGCAACCTAGGAACAGCAGACCTGCCAGATAAACCGATCCTGTCAATCCGAATTTTCTGAACATTTGTGCCTCCATAAAATCCTGAACTAACTCTATTATCAACCTATTACAGAGTCTACGTCAATATAAGAATCGTAGTTTTATTCAGGCTTGACAGGCACGTAAACGAATTCAATGTGGACTTGCTGGCCTTCTTCGAAAAGGTCGCAGGGCTTGTAGTGATCGGCGAAAGAAATCGTTCCGCCCGGGGAGTTTGGATCTGGCGGATCGCTGGGCGGATTGAAAACCCAACTTCTGACGCATTCTCCAACAGAACAAGAGTTATCCTCGACCCCGGCACATTCTTCAAAAAGCTCTGGAACATTGCACGTATACAGCGGAACCGGCTCGTCGTTTATCAGAATATTGGCCAGGTCAGGATCGAGAATTTCTTGCATAAGAAGGAATTCACGGGGACATTTGACCAGCTCGACAATATCCAACATGGTCTGCGAAAAGTCAGCTTGGCAAATGGTTGCCAGCAAACCGTCTCCTCCAAACATCTGGGCCAACCTGATATAGCGGGTGCTCGGCTTAGCCGAACACTGGCCCGAACTACAGCCCGGGGTGGTACAAACATCTACTATTGAACCGTCTTGAAGATAATCAATGGTGGTTGTCTCGGGATCGTTGACGTCCTTGATACCGACGATGGCCGCGAACTTGACCATCCCGGTTCGGTTGCCTTTGAGATTTTGCAAAAAGTCGTGATAGACATCGACCGGTGTCAAGCTATAGGGCTTGCCCTCGGGATCGATGCTATCACCATCGGGTCCTTCTTCCTTGGCAGCGTAATAACAGGCCCTGGCTCTGATCCCAGGTAGCTCTTCGTTAATTTCACCGACCTCGCCACAATCATCTTCATCTGTAACAACCACCACTGCCAGGGTTGCATTCGGGCGCAGGAACCCGTAGTTAGGTCCGTCTAACATGGCTCGACTCAGCGCTTCACGTACCGAAGCCAGGCCCTTTTCGTAGCCGCAACCAAGCACTCCCACAAACACTAGACCCTTTTGAGATTCTTCATCATAGAAACAATCTTTATTTGCTGGTGTGACAATGCGGCAACTAGGGTCGGCCTCGAAAACAAAATTCGGCTCCTCCGGAGTTCCGAGGTTCTGGCCGATCAGGTCCTGAAAAACGCCGCTCTCGCCCGATTCGTTTGTGCAAGACGCTGGAACAACGCTGCACTGCTGACAACCTTGAGAGGTCATTCCAGTTGTTATGACCGCAATTCTATATTTGTCGCCAAAATTTTCTTCAAGGCCAGCAGCCAGCACCTTGAATGATTCTGCAAGCTGGTGCTGTTCACCTGCCATCGAGCCCGAATTGTCAATCACGAAAAGAATGTCAACCATCGAGGTAATCGGGAAATCATCTGTCCAGACAATCTTTTGCACAACAGATGTGGGAACCTCCTGGAAGGCGTAGCCTTGACAGCCTAAAAAGGTGCTCGGGCAAAAAAGCCCTACAACACAGGCTATTACTAGTCGTTGACGAATCATTATCCTCCTCCTATTCGGTATCTTGTTTGGCCTGATACATTCAGCAGACCCGGGCATTCGCCGTTTTGTCTCATGATATTAAACGGGGTAAAAATACCTCAATGGAGTCATCTTAGACCTACACATGCAAATCGGGAGTCTTTTCAATCTTATATGAAACAAGGGGTTGCAGAAATTCTTGTATTCCCATAAATGTCGATTTCAGAATCGGTTCTTGTGTGGTAAAAATACCCCAAATTCACAGTCAACTTGGTATTGTGATGTTATTGAAATCCATATTTCGCTTGTATTTACAACATATTGCGAAAGTAGGCAATGATCCTCCTGATTGGTACGCTTCTTGCTGATATTTCTGTCAACTTGGAGGCCAAATATGGAAGCAAAAGGTGTCAGGGTTTTAAAGAAACTGCCATACCGAGGCCCGGGAATAGTCAAAGAGGCGAAATTCAGTACGGCAACTAGAATTCGACGTCAGGAACGACATAGACAAATTCAAATCTCTTCAACGAGGTGGAAAATGGCTAAAATGTTCCGTGACGGCATGACACCAAAAGAGATCTACAAACGCGGCGAACATGATGGAGAACTTGAAAGAGTAGAAGGCCTTACCGATATCCTTTTTCAATGCAAGCAAACCGGCCTGGGAATGGCCAGCATTATTCAGGAATCCAACACTCATCTTGTTTTCAAGATTATTGATGGCACAAGTTATCAAAACGATTCGTCCGAAAGCCGCTGCTTCTATATGGCCGGTTACCTTGCAGGCACATTGAAAAGCATCGGCAAACCAAGCAGTCTGCGAGTGCAAGAAGTATCAGAATATCGAGGCCACGACTGTGTTTTCGTGGCCAGCTGGTAAGCACAGGAAATATAGGAAATACGAATTGCAGGGGATTTGATTCTTAGATCCCACAAGCCAACAACATCTTTGCACGCACACATAATACATCTTTGAATCCGATTGGGACAAGGAAGGTTGCGAGACGGGCCGGGTGACAAGGACGGTAGACTGAGACGGGCTGGTAAATGTGGCCTATCCCTCTCGGACGCATAATGGAAAGACTAGAAGTCCCCTGCAATCAATTTGAACGCCTGTTTCGGGGATGCAGAACCCCGGGGCGGGTGTTTTTTTCAACCCCCCGGCTAATTTAGCATAATTGACAAAACCGCTTGATTCTGTTTGACTGTCTCCCGATTCTGGGAGAATTGCATGCCTGAAGAACACGAGCTGGAGAATGAAGTTGAACAGCTCGAAGAGCTACTGAAACAACAGCCGGATTCCGAGCGGTTCACGGATTTATGCAAGGTGTTAATAGCTCTTGGCAGATCCGAGCAAGCTGTAAAAGCCTGCGAAAGAGGCATCGGATATAATCCCGGCCTGTTCCTGGGCCATCTCGTTTATGGTATGGCCCTCATTCATATAGAAAAACGAGATGAAGGCTTACAAGCTTTCGAAAGAGCCTGTACCTTGAAGATGAATGATGTCGGTCTTCTGGCCGAGATCGGCCATTTCCTGGTCGAGGCCGGCCTCGCAGAAGCTGCTTTTCCCTATCTTGATAAGGGAAAAGACCTGGATGCTTCAGATCAGCGCATTCTCAGCCTCGAAGACAAGATTCGTTCCATCGATCAGGCTGACGATCTAAGACAAGTAACCAGACCGATCTCAGTTGAAGAAAACATGGCCCAAAGCATGGATCTGGCAGATTCAGAAGATCAAGAGGCGGACAATCCCTGGGACGAGTCCAAGCCTGACCAGCAATCGGATGAAGAGTTTGCCAGAGTACCGACCGAGGAAATTCAGTGGCCTGGCTGGGACAGCAACCCGCCACCAGCAACCGATGCTTTTGATCCCGAGCCGGAACAAGATCCGATTGATCAAGATCTTGACGATGATGAAGAATTGCCACCGACAGTTTATACTGTAAACCCTCTTGCGGCCCA
>JAFDKH010000232.1 GCA_019307065.1 Deltaproteobacteria bacterium
ACCGGTAAAAAGCTGATTGTAATGATCACCAGCGAGAAAAAGAGGGCCGGGCCCACTTCTTTGGCCGCTCGAATCACGAGTTCACTTTGAGTGAGCCCATGGTCTCTTTCTTTGTGTTTGTGTAAATTCTCGACCATGACGACCGAAGCATCCACCATGACTCCAATTGCGATGGCTATGCCGCCCAGGCTCATGATGTTCGCATTGATGCCAAGAAGCTTCATGATGATAAAGCTCATCAGGATTCCGACTGGAAGCGTGAACAAGGCTACAAACGCTGATCGAAAATGGAGTAAAAAGAGAATAATGATAATCGCAACCACGATCATTTCTTCGGTCAGTTTGTTTTTCAGGGTATCGATGGCCCTGAGAATCAGGCCCGAACGATCATAAGAGGTATGGATCTCGACTCCTTCAGGCAACCCCGGCTTGAGTTCTTCGAGACGTTGCTTGACTTTCTTGATCACTTCGAGCGCATTCTCGCCAAAACGGATAATCACAATGCCGGCAACTGCCTCGCCCTCGCCGTTCATCTCGATAACGCCGCGCCTGATTTCCGGTCCGATCTGGATATTGGCCACCTGGTTTAACATGATCGGCGTGTGGGTATCCTTGTCGACTCCCACCGGAACATTTTCGAGGTCCTCGATCGAGCCGATATATCCCTTGCCTCTGACCATATACTCGGTCTCGCCCATCTCGAGCAGCCGACCCCCGACATCGATATTGGACCGCTTGATGGCTTTGTTGACCGCCTGGAGGCTCAAGCCGAATGCCCGCAACTTTTCCGGGTCTACTTCGACCTGATACTGCTTGACGAAACCACCCGCCGATGCGACCTCGGCCACCCCGCTGACGCTCATTAGTGCATAGCGAAGGTACCAATCTTGAATAGAGCGTAATTGTGCCAGATCGTGTTTGTCAGATATCAACGAGTATATGTATACCCACCCGACTCCGGTTGCATCCGGTCCAAGCTGCGGAGTGACGCCCTGGGGGAGTCGTCCCTGAACGAAGTTGAGGTACTCGAGTACCCGAGAACGTGCCCAGTAGAGATCGGTTCCGTCTTCAAAGATGATGTAAACCATAGAAAATCCAAAGAAAGAATATCCACGCACGGTCTGGGCATAAGGAACAGAAAGCATGGCCGTGGTGAGTGGATAGGTGACCTGATCTTCCACAACCTGGGGCGCTTGACCCGGGTATTTAGTGAAAATAATCACCTGCACATCGGAGAGATCGGGGATGGCATCCACGGGTGTTTTGAGCATGGACCACAAGCCGGCCGCAATCACGATCCCAGTCACAATAACGACAAAGAATCGATTCTTGACGCTGCCTTCAATAATTTTTTCGATCATGGCTTGCTCCTTCCCTGTGGCTGCTCAGACTGGCTGAATAATATTCACTGTTTCTTCTCCACTAGATTCATTCCGCAAATGGGACAGCTGCCGGGACCTTCTTGAACAATGTTGGGATGCATTCCACAAGTCCAGTAGCTGGTTCCTCGATCTTCGTCTTCAGCATGCCTATGTTCTGTAGTCGACGTCTTCAGGCCGGCCTCTTTGGCTTGCAGTCTTGCCGCGAGTAACTTTTGTACCGCTTCTTGCAGCTGTGACTCGGAATCAAGCATGAATTGTCCGGAGGTGACTACGGTTTCGCCGGCCATCAATCCCGACAGCACTTCGGTTCTCCGGTCATCCCCAACAAGACCGGTCACGATTTCTCGCGGCTCGTATCTTCCGATTTTCTTGGTTACGAATACGATCTGCCGCTCGCCGGAGTGAATGATGGCCTCGGTGGGAATGACCAACACGTCGTCTTTCCGCTGAGCCTCAATCCGTACGGTGGCAAACATGCCCGGCTTGAGCCCGATACCGGGGTTGGGAAACTCGAGCCGCACCCTCAGGGTTCGACTCTTCTTGGTCAAGGTCGGGTAGATATAGTTTACAATGCCTTCGAAGGTCTTGCCTCGCTGGAAAGAGAGCTCCATGGTTGCCTTTTGTCCTACTCGAATCCAGGGGGCGTCGAATTCGTAGACTTCGGCAATCACCCAAATCTTTTTCAAGTTGCCTATCCGGTACAAGTCGCTGCCGGCCTTGATTCGGGCTCCCGCAACCACGGTTTTGTGCAATATGAAACCCGAACGGGGAGCACGCACAACCAGGTTGCGATCCACGTTCTGTGCAGCCACAACCTTGTCTAAGACTGAACGAGGAATGCCCCAGAGCAGGACACGATCCGCGGCCGCCCTGGCTAACGCACTGTTCTTTCCACTGGCGTTATAGGCCAGTAGATATTCTTTCTGAGCAGACAGCAGTTCAGGAGAATAGATCGAGAACAGGGCCTGTCCGCGTTTGACCGCCTGACCGGTTTCGTCCGCGTAGATCTTTTCTATCCAGCCGGAGAACCGAAGATTGACCACTGATAGCTGGTCCTCGGCTACTTCCACCTCGCCAAGCGTGCGTACTTTACGCGAGATCGATCCGCGCTTTAATTCG
Organism: Deltaproteobacteria bacterium; assembly: GCA_019307065.1. Lineage (GTDB taxonomy): Bacteria > Myxococcota > B64-G9 > B64-G9 > B64-G9 > JAFDKH01. The sequence goes on from JAFDKH010000232.1 coordinate 2,502, forward strand.
ACCACGCGGACTCCCATGTTTTGAACCATGACCGGGTCAATTTTAATGACGCTAGCTGAAGAGCGGCTGCCTTCTTCGTCTTCATATACGGGAACGAGATCCATGCCCATCGGGGATTTTCCTGGTTGATTGCGGATGTAGGTTGGGTCCATGGGCGCCGCCCAGTATTTGATTTTTTTCTTTCCCTGTTTTGCGTAGGTATCGGCAGCTTGCGCGGCAGTTGGGTTATGGGGATAGATCCCAAAGACGGCAATTACGACGACCAGTGCGCTTAGTACGACCAAAACCAATTTCGGAATGTTTTGTATTGAGTTCATCTTTGCACCTCACTGTTCACAGTGTGTAATCGAGTTCCGACTTCCAGTTCTACGCGCACCTGTTCGAGCTGAGCTGTTATTTCGGCGATTTGGATTGCGCGATCGAACTCCAACAATTGAAGCTCTGCCTGGTAGAGTGACGTGAAGTCAGCCCTGTCCGAAGTGTAGGCGGACAGGGTAGCCTTCAGTGTTTTATCCGCTTCTGGAATGAGCACCTCTCGGTAGGTGGTCACCTTTTGGGCCGCCCGATCCCATGCGGCCAAAGCGGTTTCCAAAGCGGCTCTAATTTCGTCAAAGATCGATCGTTTTGCCTCATCAGCAGCACTTGCATTGGAAAGGTGCTCGGCTTCTTTGGCTTCATGGCGGTTGGTATAGTCGAATGGCAACGGAATCGCCAACCCAACACTGAAGAAATCCGTACTCGGATCCGCACCGGCAGCTGATCGAATACGGTAGCCAGCCCAAACCGTTATGTCCGGCCAGCGCTCGTAAGCGGCCGCATCCGCAGCCTGGCGGTGCCATGCGGACATAGCCAGGGTCTGCTTCAAAAGCGGCCTGTTTTGCTCGGCTAGGCGCAGGTAGCCGGTCAGTTTCAGACGGGCCTGAGGCAACTCGAGCTTATTTGGTGTCTCGATCGGTGTTGCCCGGTCTCGGTGCAGAGCTGCGTTGATCGCCGCGGTAAGTTGCTTGTCCCGTTTAACAAAATCACCAAGGTCGTCGGTTAGTTTCTTCTTGAGTACCTCGAGCCGCAATAGATCGTGTTGACCGCTTTTGCCTACCTGGTACTTCACTCTGACGACAACGACCAGTTGGCCCAACAGATCTATGTGGCGAGAGGTGATTCTCTTGAGTTCCCTCACCAAAGCAAGCTTCCAAAAAGCCTGCTTGACCATCGCCCGCAGCTTGTTTTTGCGCTCGGCAAGTTCCCACTTTTTTACCTTCAGCTCTCCCTGGGCTACCGCCTGTCTGCGATCATTTTTTCCAGGCAGGGGAAATGTCTGTTTGAGCTTGAACTGAACTCCGGACATGGGCGTGTCGCCAAGCGACCAACTATCCCAGGGAACATTGAGGTAGTCGACGGCCAGCACGGGGTCACTCCACACTTGGACTGAATCGACTTTGTGTAAAAGCGCCTCGATTTGCCGCTCTACCGATTTGATTGCAGGATTCGCGATAATCGCCCGGGTGGCCAGTTCTTCTGGTAAATCCGGCTTTTCAGATGCATAGCTCGGCAGCGGTACGGCCAAAACGACTAGCACAGCCGCAAGTAGACTCAATTGCCCGAATCTATTATAGTAAGTGAGGTTCTTCATTGTATTGTCTCCCAATCAAACCAGCCATGAGTCGACTACAGCAAGACTCACTATTGAGGCAAATCAAGAGCAATCGCCGTGCCAAGGCCTTGATTTTCGTATCATGCTGTATTTTATGCTTTTTATGATTGTGATCAGCTGTCCCCGACGCGGAATTGTAGACTAATCTACACTATGTGTTTAAGAATATTCTACACTCCTGGGATTACTCGCGATTGGGAAAAACTGCAGTTTATTCAGCAGGCCTGTCGGATAGTATTCCTCAAAACGATCAATCTAGCGCGGCATGATCTTGGTCACCAGTCCAAAATATCCAACATTTCATCGATGTTCCGCACTTGCAGAAAACGGCACACATATTGCTCTAACAGTATTCCATGAGCCATTCCCAAGAAAGCAGCCCATTAGCCCAACGAATTCCAGCGGTCACGCCAGCCTTCAATCCTTATCTCTCATATAAATTGCATGTACCGGCTGAGGTCTTGATCATACATCCCGATATCCAGCTCAAGAGCATGCTGCAGACAGTCCTCACCGCAGAGGGTCATCGTATTACGGCCTTTGAAGACGGCCTGGATGCTCTGGAGTGGCTGGCTGACTGCCTGATTGACGGAAATCGGTTACCGGATTTGGTTGTTGCAGACATTTGTGCTCCCGGTAGAAAGGGGATCGATATTCTGGCAGATCTGCGATACGCAGGCTGGGCAACTCCATTCATTCTTTTTGATTCAAAAAACAGACGGCATCTTGCACAAGACGCAAGAAGGATCGGTGGTGCATACGTCTTTACCTTTCCCTTTGAGCCCGAAGATTTTCTAGTCGCGGTTTCGTTCCTGACACGTCAACCCGGTTCCAGGGGGTATGCCGCATGAAGATTGTGTATATCTGACACCCGCACAGCCGATAATGCTTTGAGGCTCAACAGAGCCAGGCTGTGATTATTGTAGAGGCCGGTTGCTTAGGTCTTTGCTCGATGGGCTACGATCAACTCAGACACTAACTTTTTTAAGTCGGTTGACTCGAAGGGTTTCTCCAACTGGGGGTTGTCCACTTTGGCTAAGTACTCTCGGATCTTCGGGATGAATGCGCCGCCGGTGATGAAGACTACCTGCTTGGCCAGCCGGGGGTACCTTTCGACAAGCCACTCATGGAACTCTACGCCCGATACAACCGGCATCATCAGGTCGCACAGGATCAGGTCGAAGGCCTGGTCGTCTTCAATGATCCTCTGGCCCACGTTGCCTGACGCGGCTTCGACTACCTCGTGCTCGCTCAGAATGCGCTTCATGCTGGAGCGGATGCCCGGTTCGTCGTCGATGACCAGGATGCGACCGCTCACAAGGGGTTCGGCGGGCGGCTCGCTGGCCGGCTTCGCCTGCGCGGGTTCTTGGGCCTGCCTGACCGGCAGGCGCACGATGAAGCTGGTGCCCCGGCCGACTTCGCTCTTGACCTCGATAGCGCCCCCATAGCCTTCGATAATGTTCTTGCTGATCGGCAGGCCGAGCCCGGTTCCGACCCCGATCTTCTTGGTAGAGAAGAATGGCTCGAACAGCTGGCCGATGTGTTCCTTCGCGATTCCTTTGCCGCTGTCATGCACCTCGGCGTAGACTTGGTCGCCTGCTTGCCACGTCTTTATGCGAATCTCGTTACCCTCCACATCTCCTTCGTCTATGGAATGGGCCGCGTTGACCAACAGATTCAAGAAAACTTGGGAGAGTCGGCCGTCGTTGGCCAGGACTGTGGATACTTCGCCGTAATCCTTGACCAGCCGGGACCGATATTTGATCTCGTTGAAGACCATGTTGATAGCGACTTCGATCACGTGTGTCAGATGGACCGGCACCAGGCGGTCCTGCTCCACTCGCGAGAAGGTCCCCAGGCCCCGGGCAATATCTTTGATTCGATAGGAGCCTTCCATGGCGTCCTTGAAGCGATCCTGTATATCGTCGAGCATCAGCGGATTGAAGTACTCCAGGTCCGCGCCCATCAGTTTTGCCCACTCTTCAGATCCAAGCCGCTGAATGATGAAGTCCTGACACTTGTGCAGACTCGTAATTAGCCGCGGCAGGTCATCGGTCAGGCTCTCTAAGTTATACAGGATGTAGGCCAGCGGGTTATTGATCTCGTGGGCCACGCCGGCCGCCAGCATGCCCATACTGGCCAGCCGGTCGGACTGGGCCAGGCTGGCTTGCATCTGCCTGCGCTCGGTGATGTCTGAGAAGGAGCCTATCATTCCTGCTGGTTTTTCTTTGTCATCTTTGAGTAGGACTGAATTAGAATCGACAATAAATTCAGTTCCGTCCAGTCTTCTTCCTGTCAATTCGCCCGAAGTTGAGACATGACCTTCTTTTAATAATACCATCATCATGTCCCTGGCTTTCCCCTGGGTTGATATAGTCCAGTATTCTATGGCATTGGTGCCAACCATTTTTTTGGCGCTTTTATACCCCCACATCTTCACCGCAGCAGCATTTGCATATGTAATCATCCCGTTTATGTCTGCCGCAAAGATCCCATTCATCGATGTTTCAGTAGCCAAAGAAGAGGTTCGCAAAGCTTCCTCGGCCTGCTTGCGCTCTTCTTCGATTTTATAGTTATACAGGGCGAACGCTATGTCTCCGGCCACCTCCTCGAACAGCCCCTTCTCGTCGTCATCTTCTATAAATCCTAAGGGAAAATTCACAGACAGCAGGCCGTACACTTTGTCATCATGACTAATTCGTACGGTCAGTGATCCGAAATCACTGATATCGGTCCACAGTGGGCAATCCGAGCAGGTGGTCTGGGAATCTGTAACGGCGAGGGCATTCGGCTGGTCAAGGGCGGCTCTGCCGCAACCAGGCAGCTTTCTGCGGTTCAATTGTTCTAGCACGCCCGCAAAAGCCTCGCCGAACCCGGCCTGGGCAGCCAAAACGAGCTTTTCCGACTCGTCAAGCAACACGATCCACGCCCCCCGATATCCACGAGACTCGATCAAGAACCGGCAGGCCTGCTCGATTAGTCTCTGGGGATCCTTTTCGCGCACGATTAACTGGTTGACGTTGCGGACGGCAAGAAGCACACGGTTCAAGTGCTCGATCTTGGCTTCTGCCCGCCTGCGCTTCCGGCGGTTGTCGGCTTCCTTCATCTCTCGTCGGATGGCCTCACCCAGCCGCGTCAAATGACCCTTCATCAGGTAGTCATGCGCGCCGGCCTTCATTGTCTCTACCGCCACATCCTCACCTATGGTTCCCGAGATTACGATGAAGGGGTCATCGAGCCCCCTCTCTCGTAAGAGCTCAAGTGCGTCAGGGGCGCTGAACTGCGGCATCGAGTAGTCGCACAGGATGACGTCCCACTGTTCCTCGTCCAGGGCCCCGGCCATGGAAGCCGGGTCCTCGACTCTCTTGTGGGCCGGATCGAACCCCTCCTTTTTCAACTCACGCAGGAGGAGAAGCGCGTCGTTCTCGGAGTCCTCTACAATCAGCACCTTCAAAGGTTGTTTCATTGCATTCCTCCTACTCGCTCGCCGAGCGTGAAATAAAAGGCCGTGCCCCGTCCGATTTCGCTGTCGCTCCACACCTTCCCGCCGTGCCGGGCGACGATCCGCTGGACAAGCGACAGCCCGATCCCGGTACCCGGGAACTCATTCATGGCGTGCAGGCGCTGGAACGGTGCGAACAGTTTGTGGGCGTACTTCATGTCGAAGCCGACCCCGTTGTCGCTGACACAGAAAGCCTCTTGTCCTTCCTGTGTTGCGAGTCC
>JAFDKH010000429.1 GCA_019307065.1 Deltaproteobacteria bacterium
CAGTTGTCGTAATCGTCTTCGATCCCGTCCTCATCGTAGTCATCGGCATACTGATAGGTGTCGCCCAGGTCGGTGTTGGCAATCAAGATACTGCCGCAACCGCAGCCGCAGCCGGCACAAACCCCGTCCACACAAGGACTGCCTCCCGATTCATCTGGAGTGCCGCACATTCCACCTGTGCACTCTCCGGGAGCTTGTGCTAAAGCAGGAACTGCAAAAAGAAAAACTACACCCACTGCTAATAGAACAACGATAATCTTATTCATTACTGCCTCCTTTCCCTATCCGAGCATCAGATTAGCAAATGGCGTGCCAGCAGAGACTGAATTGCTAACCATCTGAAATACAGGCAAATAACCTGAAATGGTCGACCGTCAGAGGCGGACTTGTGAAACGTGAGGGTTTCACTTCGGGGTTATTTCGCGGAAAAGAAATCAGGACAGGTCGAGAAAGAGACGATAGAAAAGTAATTACAAGAGGTTACAGTGAAGCAATCAGGTTTCAGCGTCTGATTCAAGCTCTGAGGCATTCAGGCCGTGCTTTCGCAAGAGTCGATGAAGGCTCTGCCTGTGAATGTCGGCAGTCTTGGCAGCGTTTGTCACATTGAAGCCGTGCCGGCGTAAAAGATCGACCAGATATTCTCGCTCGGCCATTTCACGGGCCTTTTGAAAAGAGTACTTGCCGCGCCCTCCCCAACTACCGCTGTCGGGTGCCGGCCCAACCCCGGTGATCGAAGTCGACATGATCGAAGGCGCATCGATGATATTGTCATCGACCAGGTGCACCACTCGCTCAATGATATTGCGCAATTCACGGACGTTGCCGGGCCAGTCATGACTACTCAGAAACCGGATGGCATCTTCTCCGAAACGGCGCTGAGCCCCTTCAGACATCGAACGGATAAACTCTTTGGCCAAGAATTCAATGTCTTCTTTACGGTCTCTAAGCGGTGGAATCCTGAGCTCGAAAACGCTCAGGCGAAAATAAAGATCTTCGCGAAAATTACCGGCCTCGACCTCGGCCCTGAGTTCACGGTTGGTTGCCGCAATGATGCGTACATCGACTGGAAACGTTTCCGTCTGACCGACCCGCTTGACCTCACGCTTTTCCAATACGCGCAGGAGTTTCGGCTGCAGGGCGGAAGGCAATTCTCCAATCTCATCGAAAAAAATCGTGCCCTTGTGAGCCTCTTCGAAAGCCCCGGAACGAGAACTGATCGCTCCGGTAAAAGCTCCCTTGACGTGTCCGAACAATTCGGTCTCCATCAGGTGGGCCGGAATAGTCGAACAGTCGACCACCACGAATGGAGCCTCTGAACGCGGGCTTTGAATTTGAATCTCTTCGGCTAAAAGCCCCTTGCCCGTCCCGGTTTCTCCAGTAATCAAAACCGTGGTATCCCGCGAAGCCACTCGCTCGGCCATATGAAACAGGGCCCGCATTTTGAGACTGCGCCCGAGCATCCCGCCATATGAGTTGTGCGGACTGAGCGGAACTTCGACTTTCTCTCGCAAGGGCTGGAAGACAAGAACTACTTCGCCGGCCCCGATTCTCGCGCCGGCATGCAGATAAGCCTCGACGATGCGGCAGCCTTCCACGTCGGTGCCGTTGGTACTTTCCAGATCGCGGATCAAGTGTCCCTCTTCGGTGACACGTATCTCGAAATGATTGCGTGATACCGTCTCGTGATCGAGCACCAGATCATTGTCCCGGCTCGATCCGACTTTAACGACATCCCGATCCATTACGAACTCATGACTCTCTGACGGCCCCTCAACCACTACAAGCTTGTACTTGTAGTAGGCCATGGTATCGGTCTGGCCATCCCGGGAAGTGAGCAAAGTGCGCTTGCCTGCAAATTTGGTCATCTATTTCCCTCTGGTTGTAACTTCTTTTTTTTACCGAAACGATCATGCCTACCAACTTCGACGCTGTCAACGCCGGATAATATCTGGCAAGAAACTTGCAGCAATAAAACCAGATCATGAGATTGACCGCATCTAGTGACAAGCGCTAGAATGGGTCATTAGACTTTTCACTTGCCGCCTTCGGAGGTAAGACATGCAACATTTCAGATGGACACGTTGGTACAGTCTGTTTTTCGTAGCACTCCTGACAATAGCGCTGGCGACTTGTTCCAGTTCGAATAACGGGACGACCGACGGCGACGCCGGCAACGGAGACAATGACGGCGATGCCGGCAACGGCGACGATACGCCGCTAAAAACCCTTAAATGGTCTGCGCGCCAAGAAGTCGACCTTGAAATGGCCGGGACACAACTTGCCATAGCCGCCAT
>JAFDKH010000430.1 GCA_019307065.1 Deltaproteobacteria bacterium
GAGGCTGTCCCTATGGCTGTTTGTTCTGCACATCTAATCCCGGACTGGAAAAAAATAACCGCAAGGTGCGTACGGTAGCGATCGAAAAGATTGAGGAGTGGATCGCCAAGTGGGTCAAGGATTACTCGACTGAGCGCATAGTTGTCCTCGATGACGTTGTAAACATTGATAGTCGGCGATTCGATGCTTTGCTTTCAATTTTTGAAAGATTTCGCCTGCGGCTGGAAATTCCAAATGGACTCAGGGCTGACTGCATAAACGAAGAGCAGATAAAACGCTTGAAGCACTTGACCAGTTCAATCAAAGTATCGCTGGAAAGTGCCAGCCTGCGGGTTCAGAATGAAGTCTTGGGCAAGAACCTCGATCCCGCCGCGGTTGAAAAGGTTGCCGATTGGTGCCGCCGACAAGAAGTTCCTTTGCAGATTCATTACATGATTGGAATTCCAGGCGAGTCCAGACAAGAAATCAACGCCACATTACTGATGGCTAAACACTTGTTTGAGAAATTTGGAGCTCAGGCGCTGCTTCAATTCGCGACACCGCTGGCTGGTTCAGAACTGGATAAATTATGCAAAGAGAAGCAGCTTTTGGTGGATGAACCCGACGATATTCATGCTTGTTTTCAGCAGGGTAGCATCATTGAGACCGAACAATTCAACCCGGAGTTCCTGAAAATTGCTGCAGATAATTTTGTAAAAACCGTTGATCCAACCAGGCAGAGAAAAGTCATTGTTAACCTTACCTATCGTTGCAACAACCATTGTATTTTTTGTGCTGTCGGTGATCGACCGAAAGAGGATGCCGATATTGCTGCAGTGACTGTGGCCCTGGGACGATACCGCCGGCAAGGTTTCGAATTACTGGATATTGACGGAGGAGAGCCTACTCTGCATCCCGGTTTATTCGAGTTGATTGAACAAGGCCGACAACTGGGGTTTCGTAAGATTTCTCTTATAACCAATGGACGCCGGGCCAGCTATCGGGCCTATGCGAAACGTCTGATTGACTCGGGCGTCGACGAGATTCTGGTTTCTTTGCACGCAGCAAAGCCGGATCTGCAAGCTTTGCTGTCTGGTAGCCCCGACAGCTATGCTCAGACACTTGCCGGAATTGACAATCTTCTGAGATTTATAAAAGACCCGGATCGCCTGGCGGTCAATACAACTTTACTCAAAGACAATCTGTCCGATTGTGCTCGCCTGGGTGAAATGTTGAGTAAGAGAGGGATCAGGCGTTGGAACCTTCAAGTAGTTACTCCTTTTGGCCGCGCACAAGCTGACCAGGTCCCCGAAAGGGCCAAGCTGGCTGCGTTGCTTGGCAGCTTGCTTTCCCGACCACCCGGCAATATGCACATCCAGGTGATCAATTGTCCACCGTGTTTTCTTCCTGGTTTCGAGGAAAAAGCGGCCTTGGATTTTGGAAAAGCCGGTCGCGACATGGTTTTTGTCGGTCAGCATGGAGAAAATTTACAGGATTTCCTGGCCGGCCGGCGAAAACATGACGAGCGTTGCCGGGAGTGCGCCTACTTGGTTGCCTGCCCGGGTTTCTATGTGTTCGAAAAACAGGCCAACAAGCATGACTGATCAAAAAAAACCAGCCTCAAGACACATTGACAGCATCGTCAGCGACCTGCTGGCGCCGCTGTTGGGGCCAAGACCCAATTGGGCCTGGAAACTAGTCGGTTGGGACCCAGAGCAGGGTATCAGTCTCACTTTTCATCGAAAAGCCACATACATATTGATCGAATTAGAGGAACACAACCAAGACAATGATTGCTACGCCCGGACTGAGAAATTCAATGTCTGTGCCCGCCGGCAGTTCGAAGCCAACCAGTCTTTGACTGCCGAAGACCGAAATATGGTTGATGCCCTGGTCGGGCTTGTCAGGCAACGTGAGAGTAGCCTGCCGATTTTCGAACGGCCAACGACCAGTCGCAAGCGAGTGGTCAGGGAAATCAACGTCGATCGGGTTTTGATCCCTGAGGGTAAAAACCATTACTACATCAATCCCTACGTCGGTTGCATGATCGGCTGTCCCTTCTGCTACGTGATCGACCGGGCGGATTTTTCACGCAAACTCGAAGGTCTTCCACAGCTAGCCTGGGGCAACTATGTCGATGTCAAAGTAAATGCTGCCGAAGTGCTGAAGCGCGAGGTGGCCGACCACAGGCCCGGGATTGTCCGTTTGAGTCCGATATTGACCGACCCATACCAGAACATCGAAAGTCGCTATCGAATCACTCGCAGTTGCCTTGAAGTGCTTTTAGAGGCGGGATTTACACCGGCG
>JAFDKH010000431.1 GCA_019307065.1 Deltaproteobacteria bacterium
CACGCCCAGCTCCTCGACCGCGTCCGAAGCCACGGCCTAGAGGTGTGATTTTTCCTGGGACACTCGCTTCAGCACAATATCCAATTTCCCGGCCGGTCATTGGACCTTTTCCTTCTGGGCCTGTTTTATCTCTGAATGGCATTTTTTATCTCCTTTTTGGGTAACAAATTCAAGAATTAGTTTAATGTTTTTTTGTCGGTCTCTTGTTCGTAAGTTTTCAGCAGGCGATCTATTTCCTCACGCATGCGGTGCAAATCATCGATCCAAATAACCAGGTGCGATTTCCCTTCCGGCAAGATTTGATAGACACGCCTTTGGGGACCTTGACTTTGGTCATCCCATCGAGAACTCACCCAGCCGGACTCTTCCATATTGCGCAAAGCACGGTAGACCAGGCTGGGATCAAACTGATAGCGATCGAAGCCAAACTCATCTAGATCGTCGAGCAGACTGTAACCATGGGCTTCTCCGCGAGTTAGCATGAACAACAGGCACGGCTGTAAAAAGCTCATCACCCGTTGTCGACGTCTCCTTCCTCTACCTCTTCCTCTAGGCATAATGTCGCTTCTCTCCGCAAATATCAACTTCCACCCAGAGGATACACAACTAATGACTATTTGTCAATAGATATATTATCCTTATTACAAACATGACCCGGCAGGATGCTTATCGTTCACGTTTGACTGTTCAGTTATCGTTTCCTTAGGCTTGTGTAGCACTCTTAAAGTGACCAATGCGGTGACTGATCAAGAGCAACTGAGGCCAATGGCAGCCCCCCAATTTACTTGCATAAACGAGCCTGTGTTAGCAGTACTTTTTACACACACTCGTGAGTGGTTAACCAGAGCACAAGGTTCAATTGCGATCGCGATAGGCTCCGGGTTCAATCAGCGGTAGCAGTCGTCCCGTGGATTGTATATAAACCCGATACGCCTCGCCGAATTGCTCCAGCATCATCTTTTTTTCTATTCCGATTCGACGATACAGGACAGCGTTCGAAAGGGCAGCAAGCGCTTGCACAGGCCAACTCGAACGAGACCAGGTAGGTAGAGAAAAGGCAAATCGGCTAAGCTAATCAGGGTTGATTGCATACAAAGTTTCAACTAACAGCATGTCCAAGAACAGAAACCCGCGGGTGAAGATGCTCCATCGTCTTTCCCTGTCTACAGCCTCGGTTTCGGCCTGCCAACTACGGTCGCCTCTGCGCCGGGACTTCACACCATAGTACGCCCTGACGAGCATCATGAGAATGAATAGCAGAAAAATGAGGATCCTCAAAACAAAATCACTCTCCACTATTGCCCTAGTTCCGTCGACGGCAATTATCCTGTTGCGCTCTGCTCAACCCAAGCTTGTGAATCTTTGACTGGATGTGCTCTGTCACTATTGCTCGATAGATTTGAACCGAGTTACGGTGCAGCGGATATCAAGAGCGAAAAGACTCGATCACCTACCTGCTGCTCAAGAACGTCGAACCAGCCCTAGCTTCTGATACAGACGATCTAAGTTAACGTGTTCGGCCATCAAGGCTTCAAACTGTTCCAATTTTGCTTTTTGTCCTAAGCGAGTCTTGCCGAAAATACGCTCGATCGTTTCGATCGTTTCAATTGTGTTTGTGTGCACTAGTAATATAGAGACTCCAAATTCATCGGCCTGTTTGACGATTAGCGGGCTGGGCCGCATATTGCCCGTTAGAATCAAGCAGGTTGTGGAGGTTTCTAACGCGGCTAACTGAATATCGGCCCGGTCACCGCCGGTGATAACCGCCTTGTTGGTCTGTGTACGGAAGCGGCTGAGAGCAGCCTCAGCCGTCATCGCGCCTACAGTAAGCGTTTCCACCAACGCTTCTGGATTGTAATGTTCCGTTAGGACTCTTGCCTTTAGGACTTCGACAAGTTCGGCTACCGTTATCGCCTGGAGGCCGCGTACCTCTGGAAGCACACCCAATACGGCAATCCCGCGCCTTTCCAGATAGGGTTCGGCCAGGCCAGTCACAAAACCAATAGCGTCTTCCGGCACACGATTGATGATTATTCCGCACAACAGGTCGCCCAAACGGGATTGGGCTGTGAGTGCATCATCCAGGACTCGCACTTCGTCTCGGTACTTAACGAGGACGAGCGCGTCGCTACCGAAGATTTTGGCCACCTTTGGCGTGGGCAGACCCACTACGTAGCCCTCCCGCAAGCTGCCGCCTCCCTCTAGTAACAACAAGTCCCTCTCAGCGCAGGCGATCTTTTCGCACGCCTCCCGCACTGTCTCAATCAGATTTGATTCCT
>JAFDKH010000432.1 GCA_019307065.1 Deltaproteobacteria bacterium
ATTGTTGTCTGTCGTTCCTGATAAATCGCAGCTCTGATGTTGCACGACGGCAGATCGACATCCTGAAAAGAGCCCGTGTAGGGCGGATTAGCGAAGCGTAATCCGCCCTATGTGAATGTAATATCGATGTTAAAAATAAGACTGGAAAGAAGGAGGTGATAAAGAGAAAACCTGATTAATTGTTGTGCAAGCAGTTAACTTCATAACCAAGCAAAGAAAGGAGAAAAACTATGAGGAGGAAAACTATAATTGGAATCATCGCAATATTTTTATTAGGCTCAGTGCTGTTGGTGTCAGGGGCCTGGGCGAAGGACCCAGTGGGTGAACCGGGGCGCGATTCGAAAAAACCCAACCCGCTCAAGAACCTCTACTTCGGCGAGCAGCACATGCACACCAGAAACTCCTTCGACGCCTTCACAATCGGCGTGACCCAGACCTGGGAGCAGGCCTACCGTTTCGGCCGGGGCGAAGAGGTTACACTCAACACCAACGGCATCAAGATGAAGCGCCGCACGCCCTACGACTTCGTCGCGATCACAGATCACGCGGAATATTACGGTGTCCTCAAAGATCTGCCCAATCCCAAGAACCCGCTCTCCAAGACACCAATTGGCAAGGAGCTTATGAAGGCGCGCACGGACCCGGCAGCAGCCAAAGCTGCCGTCACGACGCTGATCGGTTCGATGGGTAAAGGAGAGCCGATTAAGGAATATGTCACACCTGAACTCCGGGTACATTACTGGGATAAGTTCGTTGCTACGGCAAACAAGTTTAATGACCCCGGTAAGTTCACTGCCATGATCTCCTTCGAGTGGACCTCAAACTGGCAATCCGTGAACATGCACCGTAACGTCTTCTTCAAGAACAAGCCGCCGCTGACACCGTTCTCGTCCTTCGACTCATACCTGCCGGAAGATCTGTGGACCTATCTCGAGACACAGCGCACCGCGGGTATCGAGACCTTCGCCATTCCTCACAACGGTAACCTCTCCGACGGATGGATGTATTCGCCGTATAAGTATCTCAAAGGCGGGAAGATCGATGCGCAGTATGCGAGACGTCAGAACCTGAATGAGCCGTTGACCGAAGTCCACCAGACCAAGGGTAATTCAGAAGCCCACCCGTTGCTCTCGCCCAATGACGAGTTCGCCGCTTTCGAAATCTTTCCCAACTTGATCAATACGAACACGCCGACCGCGATCAAGCACTGCTTCATCCGTCAGGGACTGGTCGACGGTATGTCGATTGAAACCAGGGTTGGCACTAACCCCTACAAGATGGGTATCGTGGCTGGTGCGGACTGTCACTCGGGCTACCAAAACAACGAGGAATGGGACTTTCACGGCTCGCACGGCAAGACCGACGACTCACCCCAAAAACGCCTCAATCCCGCGCCGGCTGCAGTGGGCACAGCGAATACCCTCGTGTCCAGCGCCGGTGCTACCGCTGTCTGGGCTACGGAGAATACCCGCGCGGGTATCTTCGAAGCCATGAAGAGTAAGGAGACTTACGGCACTACCGGCACCCTGATCCGCCTGCGTTTCTTCGGCGGCTGGGAATATCCCGCGAACCTGGTCAAGGACAAGAAGTTTGTCGAGAAGGCCTACAAGGGTGGAGTGCCTATGGGCCAGGACTTGCCCAGGAAGCCGGCTAACGTCACGGCACCGACATTTGCAGTCTGGGCCACGAAGGATCCGCAGAGTGGCAATCTCGACCGTGTCCAGATCATCAAGGGCTGGGCTCATCCCGCAACCGGGTTCCCACAGGAAAAGATCTACGACGTTGCCTGGTCGGATAATCGCAAGCCGGACACCAAGACCGGCAAGCTGCCGCCGGTCGGCAACACGGTAGATACAAAGAAAGCCACCTGGAAAAACGATATTGGTGACACTCAGTTGTCTGTGGTGTGGACCGATCCGGACTTCGACCCGAAGATGAAGGCCGTTTACTACGTGCGCGTCCTCGAGATCCCGACGCCTCGCTGGAGCACTTACGACTCGGCCCGCAACAATCTGCCGTTGCCAAAAGATGTACCGGCTACCATCCAGGAGCGTGCTTACTCATCACCGATCTGGTACACGCCTGAACAGAAAGTTGCTTTCTCAGCTCCTAAACACTTGATTCCAAATCAAGCAAAATGAAGACGGCTAGAAAATAAGTGAATGCTAAGTTATTGCGAGGAACAAAGTGACGAAGCAATCTACAAACGACAGGAGCCAGACAATGAGATTGCTTTGCTACGCTTGCAAAGACTAATAAACCGGATATTTAAAG
>JAFDKH010000433.1 GCA_019307065.1 Deltaproteobacteria bacterium
CGGAGCTGCAAGCCAGGGCTGAAATCCGGAGCCCGAGTTCTTCCAGGAACAAGACCAGGGGTCGGATCCATTGGCGATCGGCGAAAATTATCGCTGTGCGGCCCAGGAAAAAGCGTGGCAGTAACCACTGCAGCATGGGAGCCAGCTGGCTGAGCTCGGCATCAATGAATTCTTCTGCCTGAGACTCGAGCTTCAAAGAACTTGCTAGCGAGCGAATCCAGTTGCAGGTGCCTTCGAGTCCGACCGGCAAAGTTGTCTGAATATAATCGGCTCCGGTGCGGCTCGAGAATTCTCGAGCGGCTTGCCAATCAGAAGCCAGATCGACCACCAGATCTGCAGGTTCTAGCTGTTGGTATGACTCGAAAGTGTTTCCATCCAGCAAAATCGGCCCGGTCAGCGCACCGATCCCGGTCAGGATTCGGTCAATTTCTGCAACATTACCCTTATGATCGCCCTCATGCCGTTCGAAAACATAGCCGGCTACTAGTACGCGTTTTTCATGTCTTGGTTGAGCACTTGGTTCAAGCTTGGCCAATATTTCTGCGACACAGTCTAGAAAGCCGCAAATATGATCCCGATCGGCATGGCTTTCCGGGATTCTGGCCAGCGGGGTGGTCAGCTTTTGATCCAACTCGGATATGACCTGTTCAACATCGTGTCCGGTGAAAATCATTACGTTCGAGCGCGCGATGAAGATGAGGTTAGGC
The DNA here is from genome assembly GCA_019307065.1 of Deltaproteobacteria bacterium. Taxonomy (GTDB): domain Bacteria; phylum Myxococcota; class B64-G9; order B64-G9; family B64-G9; genus JAFDKH01. Next base: position 708 of record JAFDKH010000433.1, read on the forward strand.
GAGTAGCGCTCGGCTATTTGCCTCAATCGCATGCTCAACCTGTCATCACTTCCCATAATGAACTCACGCGATTCGAGGTTGGTTCTAACTATGCGATCGACTTTGTCCCAACGCATCAAGCTCGAGAACAAATCATGGTTGCCGGCAATTTTCTCGGCTTTGTTGTAGCCGCAATCATGGGCGTCATAAATCAGATAGGTATCAGGCATGGCGTTGACTGCCAGATAAACACCGTCTAGATAGGGTGCCAGATAGTTGAAGCCAACCTGATAGCTAGTAGGTTGCCGGCGGTCCTTAGTCATTCAAGTCCTCCCCGCCGGCCAGATTGAAATGAGCGAAGGGCTCTTTGAAGTAGGCAGCATAGCGAAAATGGAATGAAGACTCGATCAGGCTTTTCAGGTTTCTGGCTGTCTGTACGGCCCCCCGATACCCTGGAACAAGGAAGTTCAGAGTAAGAGGAGTTTTGCCACTGGAGGTTATTCGGTCATCTCGAAATGTCTCGGTATACACCAACTGGAAGTCGCCGGCCCGAAGCAACTCGGGAAGCTGTCTGAAATCATGATAGAAGTTGAGCGAATCACCTCTGGCTGAGTCTAGTTTGAGTTCGTCTTCGATTTGTCTGTGATCATTGTCTTCGTCTTCAGAGACGAAGAGGTTCAGATCGATGGCCAGCCCCAGTTCCCTGAATAAGGGAACTAAAGGTACACCGAAGCGCAGCCGATCAGATAAGTGTTGCCGGATGCCGCGTCGGCGGGCAAAAATACCGATTCGGTGACCGGCCAGTTGTCGCTGAATTGTCATAAACTCGTCTGTGAGAGCCTGTATCTCTGAAATAGAATCAATAGCTGGCGATTTTGCCCCGAGCACCGAACGGCAAACTGAATCAAACCAGTTATTCGTTCCTTTGATACCATAGGGCAGGGCCAGGCGCTCAACTGGTTTGTCAAGATTTTCAAATAGAGAGCTAAACATCACCCTGACATACTCCCAACTGTTGGCAATCACTGTATCACAGCTTGCCAGAGCCTGGATATTCGCCAGGCTCAAGTTGGGAAAGAGCGTCCCCAGGTTTGTGATTCCGAGAAGCTTGAGAATCTTTTTACATTCGCCGACCACCAACGGGTGCAGCCCTAAACAGCAGATTGATTTCGGTATTGTCGTGGCTACAGCCGGAATTGATTGCTGGTAGACATCTTTCCAGAAGTCGCGAAGTTGCTTCAGGTAGGGGAACTGACTCAAGCGTATATCGTAGAACACGAGTGGAATTTTACTGGTCCGGCGAAATCGTTCGATTGGCCCGAGTAAATCTTCGCCAACCAGCTTGCTCAGGCATGAGTCGAAAAAGATTATCAACTCAGGCGGACGTTTCGAGTTGCACAGCTGCTCAAGGCAGTCCTCGAGCCTTTCATCGCCCAATATTGTGGATTGGCTCGATAGATTGAGATTGTAGTAATGCCTGAACAGATCGGGTACCGGTTTAGTCTGCCAGGGAGAGTTGGTTGCCCAGCTTTCACGAGAATCAGAGATAAAAGAAAAAAGGTTGAAACATTCTCGATCGCAAGAA
>JAFDKH010000066.1 GCA_019307065.1 Deltaproteobacteria bacterium
GGAAGACCAACAGCGCTTGAAAGATCAGATCGAAGAACTCAAACATCTGAACCGCGAGTTACATCAGGCCCAGCAGGGACTAGTTCGTTCAGAGAAGCTGGCCTCGGTTGGTAAGCTGGCCGCCGGAGTGGCTCATGAAGTCGGTAATCCGATCTCAGCTATTCTGGGATACGTCGGAATGCTGCGAACCGAGGAGATTCCCGAGGATGAGCAAAAAGACATTTTGGCTCGAGTCGAGTCGGAAGTGGAACGGATCGACACGGTCATAAAAGACTTGCTGGCCTATTCTCGGCCGGGTCGCTCCGACGTAATTCAAATCACGCCGGCTGAGTTGATCGAAAGCGCCATGTTGCTTATTCGTCCTCAGAAGAAATTCAAGACGATCAATTTTGAAGTCGAAGTATCGAAGGCATTGCCTGCGGTCACGGCCGATGCCGATTTGGTTCGCCAGGTGCTCGTCAACCTGATGCTGAATGCATTGGATGTATCCCAAACCGGCGGGCAGATCTGGACTCGGGCGGCGGTTCTCGAACTGGACGAAGATGGCGAGTTTTTATGGGCGACCAAAACCGCTAAACCGATGCTCGAGTCCGAACCTGAGTTTTTCGACAGCGGCGAGATTCACCGAATCAGGCCACCTCGGGACGGACGCAGTCTGACTCCCGGGCAGCGAGTTGTTGTGTTTAGTATTGTCGATGATGGGCCGGGTATTGCCGAAGGCGATTTGGTTCGCATATTTGATCCGTTCTTCACGACCAAAGATCCGGGCCAGGGCACCGGCCTGGGCCTGGCGATCTGCCATTCGGCGATCACCGCCATGAACGGAGAAATCTGGGCCTTTAGTCGATTAGGCGATGGAACTCAGCTGGCGTTCTATTTGCCTGTGGAGGTCTAGTTGGCCAAAGATCGGTCAAAGACCAGGCGCCGCCTTTTGCAGGGTCTCGTGCTTGGCTTTTGTGCGGTTTTACCGGCTTGTCTATGTCAGCTATTGGTAGAACCTGCCCAGGATCGTTATATCCATATCGAGAGTTTTCGCTACGGCAAAAAGCCTTCGGTCATTCGTTGCAACCGCGGGGATCGGCTGCACTTGACTTTTGAAACTCGCGACACGGCCCACTCGTTTTTCCTGGAGGAGTTCGACATTGACGTAAAGATCGCTCCAGGTGACGATCTGGTTTCGGTTTTTCGTCCCAGTGATCCCGAGGCCAGGCCTACAATACAAAAAGAAGTCGTCTTTGTGGCCCGCCACCCCGGTTGGTTGGGGGGCCTGGTCTCAAAGAGCCATTTTCGCTGCCATGTGTGGTGCGGGCCGATGCACGCCTTCGAGCAGGGCAATCTGATCATTGAGCCGAATACCTTGCTGTTTGCCGCCCTGGGACTCCTGCTGGGTATACCCCTGGCCGGATTGTTGGGTGTCTACCTGTCTCGCAGTTCGGAGACCTGTGCGAATCGGGTGGGCATTTCCCGTAAGGGCAAGGATGTCTTTACCAGTCTGCCATGGCTGAAGCGACTAATAAAACGTCGCGGGTTTCAGTTCAGCCTGGTGACAATCGCTATGCTGTTTTTTTACCTGATTATCCTGACGGCTTTGTTCGGCACCGTGGTTTCGGGGCGCAACCTGGGAGTCATGCTGACCTGGGTGGTCTGGTTGTTTCTGCTGGTTGCCGTTCTTACTCCCCTGGGGGGCCGGATCTGGTGTCTGGTTTGCCCGATCCCTTTTCTGGGCGAAGCCTTACAGCGCATGGCCTTGACCGGAGTGCGCCCCGGCTCGGTCGGAGGCACCAACAATCGTTTCTTCGGCGGTTATCGACCCTTGCCAAAATGGTTGCGCAGCGCCTGGCCGCGGACTGTCGTGTTTTTGGTAATGGGTACTTTTTCCACCGTGCTGGTTGCCAGTCCACGCGCGACGGGTTGGGCCATCCTGGGTATGTTGATTCTGGCAACGTTTATGGCCCTGATTTGGGAAGGCCGAAGTTTTTGTCGGGGAGTTTGTCCGATCAATGCATTTGTCGGGCTCTATTCAACAGCCGCCAAGTTGAGGCTGACCAGCGTTGATCCGCTGGTTTGTCAAGACTGCAAAGCCCGGACCTGCCAAAAGGGCAGCCAGAACGGTTGGGCCTGTCCCTACGGAGTTTGCGTGGCCGACTTGACTGACGACAACTCGGAATGTGGATTGTGTACCGAATGCATCAAGAGTTGTCTTTACGACAACGTGACTTTGCGTATTGAAGGTTTCAACCGGCGAACGAAGATAGGCAGTATTTCTCAGGCCTTTTTGGCCATGGCGATGCTGGTGCTCGGTCTGGCCTATTGTATTGTTCATCTCGGGCACTGGCCGTGGATTCGCGATGCAGTCAACATTCTCGACAAGGCTAACTGGGGCCAGTTTACAATCTTCGCAGTTCTTCTCTGGGCAACAGCCCTGGTTGTGGTGCCGGTCCTGATGCTGATCGTGGTCGCGGCTTCAAAGCGATTGATTGCCCGGGCCGATGCCGATCCGAGTTTTCGAGATTTGTTCTTGGCTTCGGCCAGTACGACTGTTCCGCTGGGCTTGATGGTCTGGGTTGCTTTCGTAGTGCCAATGTTGTTTGTGAACATCTCATTTGTGGCTCAGGCTTTATCCGATCCGTTTGGCTGGGGCTGGGATTTCTTTCAGACTGCCGGCAGTCATTGGCACCAGCTCTGGCCGCGAGCCATTCCCTGGATTCAAGTAGGTTGCCTGCTGGTTGGTTTCGGCTATTCGCTGGCCACCGGCTACCGGGCCTGGCGGCAAATAGCCGGTTCGCGCGGATCGGCCTTGCGCGGCATGATCCCCTTGGTGTTATTCTTGACCGGCCTGACCGGCTGGCTGGTGTGGTTCCTTGCCAACTGATTCGTCTCCAACTAGTATGAGCCAATGAAGAAAAAGCGCAGCATCAAACCGGCTCTATTTATCATCTTGATCCTGATTGGCATACCCCTGGCGGTCTTGACCTACCAGTCCTATCGAACCGGAATGACCTACAAGCAGATTATTACGCGTATGTTCAGCCGCGCCACAGGACACAAAACCGGTCTGGAAGACATGTACGCGGCGGCCTTGCCCAAGGGAGAAAAAGTAGACTTCCTGACGGCCCGGCCAATCGGCGCTGAATTTACCGAACTGCCGCAGATTTCACATCTGCAGGCGGCCGACCTCGATCGAGACGGCCTGCTGGATGTAGTTGTTTGTGATGCTCAGAAAAACCAGGTCAGCTGGATTCGTCAGCTTCCGACAGGCGGTTTTTTAGAAACTGTTCTAAACGATGACCTGATCGCTCCGGCCCACGTTCAAGTTATAGACTTCGATCGTGACGGCGACCTGGACCTGATAGTCGCCGTTTTGGGGATGCTTTTTCCCAATAACGATCGGATCGGCTCGGTGGTTATTCTGGAACAAACCGACGGCCACAAGTTTGTCAAGCACACGCTTATCGAGCAGGTCGCCCGGGTTTCGGACGTACGCGCCGGTGATTTGGACGGAGACAAAGACCTCGATCTGGCCGTGGCCCAATTCGGCTACGATGACGGCGAGACACGCTGGCTGGAGAACTTAGGCGACTGGAAATTCGAAAGCCATATTTTGCAGACACTTTCGGGGCCGGTCAACTGTGAGGTTGTCGATATCGACAATGATGGCGACCTGGATATCGTCCTTTTAATTAGCCAGGAATGGGAGGAGATTTATATCTTCATCAACGATGGGCAAGGGCGGTTTTCACCCAAGTTGATCTATGGCTCTACCAACGACGACTTTGGTTCCAGTGGAATTACGCTCAGCGATTTCGATCGTGACGGTGATCAGGATATTATTTATACAAACGGCGATGCCTTCGATTACATTCCACCGCGTCCCCGGCCATGGCATGGCGTCCAGTGGCTCGAAAACCTCGGTGATCTCGAGTTCAAGTTCCATCGCATTGCCGATTACGCTGGAGCGTTCAGCCCCCGGCCGCTGGACATCGATCAGGACGGCGATCTGGACCTGATCGTTGCCAGCTCTTTCAACCTCTGGGAAAAGCCCGAAGCGCAAAGTCTGATTCTTTTGGAAAATGACGGCCAGATGCGCTTTAGCCGCAGAGATATCACCAATACCCCAACGCATATTTTGGTTGTAGACAGCGGAGATTTTAACGGTGATGGGCAAATCGACTTGGTAACTGGTGGAATGCACACCTTTCCGCCGCATGATCGTCTGGGTCGGGTTGTCCTGTGGCTAAACGGCCGAGGGCTGCAGGACAAACGGTAACCCTAATGTTGCATAAATATTTGTCATCCCGGTATGTTTTAAGCCGGGATCCATATAGCGAAGACTGGGTGCCGGCTTAAAACATACCGGCATGACATTGTTTTTAGGAAGTCACTTTTAGTGAACTCCTGATAGTGCATTTCAATTTTGGTGAAAGAGCTGTTTCGCTGAATGAGGCCAAGGCTAAGAAAGAATAACTATCTATCAAGTCAGATTTTATGCAACTGGAGGGGTAAGACAGCATGCGTAAGTGGCTTTTCATAGCTGGTCTGATTATTTTATCGCTTGGGTTGTGGTTTGGTCTGACCGAGATGCTCAGGCGCTCGTCGTCGGCCAGACTGGCCAAGCTTCCTGATTTGAGCGGTATGTCCAACTCGATTGTCAAGCACCTTAACGATCGAGACCAGGCCGCCCGCCGGGACCCGAACTCAGCCGGAGTCGTAGCCTCACTCGGGATGGCCTATCATTCCGATATCTTCTATGACCAGGCATCTATCTGCTATGCCCGCGCCCGTGAACTGGATCCCAAGGATTGGCGCTGGCACTACTACCCGGCTTTGATCCTGGCCGAGTTGGGTTCGCCCGCGGCGGCAGCCGACGAACTCCTCGCCGCCCTGGCGCTCAATTCGGATTATGCCCCGGCCTGGTTAAGGCTGGGCCAGGCATTCGGGAAAATGGATAAGGCAGAGCAGGCCGAAAATGCTTTCCGGCGTGTGCTCGAACTTGCGCGTGGCCCGCTAAGTTGGGTCGCGACCACGCAGCCAAGCAGTCAGACATTTCCAATCGAAGCCTACGCGACTTTGGAGCTGGCCCGCTTGATTGAAAAGCAAGGTCGCTGTAAAGAAGCAATCCAAATCCTGGAACCGCTGCTGTCCAAACATGCCGCATTCGGTCCGGCCAATAGGTTGCTCGGCCGGGCCTACCATAGTATTGGACGAACTTCCGAAGCGGCTGATTTGCGTGCCCGGGCATCAAGCTTGCCGCCCTATAATCCTCCAGCCGATCTGATGATTGATGAGTTGGTCAAGGAATCGCGCTCGGCTACTTTTTTACTCAAGCAATTGGGCCTGGCCCGGCAAGGTTTTTCCCGGCCCTGGGCAGAATTCATAGCCCGGCGGGCGATCGAGGTTGATCCGCACGATGCCGATGCGGTCGTGGCTTTGGGTTTGCTGATGCTGGAATATGCCCGCCCGAATGAGGCCCTGCCGTTTTTAGATCGGTTTCGTGAACTGAAACCCGACGATTATCAGACGATGAACAACATTGGGGCTATATTGAGCCATTACGGGAAACTGGCCAAGGCCAGGCTGTTTAGCCTGGAGGCCATCCGCATCAATCCCAAGTGCGCCGAGGCCTACAGTAACCTGGGCATGATCTATTCGATGCAGGGCCAACAGGCCGAAGCCCAAAAATATCTTTTGAAAGCGTTGAAACTCAAACCTGACAACGCCGAAGTCTTGACCAACCTGGGGACGGTTGCGGGTCGTCAGCGGGCAATGGAGCAGGCCAAAGATTACTATCGAAAAGCACTCCAAAAGGATGCTTCTTTTGCCGCGGCCCATTTCGGATTAGGTCTGCTTTTAGCGGCCCAGGCCAAATGGCCGGATGCCGTCGAACAATACCGCCGGGCTTTGAAGATCAGGCCGGATGACATCAATACGCTCGAAAGGCTGGCCTGGCTGTTAGCGACTTGCCCCCAGGCAAAAATTCGTGATGGAAAAAAAGCAGTCGATCTGGCCATGCGGGCCAACTCAATTAGCGGGGGACGGGATGTCAGGTATCTCAACACACTGGCGGCCGCTTATGCCGAAGCCGGTGACTTTGACAAGGCCCGCCAGACAGCTGGACAGGCCCTCTCGATTGCCCAAGCCAGCCAGGCCGCAGGCCTGGTAGGCAACCTGCAAGCCCGGCTTGCTTTATACGAAAAAGACCAGGCTTATCACCTGCAAATCGATTAAAGGTCGTAACCGGTTGGCTTGTGTTTTTGACAACAGGTTCTCGCAGGGTAGAATGAGCTCGGGAGATCAACATGGCTGATCCAACTCGAATTCTGATCGTCGATGATGAAGAGAACGTTCGCCATCAGTTGACCTCTTTTCTGAAACTGCGCGGGTTCGAAGTAGATAGTGCGGCCGACGGGTTGCAGGCCCTCGAGCTCTACCGCCAGAATTCGTTTGATATCGTCTTGTGCGATGTGCGCATGCCCAAAATGGATGGCATGACTTTCCTGGGCAAGGTCGGCAGCCCGGATGCGCCGGCGGCCGTAATAATAATGTCGGCCTACGGTGATCTCGACCTGGCCCGTGAAGCCGTCAGCAAGGGTGCCGCCGACTATTTTTCCAAACCCTACAAGAACGATGACTTGTTGCTCAGAATCAGTATTGTCGAACAGCGTCTTAAACTTTCGCGCGAGAACATCAGGCTGAAGCAGGAGATTCATCGCGAAAACTCGTTTGAAAACATCATCGGACGTTCCGACTCGATGCAGCTGATGTTCAAGACAGTCGAAAAAATCGCCGAATTCAAATCGACAGTTTTGATCACCGGCGAGAGCGGAACCGGTAAAGAGCTGATAGCCAGGGCGCTTCACAACCGCAGCCCGCGCCGGGACAAGCCTTTTGTGGCCGTCAACTGTGGCGCGATTCCCGAAAATCTACTGGAGAGCGAACTCTTCGGTTATATCCGCGGAGCCTTTACCGATGCGATTCGCAACAAGCAGGGCCTGTTTGAAGAAGCCGACTCAGGAACTCTTTTTCTGGACGAAATCGGCGAATTGCCCCTGGGGCTGCAAGTCAAGTTGTTGCGCGTTTTGCAAGAAAGCGAAATCAGGCGGGTCGGCGAAAACAAGCCCCGCAAGGTAGACGTACGCATCCTGGCCGCCAGCATTCGCGATCTATTAGCCGAAGTAAAAATCGGCGGGTTCCGTGAAGATCTGTTTTACCGGCTCAACGTGTTGTCGATCAAAATACCTCCCTTGAGAGATCGTCCGGAAGATATTCCTATGTTGGTCGAGCATTTCTTGACCCGCTGTAACACAAAATTAGGAACCAATATTGCCGAGGTGGACCCGGCGGCGATGAAATTGTTGGTCGAATATTCATGGCCGGGCAATGTCCGTGAACTGGAAAACCTGGTAGAGCGAGCAGTTATTTTGTGTGACGGTGACAGTATCATACCCGAGCTTCTGACCGACAAGGTTCAACAGGCGGCCCCCGAACCGGTCTCGCACATACCGGCCGGACAGCTATCAATTAAAAAAACGGTTCGCGCCCTGGAAGAGGAGCTAATCAAGAGGGCCCTGGAAAAAACCGGGGGCAATCGTACCCGGGCGGCTAAGCTTTTAGAGATCAGTCACCGGACGCTCCTGTATAAATTGAAGGATTACAAGATAGATGCCGATTCTTACAGTTAAAATGCCGGCGTTCTTTGTTGTGTAATTACAGATACTTAAAAACAGACAGGCCCTTGTGGTTGAAATCTTTGCACCTGCTGCGCAATCATTTCACACATGCGCAGTGGTTCGGCAGGTTGATCGATGTTGTTTTATTCAATGTTTACAGTAAATTATCCCGATGGACAAGCTGGTACGGCAATTGCAAACAAAACATTGCCGTAGTTGAATTGGAGGCATAAATGCACAAATTGAGCAAAATCAAACAAACTCTTGGGTTTACATTGATAGAGCTCATGGTGGTGATTGCCATCGTCGCTTTCGTAACCGCTGCGGTAGTCCCCTCATTTTCGTTGTCTCTGCAGCGAAACCGGCAACGTGAGGCATCGATGTTGATTGTACAAGCGGTCTTCGCTGCCCGGGGCCGGGCGGCGCGCACCGGTCGCTGTCACCGGATTCGAATCGATTTTGACGATCCGGGCGTGGAAGGCGGGTACGGCGGTATGGTTACGGTCGAGGAGTACTCTGAGCGGATCGAATGCTCCAACACCACTGGTGGATCGGGCGACTGGAGAACCTTGAGTGTCAAATGCGTCGCCGACAATGACGACGATGATCATGCCGGTTTAGTGGGAAACGATATTGCTATCAGCGACGTGCTCGACTCAGACTGCGTATCGCTGGGAGTAAACTCGGTTGAAGTTCTCTTCGAACCCACTGGAGGTTTGAACATTACCATACCAGGCAATGCCGATGAGAGGTTTTTTTCCATTCAAGCTTACACGTCGGGCGGTGATCCGGTCGGCGTGACCCGGCATGTACGCCTTGCGAGCGGCGGAGCTGTGAAATATACGATGTGCGAACCTTAGAGGGTTGTCCTAGTCTGGAGTTATACGCATGAACCCAAACTGTAAAGTCATCAAAAAGGGATTACAGACAGACGGTTTCACGCTTTTCGAGCTGATGGTCGCCATGGTTATCCTGGCGGTTGGGCTGTTTGCCATAGTTCAGCTCGGTGTGGTTTCGGTTAGGGGCAACGGCTTCTCGCGTGAGAGGATCGAGGCCATGGAAATCGCCTCGGGTGTTCTCGACGAGATCAAAACAAGATCGTCGCGATGGGTTGATAATCAAACCGGGCCGGACCCGACTTTTGCTCAAATCTTTCCTGATATTACGCTTTGTGTTGAGCCGCCGGATGTACTCGACCCGGGACAACCTTTGGATATCGACGACCTGGAAGCCTGGCCGACATATTTGAGCGGCGCAGGGGTTCGCAAGGACATAGCTGACGGAACCACGCCGGTGGAAGCCCTGAAAATAAATGCCGATGGCGAGGTCGCGGGTTGCGGCGACTTGACCTGCGCTCGGGCAATCTACCGGGTACACTATATCGCCTATGGACAATCGCTAATGCCACCGCTCGACATTACAGACCTCGCCAGGATTACCATTTTTGTCTCCTGGGACAGCAAAGATTACGGCGAAAAAGACTACAACTGGGAGAACGAGGGTTGGTGGAATGCCGGAGTAGATTTCTGGAAACGGCACATGGTGGTGGCCACTACAGAAATCTTCAGAGGGAGAAACTGGTAATGGCCGCGTGTGACAAAAAAGGATTTACGCTGATCGAGATGATGGTAGCCCTGGTTGTCGGCGGGCTGCTGATGGCTTCTCTGGTGGCCTTGTCCAGTTCGGTCCAGAAATCTTTCGGCCGATCGAAAGACATCACCGAATTGCAGGCCAACCTGAGATTTACCATGAAATTGCTGGTGGATGATTTCTCGAGACTGGCCTATATGTCCTCGCCGGATCCGGGGGATGAGGAACGTGAAATGTGTCATCGGCATCCCCTGGGAAACCTGGCTGTAGATGGCGATTACAAGTCTATTGCTTACGATTCTGATGACAATAGTTGGACGCTGCGGGGCAACTTCGTCAGTTCGCGCGACTATTTGATCTCAAAAATGCCCCACAAGGTTTTGTGTCGCAACGGCCTGGATCCTGTGAAATACACAAACTGCGAGATTTCCGGGGCCTCGACAATTTCTAACACCCAATCGGTACAGAAACAATTTATGCCCTTTGCCGACGGCCCTCCTTTCTGCAGGATTTTTAAGGCGGGCCTACGGATACAGTTAGATACCGGCGACGGTCGCTACAGCTATCACATCGTGAGCGGAATAGGTGAAGAATACGGCCATACTTTAACTCCTGTATTGAACCCCGACATACCGGGTGATGACTTCTGGGTCAGTCCGATAAGCGCGATCGAGTATCGCTTCGAAGAAGACGGCGACTATACCGAGCGTTACTCGACCCCGACCGCGGATGCGGCGCGCTGGGTGCTTTGGCGGGAAACTCAGGGTGACAGAGTGGAGGTGGGCGAGTTTCTGCTGCCGCCCCCGGATGGTTTCAACATCGAGGTTTACAATGCCGCCAATATCGCTATCAGCACTCCGGTTGTCTCTGGCGCCGATGTCGACCCTCCGGCTGCTATGCGCGCGATAATGATCACCCTGCGGGCGCGCACCGAAGTCGAAGATCCGCGCTTGAGCATCAACGATCTCGATCCGGCCTCGCGTAACTTCGGGGTCGATCTGGACGGAGATGCGGAAAACGGATTGGCCCGGGTGCGCATGGAACAAACCGTGGTCGAATTGCGCAACCTGGCACTCAACCCCTGTCTGGCAGAACATTGAGGGAGGACATGATGTATTCTTATAACAGAGTCCGCCGGTCTATACGCGGTAACGCCCTGATATTATCGGTGCTGATTCTACTGGCCTTGACCTCGGTCGGACTCGTATCGGTCCAGCGCACCAACACCGATCTGCTGGTGGCCGCCAATCTGGTGCGGGCCAAGCAAGCTCATTTTGCCGGCGAGAGCGGCACCGCACGCAGCTTAGTGATGACGGGGGCAAATCTCAACGGGATCTTATTTGATATGCATACCCGCAACAGGGGAGATGTTGGAGACGTTGCTTTCGTTGATCGTAGCTTGCGGTTGTGCCAGTTCAGTACCGCCATTCCCGATCCAACCGGCACCGGCCAGAACAACTACATACCGACAGTTGCTCCGCCGGCTGCGGTGGAGTCTTCAGTTGCACGGATTCGTCAGGATATGGCCTTTTTAGTGGATATCGTGCATGTATCTGAATCCAAGGGAATGCTGGGTTTTAGCGTGGATGAAGACATTTGCTTTCAAACTTTCGATTTCGGCGCAACCGGGGCCATTCCCACGGCCGACGAACAGACAGTTCTAGAAACTATTAATAATGCCGATTCGCTGGTAGTCAGAAATCGCGCCCGGGCCATGGTGGGTCCCTGGGAGTGTTCTATGAAGCACGGGAGCTGATTTTTCTCGCTCTAATAATATGGAGGATAAAATCATGAAGAGAGTGAGTGGAGCATTTGTTGGTATGGCAATGTTGCTGATGCTGGTTGGCGGTGCGGGCGATGCCCGGGCCCAGTCGTTTACGAGTGGAGACGATCCGATGATCTACCTGCCCCAGATGCTGTTGATCATCGACACTTCCTGTTCGATGGGCTGGGGAGACTACAACGGCCGGACGCCGATTCAGGCCGCGCGCGAGGTGCTAATCGGGGTTCCGACCTGTCCGGACAATAGTGACCTGGGAATTCTGGACGCCTACAAAGATCTGGTTCATTTCGGCTTTGCGACCTTCGATTCGCACCGCACTAAATACGACTACCCGGTCGGCGGCGACGGTATGGGTCACTACGGGATCAAAAAGCGCAATATTGGCGAAGGCTCGCTGATCGACATGGTCAAGGCCGACGACCCGCTCGATATGATCGGACACAGCGCCGAGATATCAAGCTCGGCCTGCTCGATGACCGCCAATGGTGGCACTCCGCTGGGCCCGGCCCTCTGGGATGCCCGCTTGTATTGGTCCAACTGGCGGGATGAAATCGATGTGCCCGATCCGCTGGACAAGTGCTATCCCAAGTTTACGGTATTGATGTCCGACGGGTATGGCAACACCGGCGAGGGCGCCTATGGTACCGGGATACCGAATGCCCTGGCCCTATGGAACCTCGACATTTTCAACCCCGGGGTGGCCCGCCTGTTCTCGCCCTGGTATGCCGACAAGACCAAGGGTATTCCGACATTTGCGGTCGGTTTCGGTCTTGACGAGGAAGAAATTGAGGAAATGGACGCCATCGGTCTGGCCGGCTCGGGTCTCCTGTTAGAAGCCTATGCTGCCGACGATCCGGCCGCGTTGTACGATGCCTTTGCCATGATCCTGGCCGCGATCTTATCCGGTGAATCCAGCCGCACAACCGCGATCGGCTCGCCTTCCAGAAATACATCGGATGCTTCATTCCTGTACGCAGCTTTCTTCGAAGTCCCGCGCGATTCGCCTTTCTGGAAAGGGCACCTGGTGCGGGTCAAGATGATAAAAACCGAAGTTCCGCCTGATAGCGGCATCTGGGTTTCCGAGGTCTCCAGCGATATGGACAACGACTGGATCTATTTCGAGACGCGTCTGGAGGATCAAGATGCGCAATCCAACCTGCCCCTGTCCGGTCGCCAGATAATGACTGTAATCGAAGACCCTCGAAGCTCAACGATCGCACCCGGGCGCGGTTACGACAGTTCGGGGGCCGATACCTCCGGTCTGGTTCCCTTCGTCGGAACCAACACCGATATCGACCCCTGGATGTGCATTAGAGATACCGGCGAGGAAATTGCCGGTGTCCCTATAACCGAGGCGCAACTCGCCGAGCGCGTCAGGAGGTTTATCCGCTCCGAGCCCGACATCCCGACAGTCAATGGCAACTATACAACTCCACTCACTCCGGTGCTGGGCGACATTTTCCACTCCAACCCAGTGCTCGTACCGCCGCCGTCTTCAATGGGACCCGACTTCAGGTACGATGCCTACTTCGCCCAGAACAAGGATCGCTACACGATGATATATTTCGGCGGCAACGACGGCATGCTGCACGCGTTCATCGCCGAAGATCCGGACGGCGAAGACACAGAAAATACCGGCAAAGAGCTGTGGGCGTTTGTGCCCAACAACTTGCTGCCCAAGTTGCAGCGCAGGCGATTCAACCACGAGGTTTTTGTAGATGGTAGTCCGGTGGTCAGGGATGTATATTTCAGAGAACTCCCCACAACCGATGGTAACGGTGACCAAATGTTTGATGCTTCGGACGACCCGATGAAAGGCGCCTATCGGACAGTCCTCATTTCAGGTGAGCGGGCAGGCGGCAGCACCTATTTCGCCCTGGATGTGACCGACCCGGAAAACCCCAGGTACTTATGGGAGTTCCGTACCGATGTTGCCGATGACGCCACCTATAGCTTTTCTCAATGCCAGCCGCCCGTCATGCAAACCTGGGCCAAGCCGATTATAGGCAAGGTCTGGCTGAAAGAAGAAGCAACCGAGATACGTTTCAGCAAAGATGTGGCCATTTTCCCGGGCGGTTTCGTGCCTCCCCAATCATTCCTGAACGTAACGAGTTGCGTGGATTTCGCCAGAATGATCAAGGGAGGAAACACACTCTACGTGGTTGATATCGAGACCGGTGATCTGTTGAAAAAGTTTCCTTTCAGTGATGCAGCAACCGACGCTGATTCTATTCTTGACAGTTTCTACTCCCGGTTAGAATCGCATCCGGAGCTCAACTGGAATAAATGGGGCGCGGGCAGTTTCTTCAGCGGCGAGGATTGGGGCTGCGGTGAACACCGCCCGCTCGTCGGCGAACAATTGAGTGTTCCCCTGGCGCTGGATCATCCCAGCAACTGCACAGTTTTTGAAGACGAGAATGTATATGAAAAAGTTTGCTGCTGGAATCCCAGCAACGGCAATCATGGTACCGGCTGTGACAGAAATGGTCCTGGTAATTGTTCCTACCGCTACTACAAAGACAAGACCGTGCCTGGCGGTATGGAAGTCTTCCTCAAACTCGAGGGCTGTCACCAGGTCTGCAACCCCGATCAGGGCTGCATTGAAGTGCCCGAAGATCAACGCGGACGCTTCAGCCTGACCCTTGAAGACAATTTCAACATCGAAGGAGTCGCGGCCACACCGGCGGCCTACAATACGGCCATGACAAAGTTTATAACCCGGGTCTTCGTGCCGACCACGGATGGTAGAGTCTTCCGGATCTCGATGAACAACGGCGAATACGATGAGAGTGGCGACCCCGGTGATATGGTCAGCTCCTACACCGCTGGGGACTTTGATTTTGGGTGGGATGTCGATCGCTTGCCCAACGGCACTCCCGTACCCTGGTATGACACCGGAGAAGGCCTGCCGATCATGGTCAGTCCCGGCCTGGCATTGAACTACAAGAGCAACCTGGTCTTGTACTTCGGTACCGGCCGGACCGACACACTCGAGTGGTCGGATCAAAACTACAAATTCTACGGCGTCGAAGAGACTCGTGACGAGGATACCGGAGAGACTGAAAACGAGGGCGTAGATGTCTACGAGCCGATTGTATTTGACGAGGGCGAGCGCATGTGGGGCAAACCGTTGGTGGTTGGTGGAAAGGTGATTTTCACGACTTTCGAAGCATCCGAATCCACCTGCGGATCCGGGAAGGGCTACGTTTATCTCCTGCGCTTCGATGATTTCGACCCGGCCAATTGCGAACCGGAGGAATGTCTCTGGAAAGATGACTTGGGTAACGAAGGCGGTCCGATAAAAGAGGCAAAAATGATCTGGACTCCGACCGGCCCGGCGGTCATGGCCCAATCGGGAACTACTCTGCATACGTTGCCGGTTGGAAGTGCCATTACCCCGGCTGCGCGGGTATTGCACTGGGGCAAGGTGCTCTAGCCCGGGCTGTTTTGCAACATAGAAACTTCAGTCGAGGCCGGCCGTTTTTACGGCTGGCCTCGTTTGCCTGGGGCGATTGATTTCAAGCCGAGTCTGGGTTATAGACATGGGCAGATAGATCGGGAGGAACCGAATGCTGAAACGTTTAATAAAATATGGGGCTCTGGTTGTCGCCTGCCTGGCCTTGCTTGGCGGCTGTCGGGCCTGTGGTTGTGCACCCCAGGAAGGGCCCAAGCTGGCTGCCAAGCGCACCAAGAAACCCAAGAACAAAAAGCCCACCAAGGTTGCCAAACACAGACCAGATCGAACTCGCAAGAAAAAACCCGATTCGACCAAGAAACCGACACCGCGCGGTGAAATACCGGTATTTAAAAAACCGCGCATGATCATCAAACCGGGCACTACCATAGGCTTGAGCCGTCTACCGGTGGTGTCCAAAGAAGAAATGAATGACCCACGTCTAGTTGGCATGCACCCGGCCGCTAAAAAGGCGATAAAGATTCTCGAATACGAGCAAAAAAACAACCCGCGCTATAAGGCCGCTCGTGAAAAGGCGATGAAGACCCCCCATCCAACGATAGACAAGAAAGAAGTCGGAGTACATTAATCCACTAAATAAAGGCAATAAACACGCAAGATTAGTACAGGTGAGATAAAATTAATAGTAAATTAGGTATAATTATATTTAATTTAGCTAAAAATTCTTGACATTGAAGTAAGTCTATTGGATACTATTTGAGTCCATGATCCAAAATTACTCTAAAAGGGTAACGTGGGCAGGAGACGAGCCAAAATGAATAAGAACCGGAGTCAAGCATCAGTTGGTGTTCTAGAACGAACGGATGAATCGACCCCTAAGGGCGGAGGCCAAAAAAAGGCTCGCAACAACGTCCGTAAGATTCGTGAGTCCCTTCTACTGAGCAAGGCAGAGTTGGCTCGCAAGGCCGGGCTTAGTGCCTTGACCATCGATCGAGTCGAATCGGGCTATAGTTGCCGGATGGACACCAAACGTAAAATTATTCTCGCTCTCGGAATGACCTTATCCGACAAGGACGAGGTTTTTATCCAGGACGAGCAGCCCGAAGAGAGCTGATGTTGGGCCCGGTATTCAAAGCAAGTGGTTCGAAAGGGTAAGGACCCATGGGCAGATCAAAGAACGTAATCGGGTTGGACATCGGATCGAATTCGGTCAAGCTTGTCCACCTGAAGGAAAGCAAGCGTGGCTACCAGCTGCAAAACTTTGGCTCCACGCAGCTTCCGCCGGAAGCCATCATCGACGGTGCGCTGATGAATTCTACGGTAATTGTATCGACCATCCGCGAACTGATGCAGTCGCAGCGGGTCCGCCATAAAGAAGTCGGGATAGCCATCAGCGGCCACTCAGTCATCATAAAGAAGATCACTCTGCCGGCCATGACCGATGAAGAACTGGAAGAGTCAATCCAGTGGGAAGCCGAGCAATATATCCCCTTCGATATTAATGATGTCAATATCGATGTTCAGGTACTAACGCCGGAAGCCAGCGAACAGGGTCAGATGGATGTCTTGCTGGTGGCAGCCAAGAAGGACATGATCAACGATTACCTGGCGGTCGTTCAGGAGGCCGGGCTCACGCCGATGGTCGTTGACGTGGCTTCGTTCTGTGTCGAAAACGCATTCGAAGTCAACTATGACCTGCCGGTCTCGGACACGATCGTCTTGGTAAACATCGGAGCCAGTGTCATCAACATCAACGTATTGTCCGAGGGAATGACTGCCTTCACGCGTGACATCTCCATGGGCGGCAATCAGTTCACTGAAGAAATCCAGAAACAACTGAACGTAAGTCATGATGAGGCTGAAGCTCTGAAATTGGGCGGCGGTTCCATGGCGGATGCCGATTCTGTTGTTCCTCAGGAAGTCGAGCGAGTCATCGCCGCCGTATCAGAAAACCTAGCCGGCGAGATTCAGCGCTCTTTGGATTTCTACATGGCTACGGCTGCCGACAGCCAGATTAGCCGAATCTATCTCAGCGGAGGAACCTGTAAGCTGCCTTCGTTATATAAAGTAATCGAAAACAAAGTTGGTGTACCGGTAGAGATCATGAACCCATTTAGAAACATCGAGTTCGATCCGAAGCGATTCGACCCTGAATACATCCGCGAAGTCGGGCCATCGGCCGCGGTTGCGGTGGGTCTGTCGATTCGGACGCCCGACGACAAGTGAGGAAGCAGCCATGATAAAAATCAATCTGCTTCCCATCAAAGCCGCCCGGAAGCGTGAATACGTTAAGCAGCAGCTAATTCTCTTCATAGTGCTGGTAGTCGGCGCCGTTATCGGTCTCTACCTGTGGTGGAGCTGGATGGATGGCAAAGTCACTGAGAAGCAGAAACAGATTACCCAGGCCGAACAGCAGATCGAACAGTACAAAAAGGCGATCGGCGAGGTAGACAAATACAAGGGTCTCGAAGAGGCTTTAAACCTCAAGCTGAAAATCATCGAAGACCTGATTAAGGGCAAGAGCGGCCCTGTTCGAATCATGGACCGCTTGAGCCATGCCATTCCCAAGCAGGTTTGGCTGACTAGTTGGACTGAAAACAACGGGAACGTCACAATTGAAGGCGAGGCACTAAGTAACAAACAAGTCGGTAATTTTATGTCTTCACTGGGTGCTCCGATTGAGACTACGGCCAAGAAAACTGACACGCTCGAAGGAAAAGACAAAAAGAAGGCCGCCATACAAAAGAGCTACTTCACGAACATCCGCCTGGTGGAGACAGAAATGAAGGAAGATTCGAAGTTCCAGCTGGTATTTGTCACTTTCACCATTTTATTGAAGGTGAACTACGCCATCTGAGCACTCCTGTAGCAAAATGGCGGTGAGGGCATTATGGATAAGCTGTATACCTTGATTCAAAAGACACCGATGGCCACCAAGGCTGCAATTGTGGCCATCTTCCTGGGTTTGTTGACCGGTGGGCACTGGTACCTCATCTACCAGGGCCAAAAAGAAGCCAAACAGAAGCTTGAAAAGAAACTCGTGGTTTTAGAAAAAGAACTCTTTGAAAAACAAGAAATCGCCGGCAACCTGTCCAAATTCAAGAAAAAAGTGGAATATCTCAGGCAGAAGCTAGAAGAAAAGAAGAAAAACCTGCCCGATGATTCGAATATGGATCAGCTGCTGAAGGTTTTAAACGAGCTGTCCGAGAAATCTGACATTCGGATTGTGAAATTCACGCCGCGCGGAGAAGTCAAGAAACAGATTTACGCCGAGATTCCGGTTGAAATGATAATCGAGGGCAACTATCACGAGATTCTGACATTCTTCGACAAGGTCGCCAAAGAAGAACGGATTATCAATATTTCCAATATTACTATGGAAAAACCGGAAATCCGAAGCGGCAAGGTCGTACTTTCAGCCAAGTGCTTGGCCAAGACTTTTCGAGCATTACCACCGAAGAAAAAAGGCGCTAAGGGCGCAAAGAAAAAGAGAAAGAAGAAGAAGAAGAAGAAGGATAAGAGTGACTAGTTCTACAACAGCAGGTCAAGAGGAAGGGCTGGTTGTGAAAACACAGCACAATATAAAGAAGATGACCTTTGGCCTGGGTCGGGCTCGCTGGCTGTCAATAATAGTGTTTTTATTGAGTCTGGCGCTGGTATGCGTTTTTGCTGGCTGCGGTGGCGGAAAAAAGAAGGCTTCTTCGAAAAAGAAGAAAAAAGACGCCGCCAAAACAGCCGCGGCAAAGATGAGCGACACGCTGGCCGATGTCTCGGCCGCCGGCCCGGCTTATATTTACACGCCAGTCGGCAAACGGGATCCATTCAAGTCGTTTTATAAAGTGGTTCGCGGGCCGGAAAAAGAGACCCTGGGCGGGATTCTGACCAAGTACGAAATTGACCAGTTGAAGCTGACCGCTGTCATCTCCGGTATCAGTAAGCCGCGAGCTCAGGTAGAACTGCCGAGCGGCAAAGGTATTGTGGTTAAAGTGGGCACTCGAATTGGAAAGAATTTTGGAAGGGTCGTTCGTATCAAGAATAATGAAGTCATAGTCGCCGAAGATTATCGTGACTGGAGTGGAAGAAAAGTTACCAACTATATTCACATGAAGCTTAGTAGGGCAGGTAAAAAATGAGGCTTTTTGTCAATAAGAGCATGCCATTTGGGTTTCGGGGCGGGTTTGCCCGTATTTGGTGAAGGAGAAGATCCATGGGATCTCGCAAAGTTCTTGTCAGCCTGTTGATGCTCCTGGCGCTATTTCTTGCTGGGGCGGTCGCCGCTGAGCCAGCAACCAGCAAGGCAGCAGACAACATCATTACAGGACTGGATGTGCATCCGGGACAGCATTCTACACGCATAGTGCTTCGGGGTGAGAAAACACCTACTTTTACAGTGTTTAAGCTCAAAAATCCCGATCGCCTGGTAGTGGACCTTATCCACACGGATTTGAGGGGCGTGGATATTCCCACTAGCGTGGAAGATGCTCATATCTCGAGAATTGCTTCAACGCAATTCAAGCAGGCGGGCAGCATTGTCAGCCGCTTTATTATCGGTTTGAAACCGGATGTGCGCTTCAATGCAAAAGCTGATGGCCCGGCGGTCGTTGTGACGATTAGCAGTAAGGATGCCGTCAGGCAGCCTTCGTCTATCGAGCCGGCCGTAACAACTAAAAGTCCAATTACTCGAGAAAAGATTGCTGAGCCGGTTGAGTCCAAGGTGATGGTTGTTAAAACCCCTCCCGTAAAGACTCCCCCCAAAGACTTTCGGGTAGTCAAGAGCCATGGTGACAAAAACAAGGCCAAAAAGGTCAAAATAAAAAGAATAAAGACTAGCGCTGCCAACAGCATTACGATTTTGGCCAATCGCGAGTTGGATGCCTATCAGGTACTCGAAGTATATGCGCCTTTCAGGATTGTATTGGATGTCTACGGCGCTTCAATGAGTTCCAAGAAACATGAACGCCGATTATCTTCCAAACACGTCGAGAGACTAAGAGCCGCACGTCACCCGGATAAGGTTCGCGTAGTTATTGACTGTGCCAAGGGCAAGCAGCGGTCTTACAAGATAAAACACCTCAAACGAGGGATCCAAATCGACTTTACAGATAATGCCGTCAAAGCTGCCGCGCGCAAGCCCGGCCCGGCCAAAGTCAAAAAAGAAAAAGCGGCAACCAAGCCAGTTGAGAAGATTGCCAAAACAACCGAGCCGGCCGCGAAAAAACCGATTGCCAAGCCCAAGATTGCCAACTTGAAGGATATCGATTTTCGCCAGGAACCAACTCAAGCCAGAGTGATCCTCGAACTGGAAGGCGATGTTACTCCCAAGGTTACTCATGCGGACAACCGTTCGACTGTGTTGGAGATACCTTACTGCAAAATACCGCTGATTCTCGAACGTACCCTGGACACTTCTGAATTTGGCAGTGCCTTACTGTCTCTGAGTGCCTATCGTGTAAGAGGCGAAGACAAAGTCAAATTGGTTGCGGTGACCAGTACGCGCATATCCAGTAAACTGGTACGCCAGGGCGGCAAATTGCATTGGGTTTTTGATACGGCCGTCAAGAAAAAGGAAGTTGCGGTTTCTTCGCGAATAG
Organism: Deltaproteobacteria bacterium; assembly: GCA_019307065.1. Taxonomy (GTDB): domain Bacteria; phylum Myxococcota; class B64-G9; order B64-G9; family B64-G9; genus JAFDKH01. Next base: position 20,047 of record JAFDKH010000066.1, read on the forward strand.
AAAAACCGGGATCGTCAGTCTACTCTTACGAGCCGAATCAAGTTGCCGGATACAGTGTCCGCCGGCCGGATCTAGCGTCCGGATCGGGCAGCGGTAAAAAGAAGAGACGGCGCTTTACCGGTAAACGAATTTCACTCGACTTCAAAGAGGCCGATATTCACAATATCCTGCGCTTGATCTCTGAAGTGGCCAAGCTGAACATCATTACTTCGGATGACGTCAAGGGCAAGATCACGATTACCATGCGAAATGTGCCCTGGGACCAGGCCCTGGATATCATTCTCAAGACCAAGAAGCTGGGCAAGGTGCGCCACGGCAACATTATTCGCGTGGCGCCGATCACTGAGTTGGCCAAAGAGAATGAGCTGGCGCAGAAAGCGGCCGCGGCTAGAATGACCTTGGAACCGCTGAGAGTCCGCCTGATTCCGGTCAACTATGCGGTTGCCAAAGAGATCGAGAAACAGGTTAAAGATATTCTCAGTGAGCGCGGCACGGTCAACGTCGATAAGCGCACCAATGTCTTGATTGTCAAAGACATTTAGCAAAACCTGGTCAAGGCCGAAGGTTTGGTGCGCAGTCTGGATACCGAGACTCCGCAGGTACTGATCGAAGCAAGAATTGTCGAAGCCAACACCCAGTTTGTGCGGGAAGTCGGCATCCAGTGGGGCGGTGACATGTCCTTTTCGGAGACAACTGGTAACCCGACCGGGGTACCGTTTCCGAGCTCGGTTGTGATGACAGGCGGCGCAAGTGACTCGTCGTCTCAGAATCCACTATCGGGTACGGCTTCGCCCGGACATTTCGCTATCAATATGCCGGCTGCAGTTGGAGCCGGTTCTGGTGGAGCGTTGGGGTTCATCTTCGGGTCGGCTGGCGGGGCGGCACGCTTGAATCTGCGTTTGAGTGCCCTTGAAAACAGAGGTGCGGTCAAGATAATCACTGCCCCCAAGATTACGACTCTGGACAACCAGAAGGCCAAGATTTCGCAGGGCGTCTCGATTCCAATTAGCGTTGTGTCGGCCGCTGGTGTTAATACCCAGTTTGTCGAAGCTAAAATCGAGTTGGAAGTCTCGCCGCATATTACCCAAGAAGGCAGCATCTTGCTGCACATCAAAGTCAAGAAGAACGAACCTGATTTTTCTCGAACCGGTGCTCGCGGCGATCCGACCATCTTGAAAAAAGAAGCTGAAACCCAAGTATTGGTGCGTGACGGAGACACAACAGTGATCGGCGGTATTTACACGCGTAAAACGTCTGACACGATATCAGGTATTCCTGTGCTTTCTCAGATACCTGTATTGGGGTGGTTTTTTAGAAAGAGTAAAAAGAACGATGATCGAACCGAGTTGCTGATTTTCATCACACCACGTATAGTTAATAGGTTGAAGGCTACAGTTTCACAGCGGTAACAACCCGACGGGTTTGCAGGAGGAAGTCATGGGTACCAGAAAAAAGCAGTTCTGGATTCCAATTGTGGCATTACTGGCGACTATTGCTGCCGGATGTATCGACAACGACAAGACAATGGTTATTGTGTTTGCCGGTCCGCTTGATGATAATTGTGCCGCGAGTGTCCAGTCGAGTGACGGTAACGTATTTCTATCTTCTGGGATACTTGATTTGGGTCACCCGTATTTCAACAACGAGCCGGTTTACTACCTGTATCCCCAGGTGCACAACTATTTGGTCTCGAGTATTAATATCGATATTCATGAGTTGGAAGCGATGACGATCCAGATAGAGAAAGCTACCGTGACATACGAGTGGCTGCCGGGCAGCGAAGAAGTCCTAGAGGCATCGGCCGATCTGGCCCCACTCCTGATGCTGGAAAACGATTTCGAGGTTACCACTTACCTGAGTGGCACCATCGGCCCCGGAGGGGAAGATGGAAAACCAGGTCAAATGGTTATAGGTGTTCGTCTTATTACGCGGGACGTGGGCAACTTGTTGACCATCCTGCAACACCAGACTCCCCGGAACTTGTCCAAGCTGACCCTGGGAGCGCATCTTCGGATTGAAGGCCACACCCTCGGTGGACGTAAAATTGTGTCGAACGATTTTGTATTTCCGATTGAGTTCTGCTGGGGCTGCCTCAGTTATGCCTGCCTGGATGAGAACGGTAACGTAATCGGTTACCCGGCCTGCGATCCGGGCCAGACCAGCAATTCCCTGGAGTGCGAAAATTAGACATGGTTATATTCTTAGATGCCCACCTGCGTAACCTTCTACTTTTGCAGATCAAAGCGTGAACTATCATCGAGTATCCTTGACAAGAATGACTGACTCGGATACAAAAGTGGCCCCGGGTGGACCCGGAACGAGTGTCGCATGAGCGATGAGGCTGTGGAGACCGAGACCCTGGCATTGCTGTATCTGGATCAAGGACATCCCGATCGAGCAGCGCCGATTTTCGAGCGGTTGCTCGCGGCAAATCCTGGGCGATCGACGCTGGTTGAGGGATTGGCAAGGTGCCGTGAAGCATTAGAAGTCCGGGAGGCGGAGGCCGGCATGGAGCAGAAGAATAGGATCGATATAATGAAGCAGTTGTTGTCCAAGCTTACTGGAGACTCGAGTCAAGCCGCGAAAGCTTCCGGTTTGAATTCTGTTGAGCCAGGGCTAAAGGCCGAACCGACCGTTCAAGTTGCTGCAGCGCAAAAACCGGCTAGCGCCAGTCCGGGCGAGCGCAAGCTGCAACTACTGAAATCCATGCTTGATCGCCTTGGAGATCGTTAGACTATTGAATTGCCTGCCTGATTCGGCAGATTGCCAAATCAACGAAGGAGGAGGCGCATGTCTTTTCAAGAAGAACTTGAGAGCATTTGTCAGCATGTCCCGGGTTGTCAGTCGGTTGTGGTCATGAATCTTGATGGAATAGTTGTCGGTCGGCAGGATAATGCCGAGAGTGAACTGGATATCGAGATCCTGTTGGTCGAGTTGACCAGTTCTCTCAAGCAGGCCCTGCAGGCTCTGGTTAGCATTCAGGGCGGAGAAATGGCCGAGTTTTCGATTCTGTTTGACAAAGGGTCTTTGGTCATTCGCTTATTGGAAGACGAGCATTTTGTGGCTGTTTTGCTTCAACCCGAGGCCCTGGTCGGCCGGGGACGTTATGCATTACGTCGTCACGCCCAGCCGTTGGTAAAGGAGCTTTTCTGAGAGTTAAGTGGATAATTAGATGTTATCGACAACTGAATTCCGGCGCGGTCTGAAGATAGAAATGGATGGTGAACCATTTCTGATGTTGGAGTTTCAGCATGTAAAACCCGGTAAAGGCGGGGCTTTTGTGCGTACAAAGCTAAAAAGCCTGATAACCGGGAATGTTATCGATCGAACCTTCAAATCGGGAGATAAAGTCGACAAGCCCGATCTGGAAGAGAAAGAAATTTTTTGCAGGAGAATGGACAAGTCACTGTCCTGTTTCATAACCAGAAGCCGATTGCTGTCGAGCTTGCCAACTTTGTCGAGCTGACCATCGCAAAGACAGACCCCGGGGTAAAAGGTGATACTGCCGCCGGAGGAACCAAACCTGCCGTTTTGGAGACCGGAGCGACAATTCTGGTGCCCTTGTTCATCAAGGAAGGCGAGAAAATTCGCATCGATACGCGCACCGGAGAGTATGCTGAGCGGGTCAAATAAGCCTCAATAAGGCATGATTTAATCCTACATTCCTAAAAAGAAATTGACTGAGTGGAAGTAACCGGGTAAGATCAAAGGTTGACACTCCCTGCAGAAGTGCTCGCGAAAACAAGGTTTTTCGGAGTACTGGAGGAGAGTTGTGCGCGTTCGGCCAAAAGGACGCAGAGTGGATAGGAGTGGCCGGTTGTCGGGACTGTTGTTCGGCAGGGAACGGAGTGTCGTTTTTTCATGGAGATCTGGGATTTATAGAATCAGGATTGGCATTGGCGATAAATAAAAACAAAATTAACGATAACGCACTCAAGTTCATCCAGAAAGGCCAAATTAAAAAGGCCATTCGTGAGTATGAGAAGATTCTTTCTGAAGATCCCTCCGACGTACGTACTTTGCTGAAGAAAGGTGACTTACTCGTTCGAGTCGGAGACAAGCAACAAGCGGTCGAAACCTACCTGGTTGTTGCCTCAACTTATTCACAGCAGGGTTTTCACCTGAAAGCTGTGGCGGTCTTCAAGCAAATTCTCAAGATTGACGATTCACGGATTGATGTTAATCTGCGCCTGGCCGACGAATATCAAAACCTCGGAATCATCGGGGATGCCATGTCTCATTTGCAGATTGTGGCAGGTCATTACGAACAACAACAGCTGACCAGAGAGTCGTTGAACATCCTGCGCCGTATCGTCGATCTGGATCCGGACAACATTGCCAGCCGGATAAAATTGGCAGAGATGTATTCGCGTGAAGAGATGGTGCCCGAGGCAGTCGAGGAATTCGGCCGGGCTGCCGAAGATCTGAAAACTGCAAACAGAATTGAAGATTTCGTCAAAGTAGCCGAACGGCTCATTTACCACGACAGTGCCAATATTGTTGTTATCAAAGAGTTGGCTAATATTTATCTCCAGCGCGGCGATACTAAGCGGGCCCTCGGCAAGTTGCAAATCTGTTTCAAGTCTGATCCACGCGATCTCGAAATCCTCGGGATGTTGGCCATGGCTTTTCAGGAACTCAACCAGTTATCAAAGACAGTTTCTGTTTATAAAGAGATGGCCAAGATTTATGAGGAGCAGGGTGCTGTTGCCGAAATGCAGCAAACCTATCAGCGCGTCTTGGAAATTATGCCGGATGACCCGGATGCCAACCAGGCCCTGGGGGGATCCGGTCAGACAATGCCTGCTGAGGCCGATTTCCAACAGGCAGATCCCCAACCAACCATGCAGACCGAATCGGTCTCCGATATGCCCATGCTCGAAAATGAACTGGATGAACCTTACGATCCGGTGACTGTCGAGCAATCTATGGATTTGGATGAACCCCTAGCGGTCGAAGACGACTTCGATGGTAAGGATGACCTGGTTGTCGAAGATGTTTACGAAATCGAAGATGAATACAACGTCGATGATGAAGCCACTATCGGTGAAAACCTGACAGTTGAAGAGGTAGTCTCGGCAGATCAGGCAGGGGTTCATAGGAGCAACGAGGATGCCCGTGAGGAGGTTTCTCGTCTGCTGACCGAGACAGAAGTGTACATCAAATATGGATTACAGAATAAGGCATTCGACCACCTGAGTAAGATCTTTCAGTTGGACCCGAATAACATCGAAGCCCATGAGAAGCTAAAAGATATTTACATCAGTGCCGATCAGACGGATCACGCAGCCCAAGAGTTACTGACTCTGGCGCATCTGAACAACCAATTGGGAAGACTGGAAGAAGCCCGCTCGCATATTAGGGCGTTATTGACCATATTTCCCGATCATGGTGAGGGATTGGCCCTGGCCAATGAAATAGATGGCCAGGCCCCGGTGGCTGCGGGTGATGAGTTGGTTGCCGAATCGTTGTCCCACGAGTTTGATCAAGGTGGTCCGGATGTATTGGTAGTTGACCAGGATAACACGGTCGAAATCGGATCAGTCGATTCGTTGGATGCGATTGACGACATGTCCATCGATGTTGAAACCGATGATCTGATGGATGAAGATGAGGAAGAAGCGCCTACCATGATCGCCGACCGAGCTGCGCTTGATTTCAATCTCGAGCAAGACTCGGCTGACTCACCTGCTGCTAGACTCGAGACAAATGAAGAGCAGCCCTTCGATGACCCGATGCCAGCCCTGGACTACGACAACACCGAGGCGACTGTCGAAGCGTCAGTAATCGATACCGGTGTCTACCCGGGCGGGCCCGATGAGTTTCTCGTACAAGATGATCATCTGGCTGACTCGGGAGTGTCTGAAACAATCGAGGAACTCAATGACTTAGAGGAGCCTGAGATCGTTGAATTAGTTGAAGAAACCGAAACAAGCCAGAGCGAGGCTCCGGTGGTGCGGACTCTGGAAGAAGATGAACTGATCGAGTTCACTGCCGACGAGGATGACTTTTTTTCAGCAGACGAGCAACCAAGAGTCTCCAATCTTCCACCACCGCCGCCGCCACCGCCGGATATACCCGATCTAGAAGCCGAACTCCCTGAAGATCTGGATAGTTCCGGACCCGCGGCACCGATCATGGACAACTTTGATGCTTCTGAGATGTCGACCCAGGTTGGGATGAGCGCGTCCGCGGCCAGGCAGCAGCAGGCAGATCAAGCGCTGGATGCCGGCCAAGACCCGACTGCCGATGCAGCCGATCTAGAGCAAGTGACAGATCTTTCAGCTGATTCGGATATAGAAGTTATTTCGGATGACGATTTTGAAAGTATCTCGACTGGCCCGGAAATTGACACCGAGCAGCTTGCTGAAGCTGCAGAGCCCGAACCTGAATCCGAGGACGAAGACCTCGAGGACGCTCTCGAAGAAATCGACTTTTTCATTCAACAAAACTTGATGGACGAGGCGATTGATGAGCTTGAACGTCTGAAGCAGGATTATCCGGACAATCCAGAAGTCCAAGAGCGCCTGGCCAAAGTCGAAAAACTGAGTCAAGGCGAGGCGCTAGTCGACCAACTTTCGGCAGGAGAACTGGAGGGACCGTTCGACTTAGCAGCCGAGATCGAGCGCGAGGCGGGTGACGATGTTGCCCCGGTGCCTCTGGATGAAGATTTCCAGTACAGCTTTGATGATGTATTTTCAGAGTTCAAGAAAGGGATTGAAAAAGTGGTGGATAAAGAGGATTCCGCCACTCACTTCGATCTCGGGATTGCTTACAAAGAAATGGGCCTGGTGGATGACGCAGTTAACGAATTCATGATTGCTGCACATGACGATTCAAAGCGGCCATCTTGCTTGAACATGATGGGAATATGTTTTCAGGAAAAGGGGCAATACAGTGAGGCCATTAATCGCTTCAAAGAAGCCCTGCATGGTCCTGGCATATCCGATCAGGAAGCCACCGGCGTTTATTATGAGATGGGTCGAACATATGAGCTGCTCGATGACATGCAAGAGGCCTTGTTTTATTACAAAAAGGTCTACAAGCGGGATGACGGCTTCAGGGATGTGAAGGTAAAACTGCAAAAAATTATTAAATCGGGATCCGAAGACAAGCAGGGGAATGACGGGGATAAACAGAAGAAACCCGCGAGTTCAAAGAGCAATATTTCTTACATGTAAGTATCAAACAACCCTTTGAGCGATGGCTGACTCTGAGCATTGAAGACGGAACAATGAATTATCTCGAATATTTCCAGCTCAATCAGGAACCGTTTTCAAATGCCCCGGTGACTCGTTTCTACTATAATAGCGTTCAGCATTCCCAAGCTATGGTCAGATTGATGTTTGCCGTTGATAACATGCGCGGGCTGGCAGTCTGCGTGGGTAATATCGGGGCCGGTAAGACCACTTTGGCAAGAAGGATGCTGGACAATATGCCGGAGAGCCAGTACGAAGCTGCTCTATTGGTAATCATCCATGCAGGTATTACTGCCTCCTGGTTGCTGCGTCGTATTGCCCTGCAACTGGGGGTTGAGAGTCCGGCTGAAGACAAGCTTGCCCTGCTCAGCCAACTGTATCAGCGCCTGGTAGAGATTTACGAAGAAGGAAGAAAAGCGATTGTTCTAATCGACGAAGCCCAGATGCTTCAGTCGCGCGAGTTAATGGAAGAGTTCAGGGGTCTGACGAATCTCGAAGTACCGGAACGCAAGCTGATTTCTTTTGTTTTTTTCGGGTTGCCTGAATTGGAACAGAACTTAATGCTAGATCCTCCCCTGGCTCAGCGGGTGGCCGTTAAATACCGCCTGGAACCGTTTCACCTCGAATCCGCCGAAGCATATATCAAACATCGATTGAGAATGGCAGGCTCGAAGAAAATGCTTTTTACAAGCCAGGCTGTGGAACTGATTCACAAATACAGTCAGGGGGTACCACGCCTGATAAATACAATTTGTGATAATGGATTGTTCGAGGCAGCCATGGCCCGCCGGTCAGTGGTCGATAGTTCATTGGTGGAGATTGTTGCGAAATCGCTGGGTCTGGACCAGAAACAAGAGATTTCGGAGGCTATTCGTGCGCGCCGTGAGGCTGGGGTCTTGGCTCCAGGTGATTCTGACGCCGGCCGGATAATACTTCCAACTCACCAGCAAAAGACTGTAACTATGGAGGAGATCGATACTTTCCTTGACAGGCTTAGCAAGGCTTAGTCCCTCCATTGGCGTTTGGTTTTGTGAGGTCAAGACTCCAGGGCAGGAGGTGAGGAGCCGTTTTTCAGGTTGAGATGCGGGTGTAATTCAGAGGTAGAATGCAAGCTTCCCAAGCTTGACGTCGTGGGTTCGACTCCCATCACCCGCTTTGAATGTTAGCTGACCCTCAACCGTCATTTTGGTGGTTGGGGTTTTTTTTTGGTGGATAGCCACTTGCGAAGAAAAGCCTCACTAGTTCTCTCGATCATCGTTCTTGTCCTCCTGCTTTTGGTGGTCGGTGGGGTCTTGTTTATCAAGTCTGACTTCGCGGCCGACAGAATGTGCAACCTGGTACGCGAGGGTTTGTCCAAAAGTCTCGGATTGAAAGTCTCAACCGAAGCTTGCTCAATTGACCTTTTGCCTCCCACTCTCGAAGTTCTACAACTGAAAATTGACGATCAAAATGGCGGGCGTTTGTTGGATGTTGGCAGGCTGAAAGTAGAACTTGATTCGCTGGCACTCCTGACTGGACGTATCCGCCTGGACAAAGTGGTCCTGGTAAAACCTGAGATTCATCTGGCTTTCAAAAATGGTGCCTTTGACGGTCTGCCGCAGTTCAGCCAGGAACAGAAGGAGCAAAAAGAAGACGGGTCGAACCTGGTTCCCGAACAAATCGCGATTGAGAACGGGCGCATATATGTAATTGTCGACAAGTTGGCACTGGTTCAGCTTACAGAGCTACAGGCCAAGATGATTGTCAAGGACGAACAGCATTACGAGATAATGCTGGATGTCGGTGGAGGCGGGCTGGATTTGGTTGGCGGACGGGGCGTCTCGGTTGCGCTCGAGAAGTTCAAGGTCAAGGTGGGAATTCGTGAAAACGCGGTCCACCTGGATCATCTGGCCCTCCAAGTCGGAGAATTGAGCCTCGCTGCGCATGGCAAGATCGATCTGCGACCGAAAGATCTGGCCAAAGACAGTCCGGGTCTCGATCTGGGTTTTACTCCCGAGTTGAACATTAGTCTGGCTGTTCCTTTGAATAGGTTGCAGCCCTTTATTCCTGATATTCCTAAAATGCAAGGCACGGCGTCTGTCTCCTTGGAAACCAGCCGTGCTGAAAATGGTCTGCAAGGTAACGGCTCGATAGACGTAAAAGGATTTGGAATCGAGTCTGCTAAAGAAATAAGTTTTCAGAGCAATTTTTCTGTAGATAGAGAATATATCAAACTGGAGAGCCTCAGTGCCTCGGGGCCGCCTGGAACAGTTACAGGTAAGGCCCAACTGGCCCTGACTCAGCCGTGGGAATTCTCCGGTTCGGTCTCAATCGAAAAATCCAGCCTGTACGAGTCTTTGGTTGCCGGAGGAGTACCCAGCAGGATTGTAGATCTGCAGGCCGCCGGCAATGTGGATTTCAATGGGAAGTTCAAGGGCAAGTACGGGCCCTATATAATTTTGAACTCGCGCTTGTCCGTGGAAAATATTGTCGTCAGCGCGCCGAATGGTCAAAAGCTGCTCGAATTGCCCAAAGGAAAACTGCGGGCCAAGGCCGCGTTTACCGGACGTAGAGTGAGATTTCCACCCCTCAGACTGGAAATCGGAGATTCATTAATCAGTGCAGAAGGTAAAATCTACTTCAACGATGGCTCGCTCAAGGCAAGCCTGACTAGTGAATCGTTGGATCTGGAAGATTTTTCGCCGCTGGCTGCAGTCAATCTTGCCGGCACTGGAACCCTGGCCCTCGAATTGGTCGGTTCGATCCATCAAGCAAGCCTTGCGGCTACTCTCGATATCGAAGGGCTGAAAGTCGAGGGACACCCGGTCGGTTCAGTCAAGGGCAGTCTGACTTTGTCCGGAAACGAGGTAAAATTAGATAAAGTCGCAATTGCCAGACGAGCAGGAATGATCTGGCTGAATGGGAGTCTGGGGACCCAAGCGCCATATCCGCTCGATTTATCCGTTGATCTTAGAGGAGCTAAGCTGCGCGAGATTGTTTCGGTGGCCACGGGTAAACGACCGCCAACCTGGCTGTCCGGTCTAGTGGGTGGACACGTGCAGGCTTCGGGTACTCTCGAATCGCCTGCTCTGGATTTCAAGATTGGGTTCAAAGACGTGCGCCTGGGCCAGCAGGTTATTGCTGAAGGCGGCATGCTTGGAAGAGTTCAGGATGGCGCCTGGCACCTCGACTTGTTCGAGGCCCGCCTGGGGACCGGGTGGTTGTTTGCCCGGGGTGATATCTCACCCGATTTGGAGCTGGATCTGACCGCCTATTCGACCGGCTTGCGAGCTGCATCTTTTCAGGCGCTGGATTCAGTCAAAGGGGAACTCGACTTCCGGCTGGACTTGAATGTTTCCGTCAAAGGTCCTCTGCGTTCTCCCTCTTTTGCCGGTTGGGCCAAGGCTTACGACACTCAACTGCATGGACAGCCGGTCGAAAATTCCTTCGTCTCGGCCCAGGCCACTACTGAATCGATCAAGATCAAGGGGAACTTCCTCGGCGGGGCAGCCAAACTCGAGGCGCAAGCCAGGCTGGAAGAAAACCTGCCATTCTCGGCGACAGCTTTATTTTCGACCAAGCAGTTGGGCAGGTTTCTACCGCGCTTGAAAGATAACAAACAAACTCGCGGAACTGTTCGAGGCAAACTTGAAGCGTCGGGATTACTTTTGGTCCCCGGACAAATCAGTGGTCAGCTCCGCTTTGATGAGATCATGGTCCAGGCAGTCGGTCTCAAATTCAAAAACCATAATCCGGTCCTGCTGGAAGTCGAGGGCGGCTCCTTCGAAGTATCTCAGTGCACAATCGTCGGATCCAAAACGGCCTTTAGTTTCAGGGGCGGCGGCAGCCTGCAACAGGGTTTGAACCTCCGGGCCGATGGAACCATCGGCCTGGAATTATTACCGATCATGGTTGGATTTCTACCGCGTGTGGCAGGCATTGCCAAAGTAAAGTTGGTACTCTCAGGACCTTGGGGCGCCCCCCAGATTTCCGGCTCGGCAGCTTTTTCTGCCGAGCAACTCAGAATTAGCGGTTTCTCTCAAGATTTTAGTTCGATTACCGGCCAGCTGCGATTCACGCCCAGCTTGATCGAGATTACCAGTTTGAACGGCAGGCTGGGCGGCGGAACTTTTAGCGGGCGAGGCAATCTCGTACTTGAAGAGCTGGCCTATAAAAGCCTGGTCTTGAATCTCGACGTAGAGCGCGTTCGCTACAACGTCTCAAAAAACCTATGGGGTATTGGTACCGGCACACTGACCTTGCACGGTACCCAGGGGCAAATGATAAAACTCTCCGGACAGGTCAGAATTCACGAGGGTGTTTTTCGTGAGAAGTATTCCCTGGCATCGCTCTCGGGGGGCATCTTCAAGCGTCGTCTTAAAAAGGCGCAAACCTATTCAAAAAAGCGTGAAGTAATCGAATTCGATTTAAGACTGATCGTGCCGGATTCGTTTCGGGTGAGCTACAATCTTGAGCTGGTCAACTATCAAGCCGAAATGGGTGGAGAGCTGCGTTTGACGGGCACCAACGAACGCCTCGGGCTACTGGGCGAAATTGAGGCCCAGCGCGGGACCGTCAACTACTTGAGCAAGGATTTTACTATTCAGTCTACCCGGGTGCGGTTTGCCGACAAATATTCGATTTCCCCGCATGTCGAAGTTCTGGCGACCCTGCATGAAACGATCGAACGCTCCGAGGAGCTTGGCGGGACGACCGAATATCAGATCGACTTGCGGCTTTCTGTTCAGGGGGATTCCAAGCCGGAGATTATCCTGAAAAGTAATCCGCCGCTGGATGAGCGCGACATTGTCACTTTGTTGCATCTCGGCATTACCAGCAGCGAAGTAGATGAGATAAGCAGCGAGAACCTGGTCGGGCTGGGTGGTGAGATTCTGTTTCGTTCATTCAAGCTGGACGAGAAGATCCGGACGATGTTTCCCTTTCCGCCTGAAGTGATCAAGCCCAAATATTTGCGCCTGCGCAGTCGCTACTCAGAGAGCAGCGAGACAACCACACCTCGTTTGGAGTTTGGCGCTGAGTTGACCCTGATAAGCGACGATCTTGAACTCGAATATGGCCGATCCTTGCTCGATGATACCGATCAGAACCTGGATCTGTCTTACAAGCTCAGCAAGGGTATCTCGACCCGTTTGCGCTGGAGAGATTCCAGTAAGAAAGATGCCAACGAATGGAATATTGGTGATTTGGGTCTCGATCTCAAGTTCGATTGGGAGTGGTAAGTGCCGCTGCGATCAGTCATAGCAGGACTTGTGCTACTTGCTGTTGGATGGCTGCCTGCCAAGGCTGGAGAACTGGACTCGCTACGCGGGCGCCGAATCAAAACGATTCATTTTGACAGCCAGGGACTGGATTTTAGCGAGGCGCTCAAGTTCATCGACTGTCGTCCGGGCGACCGGTTTTCTATTCGGGCGATTCGCCGTTCGGTAAAGCTTCTCTATTACACCGGTCTTTTCGGCCAGGTTCGAGTTACGGCCGTAGTCCAGGGCGCCGAAATTGAACTCACCTTTCATTTACAGCCCAAACGCAAAGTTCTGGCGGTCAAGTTTCTCGGCAATCAGGCCCTGGATGAGGATCAACTGAAACGCTTGAGCAGGCTCAACCGGGGAGATGAATACGATCGCTGGAAAATGGATGCGGCCGCAATCGATATGATCGATCTCTACCGCAAGCAAGGCTATCGGCGGACCCAAATTATCGCCAAGGCGGAAGGCCCCGAAAACGGGGATGTTACCGTGCGCTATTATGTCCAGGAAGGTCCAGCGACCCGCATTTCTCGATTGTGGTTCAAGGGAGAATACCTCTATCGTCCCGAGCGACTGAGTGATGCAATGGATCTGAAGCCTAATGACATATTGAGTGATTCCTCAGTGCAAAAAGGAATCACCCAACTGCGATCTTATTACTGGAAGAATGAACACCTGGAAGTTAAGGTTGTCGGTCCCGATCTAGAGCACGAACTCGAGGCCCTCTGGGCGGTGGTTCCGGTTGAGGTGCAAGCCGGGCCGAAGATCATGTTTGAGTTCGAGGGCAATCAAATGTTGAACGCCCAGAAACTCAGGGGTGAAATCAGTATAGACAAGGAAACCAAGTTTGATTCATTCACTCTTCAAGATCTGGCCGAGAATTTTGAAAAACTCTATCAAGAAATTGGTTTTGCCAAGGTCAGGGTGACCTACCGGGAAAAGTTGAACGAGTCCGGCAGCCTAAAGAGAATCACTTTCGTTATCGACGAAGGCAATCGAGTTAGCGTCAAAGAGATTCGCTTCGAGGGCAACAGAGCTTTCCGGGATGAAAAGCTAAGCGGTTATATTTTCAATGCCATGCTGGATGCGATACCCCAGGCCTTGATCAATCAACCAATCGATCGGGGCGATCTTGATCAACTAGGAGGCGGACACCCATTAACCGGTGTCGAACGCCGGGTCAACCGGCCCCAGGGGTTTATAACCGAACTGGTGCCCGAAACTGTTTACTTGCGCGAGCCCTACGAAAAGGCCCTGTCCCAGATTGCCGACTTGTACCAGAGTCAGGGTTATCTGGATGTTGTCGTTGAAGATCCCTTGCTGTCTTTCGATGCCAGCGGTTCCAATGTATACATCTCGATACCAATAAATGAAGGGCCGCAGACCCTGGTCGAGTCAATTTCCTTTGAGGGCAACCAGTCGCTATCCTCGACACGTCTTTTCGAAGTGGCCGATCGACTAACCGGGCTCGTTCGGCCGGGCCAACCGCTGAACTTGTACGGCGTCGAGCAGCTGCGTAAAGAGCTGGCGCGGACTTACGCTAAACAGGGATACATTTATTGTCATGTCGAACATGCAATTCTTTTTTCGAAGGATCAGAGTCTGGGCGGAGTTGTTTTCAAGTTCGACGAAGGACCGCGCGTGCGCGTCGGACGTGTATTGGTCAGAGGCAATATCGTGACTGATCCGGCGGTGTTCGAAAACGTACTGACTATCAAGTCCGGCCACTATTTCTCTCCCGAAGAAGTGGCTGCCAGCCAGGAAGCACTTTACGGTCTGGAAACGTTTTCGGGAGTGGATATCAAGGTCGTCGATCCTGAGGTCGTCGAGTCAGTTAAAGATGTTGTGGTTACTGTTCGCGAACATTTGCCGCACGCAATGTCGTTTAGCGCCGGCATTTCCTCGGCGGAAGGCGCTCGGCTCGAGTTGAGCTACACTCATCGCAACTTGTTTGGTTATGCCCTGGAGTTTGTCGGGCGCGGCAAGATAAACTACCAGGTTTTCTATGATCTCGATAATGAGTTGAGACAAGTCTATGAAGATATTTCATTCTGGGAAGGCCTGGAAGGCCTGGTGCTAACCGGATTGCACTGGCCCCAGGTATGGCTGACCGACTTAGACATTGCTGCGCGGGTTGATCTTATGTTTAAAAGAGACTTGAACCCGTCGTATGATCTTACAAAGGTATCTCTGATTCCCGGTGCAGATTTTAGGCTGACTGACGATCTCGTTTTCACGATTGAATTCGAACTGGAATACGACCAGCTAGGTTGTCTCGAAGGCGTGGAGGGCGTGGAATGCGGCGGGGCAACTGGGGAAAAGTTTTTACGCTATGATGAGGGCAGCTTGCTGCTGGGTGTGCTGCGTCCCCAGCTTTCCTGGGACCTGCGAGATAATATTTTCAGCCCGCACAAGGGTGTTCTGATTACTTTTCGCTCCGAGTTGGCCAACAACTTCCTGTTGGACCGCGATGTTTTGTACATCAAACTGGACGGTATGGCCACCGGATACATTCCAATTGGGCGCCGGACGACTCTGGCTTTGTCTATAAGAACCGGGTTCATATTCAACTTGACTGATTCATCGAGGACCCCGACCCACAAATTGTTCTGGCTGGGCGGTCGCAATTCCGTTCGCGGATTTGATGAGGAGGGACTAATTCCGGCCGATCAACGTAATCCCGACGACCCCTCGACACCTTGCGTTGTAGATAGCACCGATACGCAACAATGTTTATCCCTGGGGGGCAATGCCTCTTTGAGTCTGAAGGGCGAGCTGCGGTTTCCGCTGATCCCGGAAATTCTGGAGGGAGCCATCTTTCTCGATCTTGGCAACTTGTGGGTGCAGATATCAAATATGAACCCACTGGATTTACGACCGACGGCTGGTTTTGGAATTCGGATTGTAACTCCAGTCGGGCCGGTCGCTTTCGATTTCGGGTTCAATCTTGACCCGGATTCTTCTCGAAAAGAAGAAATTTGGAGTCTGCACTTCAATATCGGCGTGTTCTAAGTGCGAATACAGATACCGGTCTCAAGGGACCATGTGGAAATCATGGTCGATGTTGAGGTCGTCCATTTTGCCCCACAGATCCGACAGATCGTTGAACATAATAATCATGTCGTGCAGGCGACCCTGCCGATCCATGGCGTGTTTTCTAAAAACTGCTTCCTTCTTGAACCCGAGCCGCCTGAGCAGGGCGATGGCATCCTTGTTGTCTTGACGAACTTCGGCCTGGATCTTTTGAATTCCCCGCAGGATAGCGCGATCGTAAAGTTCGCGCAGTAGAATCTTGCCGAGGCCCTTTTTCCGATATTTTGGGGCGATCACCGCTCGAATTTTAGCAACGTGGGTGGCCCAGCCGTGTCTTTCGGTGTGAAGAGTTGCATCGGCAACAACGTGCTCGTGCTCGTCCTGCCTGATCACGGCCAGAATAGGCAAGACTTGATCGTAATTCAAATTCTTACACCAATTTGTGATTACCTCACGCTGGGTTACATCATGCTTGAAGAAGCGGCGATCGCGAGCCGGCAGATCTTTAAAAAACACATGTAAACGATCGCGATCGTCTCTACGCATCGGTCTAATCCAGATCTCTTTCTTCTTCGTCAGCTTGATGCGTTTGGGATAGTCTGAGAAGTCCATCATCTCGTGCTCGTCGGGCATGTCTGCCTCCAGGCTTTTGTCTAATGGTTCCATGATAAGCTCCCCTCCCGTTTTGATTCTGCCTGCTGCTGCGACAGGTGAACCAAATTACATAACGAAGTCGTGGCGCTGTCAACCTGGTAGGAGCATCTCCCAGCTAAGCAGGCATCCCCAGGTCAACCCGCGCGCAGCAATCCGTATCTGTGCCCGCCGAGTCCAGTGCATTATACTTCTCAAAATGATGGCGCCGGCTGGTATGATCCGGGCGCGCTCGGGCTGAAGCCCGACAAATGTTCGACGAGTTTGCTCAGGGGCTTTGACCAGGCGATCGATCAATTGGTCGAGAGCCGCGGCCGTTATTAGGTGGGCCTGCACCTGATCTGCTTGATAAGTCACCAGGGCCAGTTCCAGGCTTGCCAGGCTGGTTGCGGTCCCGCCCGACCCCACCAACTCACCTGGCACAGGTGGTTTTGGCAATCCGGCCAGCAGGTTGTCAACATTTTCGCCCAACCGCAGAATTTCATCAGGCCCGGGCGGATCACTAATCAAAAAAGCCTGGCTGTCTCGCTGGCTGCCCAGGCGCAGGCTGGTTTCAAACCCGGGCCAGGTGATTTCCGTCGAATGGCCGCCGAGATCGACAACTATGCAGTCGGGGCCGCAAGGCAAACCGGAAACCGCTCCTTTGCGTGTCAGGCGCGCTTCCTCTGACCCGCTTAGAACCCGAACCGGTTGGTTGATGCGCGCTGTAATTTCTGCAGTGACCTGCACCTGGTTTTTCGCTTCCCGCAGAGCGGCGGTACCGACCACCAGAGTTTGATCGACAGCCTGCTGCCTACAGATTTCAATGTATTCGTCGATTGTCTCGAGCGTGGCAGTCAGACCGGCTGGGCTGATCTGTCGATCTGCAGAATTGCTCAGGCCAAGTCGCGTGATTTGATAGCGTTCATCGATTATTTCGAGGCCTGTAGACGATTCAGAGGCTATCAGCAGTAAAACAGAATGTGAGCCCACGTCTATAACTGCTTTTTTAATCGGCATCTTGTGCGGCCTGACCAGTTAATGTAAGGTGTTGGCCTGGGAGGCTCAGGTGGCAGATAGTTATCGGGTGCTCTACATCGAAGACGATGAGAATAATTTCTTTTTGGTCAGGCGCACGCTCGAGGTCCTGACCAATGTTGAAATTGTTCATGCCGCCACCGCATTAGAGGGACTCAAGCTCGCCAAAGAATGCAGCCCGGATGTCATATTAATGGATATCCAATTGCCTGGCATGGATGGGCTGGAGCTGACTAGAAAAATGAAGAAAGAAGAAACTCTGAAGGACATTCCTGTATTGGCATTGACCGCCAACGTCATGAAGGGCGAGCGTGAACGGGCTTTTGATGCGGGATGTGTGGAATTCGTTGCCAAACCGTTCAGCCTCCGCCAGTTCAGGAAACTTGTGGCAAAACACCTTGGGCTGGATCTGCCCTGATAAAGTGATTAGTTTTCTTGTTTACTGCGTGCCTGGTTGCGATCGACAATCT
>JAFDKH010000434.1 GCA_019307065.1 Deltaproteobacteria bacterium
AGGTGCAGAAAGGGCTCGATCCCCACATTCAGCATGCCTGCGCCGAGGTCAACTTCGGCAACTGCCTGTGTGGCAGGGCGGCCGCCGATCATCAGGTCCAGTTTGCGGGCTGCCTTGACGAGCGGCACGAAGTCAGGTTCGATGGCATGCCTGCTCACGGACAGTATTGTGTACCCATCGTCGATGAGCAGACCGTATTGGGGGTTTTGAACATTTACGTGCGAGAAGGCCATGAGTCAACAGAGAGAGAGACCGAGTTCCTGGCTGCCGTCGCCAACATTCTTGCCGGAATTGTTCAGCGCCAGCGAGCCCAGGAGGAACGTCACCAGCACGAGCTGATAGCTCTTTCGCGCGAGCGTTTGGCACGGGTAGGAGAGATCGCCACGGGAGTTGCCCATACCATCCGTAATCCCCTGCACGGGGTCTTGAGCTGCGTGGAAATCCTGGAACAAAATCCATGCGGCGAGAATGAAAATGTGGCTGACTTGCTCGGCCTGATGCGTGAAGGGCTCGAGCGCATATCGAGGACCACCCAGCGTTTACTGATGCTGGCAAGTGGCGGCTCACTAGGGCGTCGTCCCACCGATGTCCGGACCTTGATAAACGACGTGGAGCGGATGTTGGGGGCGCGAGTTCAGGCCAAAGGATTGATCCTGCAGGTGGAGATCGCATCCCTGCCCCCGGCTCTCCTGGAGATAGAGCGCGTTTATGAGGCCGTTGCCAACGTTGTCGGCAACGCTATCGACGCCTGCAGCAACGGCGATGTCATCACGATCCGCGCATCACGTCAGCCCATTCTGGATGCCACGCTCCTTCTAGAAGTGGAGGACAGGGGGGAGGGCATTGCAGAGGATAACCTGCACAGGGTACTGGATCCCTTTTTCAGCACCAAGCCTGTGGGAGAGGGCTCGGGTCTCGGGCTGGCGATGGCGCAGCGGGTCGTCGCCGACCATGGCGGTTCGATCGCGATCACAAGTAAGGAGGGGGAGGGCACTCGCGTCCGGATGGTGTTTCCCGGCGCTTTGTCAGACGGAAAACCACTTGAGGGGACTTCCTAGGGGAACTTGGTAAACATGCCTCAGACCCAGGAATGACTGCCTGTATGCGATCGGGAGCTGCGGCGACTGCCATCACAAGACCTTCGGAAACCATCCCCTTCGACACCGACAATCTGGAGGTGACCGGACTCACGGGAGCGGTTCATGCCCAGTGCATGTTGTGCCATGAGGAACTCGGTTTCGACACCTCTTGCACGGCCTGTCATGCCAAAAATCCTTGAGCGCACACCGACAAAGGAGCTGCAGTGAAAACCCTTTATCCAATTATGATTGTCCTAGCTTTGATTGTCCGTGGCGGTCCGGCCCAGGCGCAAAACATGATTATGGACTTTCCCCAGATCGCGGTGGGGGATCAGTACGTCACCATCATCGATCTGTGGCACAAGGGATCCGAGACATTTGTGGGGGACCTTCACATTTATGACGATCAGGCCAGCTTTCTGCCTGTTCGAATAAATGGGACTCCCGTCTCGGCGGCTTACAAACTTTCCATCCCGGCAGGTACTGTGTTGCGGCTACAGATTACTTCTACGGGAGAAACGAAGGCCGGGCACGCCATTATCTTTGATCGATTGACGGAAAGTAATATAAATCTCGACCAACAGATCACGGGCACCTTGGTGTTTCAATTCGTAGACGGGAGCTATCTTCTGGATTCTGTCGGAGTAATCCCCGGGCCGCTAACAGAGCACTTCCATTTTCTGTGTGAGTATACCGACAATATCCTGACGGGATTCGCCCTTTCCGATCCTGCTCGGGATGCTAAAGGTCATTTCCGGCACAGGGCAACCTATCGGTACCGCGACGGTGGTGCTGGGACCCACATAGCATCAATCAGTACACAAAACCAATTTGTAGTCGGCTATACACGGTTTACCGATCCCAGTCTGTCGGAGATTTTGATTTGGTGACACTAATCGGTTTTGGGGGGCAGGGTGATTTTGCCGCAATGACTGTCAATTCCTTCGAGGATGAAAACCTCGTGATGTTGCTGCTCGTCTCCGATTCACTGCGGACTACCGACACTGTTATCAGCGGTGAAGTCATGTGGGATGACGATACATCCGGTCGTGTTCTGGGCACATTTCAGGGAGCCAGACGCAATTGAATACTGGATTGATGGACGGGCCGTCTCCATGTTTAATATGAATAGCTCTGAAGTGAGAACACCATGAAGAGGAAATCCCGCTATTGGATTCCAGCCGC
>JAFDKH010000233.1 GCA_019307065.1 Deltaproteobacteria bacterium
TTTTTTCCCTTTCGGATTTGACCCGCACGTGCAGCATTCTTGATTCTTGATGCTGGAAATCATCCCGCGAACCGCAAAAGACAATCTGACCCTGGTTGAGAACCACAACCCCGTCACAAGTTCGCTCGATGTCTAAAAGAATGTGCGAAGACAGCACAACATCGATTCCGCGCTTGTGGGCAATGTCGTCGATCAGCTCGATCATCTCCTCGCGCCCGGTCGGGTCCAGTCCGGTAGTCGGCTCGTCGAGCAATAACAACTTCGGCCCGTGCACCAGGGCACAGGCTAACTTGACACGCTGGCGCATTCCGGTTGAATAACCATCGACTTCACGATAACGAGCTTCGCCTAGCCCAACGAAATGCAGGACTTCGTGGGCCCGGCTTACCGCATCCGAACGGCGCATACCCGAAAGCTGACCGCAAAAAGCAGTCAGTTGCAGACCGGTCGTGCCGGGCAAGTATACATCGTTTTCCGGCATATAGCCGACCAGTTGGCGCACGCGAAGCGGCGCCAGGGCAGGATCATGCTCGAGCACCTTTAGCCGATTGCGCATGACCGGCAATTGGCCCAACATTGACTTGATCAAAGTGCTCTTGCCAGCTCCGTTGGGCCCCAATAAACCAGTGCAGCCGGACTGGACTTGAAAGGACACTCCCTGCAAGACGCGAATTTTGCCGTAGGCCTGATCTAGATTCTCGCAACTGATAATCACGGCGCAAAGTGTAGTGGTTCTTGCTGCCCAGGGCAAAACTTAAATTGTGAGCCGGCTCACAAAGACTGGCTGGGTTTTCCATTTAACGTATTCCAATCTGGAAGGCGGACCATCAGTATCCCGGTTCTCAAAACGAGTCGTCACCAAAAACTCTGACAATACAAGCCATTACAGGCCTCGATCTCCTTGGCACGTCACTTGCTTTTAGAAATGGTCATTGCCTGTTAGAATGTTTGGGCAAAAAAATCGTCTTTGCGTATGGAGGTTGAAAATGAAAAAGAGAATTCTTATATCGATTATTGTACTTGCTTTGTTCAGTCTGTCGCTGTCTGCCTGCGCGATCGTCCTGCGGCCACACCCGGGAGTGGTCACCGTCTACGGACCGCCGGTCGAATACGGCTACCAGCCCATGATCTACGATGGTTACGTGGTCTACTATTCCGACGAGGGCATACCCTTTTATTGGGCCGGTGGAGTGCGGGTCTGGGTCCCGGTCCAGTTCAGGCCCAGATATGTCAGCCATTGGCGTTCTCATCACCGCTCATATGTCAAGTGGCATAGAAAACGCGGTCACTATTACCGCGGGCGTAGATACCACAAAAACAAACGTGCCTTGAAGAAAAAAAAGAGAGGCAGAAAAAAACACAAATTGAAACCGGTCAAGAAAAAACGACTCAAACCAGTCAAGGCCAAACCGGCTCTCAGACCGGTCGATGATGACGATAACGACCGCGGCAAAAAGCGGCGTAAAGTCAAGAAGCCGCGGATAATCGTCCCGCCCAGAAATTAGTCGATTATTATCAGTCTTCCAGAATTCGGTGCATGATGAATTGAGCGCCCAGCCGCAAGGCCAGGGGCCGGGTCAGGCGCTGCCAGGTCTTTCTCTTGGCCCCTTTGAGGTAAGGGTCGGCTTCCCGATAGGCCACCCGCATTTCGACTATGACCGGGGCCTCCATTGTCAGCGCCGTTTTCAAGCCGGCTTCTAATTCCGAGTCTCTCATTATCTGTATGAAGCCAACATCGAAAGCCTTGGCCATCTGCTCATAGTTGACCGGCATCAAGTCGACCTGGGTCTTGCGCTCAATCAGCCGCGAAGAAAACGAAAAATCCGTATTCAGGGGTGTCTCGGCAAAAACAACTATTACCGGAGCGACATTGCAGCGTCTGGCGGTCAGTAATTCGCTGCCGGTCAACAGGAAGCCACCGTCACCGATACAGGCCACTACTCGGCGTTCCGGTTGGGCCATGGCTGCCGCCACCGCGGCCGGCACCGAAAATCCGAGCGCCCGATAGCCAATCGGAGCAATAAGAGTTCTCTCGGCTTGAACCTGGAAGCTGGCAATTCCGAAGTAGGCATGCCGGCCCGAGTCGAGGATCAGCCTATCCTCGCTCCCCAGCAATTCGCCCAACACGTTGAAGAATTTTACTGGATCGACGGCATCCACCCACTCGACCCTTTTTGAAATAGCTGCCTTGAAGGTGCTCTTGCCGTTCCGAATTATTTCACGCACATTGGGCTGGGTTTTTTCTTCCAGCTTGTCCAGCAAGAACCGCATGGCCTGTTTGGCCGGGGCTTGAACAGCGACTGCCGCCTGAACATTCTGTAAAGCCTCGGTCGGCTCTATGTCGATATGCACCAGATTGGTTTGTGCGGCAGTTCCTTCGAGGCCGGCGGCTACTTCGTAAAATTTACAGCCCATCGCTACGACCAAATCGCAACGGGAAAAAACCTGTTCGGCTAGAGGTGTTCCGGCCCGGCCCGGCCCGTATCCAACAACCAAAGGATGAATCGTCGGCAGGACACCCAAACCCGTCAAGGTCGTGGCAACCGGGGCCTCGAGACGCTGGGCCAGCTCGCTCAATTCGTCGGTGGCATCGAAACAACCCGCTCCGGCATACAGGCCTACATTGCGGGCCTGGTCAATCATCAAAATGACTTTCGAAAGATCATGCTTGGCCGTATCAGAAAGCAGGCGCGGCCCTTGCTTGAATCCAGTTCCTTCCATGCGACCGCTCTTGCCCTGGACCTCGGCCGGTATCTCGACCAGAACCGGACCAGGTTCGCCTCCCCTGGCAATCTGAATGGCCTGTGAAAGAACTGCCGGAACCTCTTCCGGTTCTTCAATGGCGAAGACCCCTTTACAAAGGGGCCGTGAACCGACCATCGGGTCCAGCACTTCGAGACGCGAGCTGGCAACCAGCTGACTTGGGCTGGGCGGGCTAGCCACTAAAACTATCATCGGGGTCGAATCCAGGCGTGCGCCCGTTATACCACTCAGTGAACTGGTCAAACCGGCTCCCGGACCGACCAGACAAGCAGACAGCTCACCGGTCACCCGGGTATGGGCGTCGGCCATATGGGCGGCACATTGTTCCTGGGTAACCAGAACCAATTCGACGGAGCTATGCAAGAAGGCTTCGAACAATTCAGTGGTCTCGACTGCCGGAATTGCAAAGACCCTCTTCACACCCGCCCGCCGTAAGCTGTCAACCACGCCCGCTGCTGCACTCATGTATCCCCAACCGTCGGTAGCCATCTCGCCTCACTCAATAAAACAACTCTACTTGGTAAGTTGTTCGCCCTTTTTACTGATTAGCTGGCCAGCCTGGTTCAACAGCACTTTCCAGCGATGAATTGCAAAACCACCGTCTTTGCGGATCAGACGGTAGAACATCGTATAGAGCTTGGTCCCGTTTTCCAATAAGTCAACCTGGGGTGGATAGGCGGATAAAGCCTTTGGATATGTAGGCTCGCCACGAAAATCGAAAAACACATCGACCTTCCAGTCAGGCGCCCGGGCAATCATTACTTCATCGCGCAATTTATGCGTGCCCGGTCGTCTGAAATACAGCTGTTTGCCGTTGGCCGACCAGGAAGGACTTGTGCCGGGACCCAGGTCGATATCCGGACGCTTGTCTTCGAAGACGAGTATCATCGGCCGTTGTTGACTCGAAAAGGCCACTACGCTGCCGTCGGGTGAAAAAGCATGTAATAGGCGTTCTGCTCTGGGCCCGACCAATCTGCGCTGCGACAATTTTTTGTCAACCAGCCAGTAATCCCAGCGACAGGTGCCGGATTGGCATCCCAGAGAAACAGCCAAGATTGCCCGCTGGGCGTTGGGCGAGGGAAAAACATTATAATCTACCAACACGCGCGAAACAGGGATATAGCCGGTCTGCTCAGCGGCCTTGACTTTCAACCAGACGCCCTGGTCGGTTTCCTCTCTGGCCAGCACGACTACACTGCTTCCGTCTTCGACCACCTTCCCGGTCCCCAGCGAGTCTTTTTTTGCTTCGGCCAGCAAGGGCACCTCTATATCGGCCACTCCGGCAAATACGCGACCAACCTTGCCAGGAGCATTGGAGATATTCAGCGGACTGAAACGATCATGCCGATAGCGACGCGCAATCACCATGGTCTTGTCGAGTCCTTTCGCTCGCAAAGCAGATGCCAGGGCCTGAGCATAACCCCGGCGGGCAAATTTCCCGGCCACGACCACATAGCCGTCGGGGTTGGCCAGCAACCCGGCCGCTAAGTCAATTACCGGGTAGCCAATCGGGACGCCCTGGATTTTTTCAGTAGAAGCCATTAGCTGGTTGGCACTTTCGAGATCCTTTGCGACACCCACGATTACATGTTGAATTTCGCGCGGCCGTTCCAGCAGGCGGGGCTCAACAAACGGCCCGGCCGGGCCGGGAAGTTCTGAGGCATCCAGATCGGGCGTAACCACACCTTCGAATGCCAATCCCGCAGGCTCCTCCGCCGCCGGCCTGGCTGCCAACGCTTGGGCATTCACCGATTCATCACTGGATTCGGGTTGCGATTTTTCTGGGCCGCTTTTTTGACAGGCCAGCGGCACGCAAAAAGCTGCAACCCAAAGAAAATTGAATATTATTTTTAATCGAGTCATGCGCCTAATTTACTTGTCTGCCCATACAGAGTCAACGCATTGCTGGTGAACCTAAGACTGCAAAACTTGGAGTTGGTCCTGGTCTTTGATAACATGCCCGAATCGCCGACAGTCTACGAGGACAAAAATAACTTATGGATCAATATACTGAAACAACCGTTAAGGCGGCTGATGGAACACCCATTTGGTATCGACGAATTGGCAGCCGGGAACCAACCCTGGTGTTATGTGACGGCGTGGGTTGCGACGGGTTCATCTGGAAATATTTAATACCTCATTTCGAGAAAAAACATCGCATCATTCACTGGAACTATCGCGGTCACGGCAGAACGCCTACCCCGGAAAACATCGAAACAATGGGAGTCGAGGAAAGTGCCGAAGACCTGAAACTGGTCCTCGATGATGCTAACGTTACCGAACCGGCCGTTATTATCGGTCACAGTATGGGGGTCCAGGTGGTCCTCGAATTCTACCACCGGTTTCCGGAGCGGGTCTGCGCCCTGATCCCACTGACCGGCTCATACGGCCGGGCCCTCGACCATCTACACGATACAGACCTGGGAAAAAAATTCCTGCCTTTGGCAAAATACCTGGTCAATAAATTCAGCACGCTTGTCTCAGAAATCTGGCGCCAGCTTGTTCATTCCGAGCTGGGCTACCTCTACGCCACCAAATTCGAGATAAATCAGAAATTGATCAAACGTGAAGATTTCTTTCCGTACCTCGAGCATCTCAGCCGAATGGATCCGGTCGTTTTCCTGCGAATGCTGGAAGGTGCCGCCCGGCATACTAGCGAAGCTTACCTGGCTGAAATCAAGGTACCAACCTTGATCGTGGCCGGGGAAATCGACCGTTTCACTCCTCACTGGATCTCGCGCCGAATGCATACCTTGGTTCCGGGGTCCCAAATGCTGACGCTGCCGCAGGGCAGCCACACCGGTCCGATCGAGTTGCCGGAACTTACCAACCTGCGAATCGAAAAGTTTTTAGCTGAAATGTCAGAAGAACAACACCGACGTTAAGCAGTTAGCGTCTGCCCGGACGGACAACCTCGAAGCCACCTGATCCGCCTTTTTTCTTCCTGCGTTTCTTCCTGCGCTTGCGCTTGCGTTTGCTGCCTTGATCATTGGCTTTCTTGATTGCTTCCTGGGAGGCCCGGCGAGCATCAGTGATTTTAGCCTGTAAAATCAGCAGCTCTTCGTCTTCGGGCGAAATAGCCAGAGCTTCTCCGGACACCCGCTCGGCATCGTCGAATTCTTTTTTAAGCAGAAGGATCCTGGCTTTGATCTTGAGCATTTCCAAATCAAGGCCCTCGGAAGCCAGTTGCTCATTGATGTACTCCATGGCCGTACTCAGGTTGCTGTTGGCCGCAACATAGTAAGAAGCCAGCAGGCGTTTGAGGGTAGAACTCTCCGGCGAGTACATCAGGGCCATTTCCAGTTCGGCGATTGCGTCCGGCAGCATCCCTTTCATCCGGTATAACTGGGCCAGGCGCAGCCGGGGAGTGAAATTGGTTGGGTCGAGCTCAGCTGCCCGCTTGAAGCTGCGGACTGCATCTTTGTCGTGTCCTTGCTTGGCGTTCACCTCACCCATTGCAACATGCGCTTCAACCGAGGTCGGCTTGATCGTGATCGCGTTGTCGATCGCATTCAAGGCATCTTCGAAACTGCCTTTCGCCAAGTGAGCTCTGCCCAACCCGACATTTGCATGAACATTGTCGGCATCCTTTTTCAGGGCATCTACAAATTGGGCCCGGGCGTCATCGGTACGGCCGACTTTCAGGTAGGCATAACCAAGTTCAACCCGGGCCTCGAGATCATCGCCCTGGATGCCCAGGGCTACTTCAAACTCCTTGGCTCCGGCTTCGAACTGACCGCTTTTCATCAGGTGCCGCCCCAAAGTTATGTGGACCTTGAAATTCTCCGGGGCCGCTCCAGCAGCTTCCTGGAGCTTCTGCAGGGCCCGGCGATCCTTGCCCTGGCGCAACAACACATCGGCCTGCAAAGTAATAATTTCAACATCGCCGGGAACCAGCTGGCGCAGTTTACGCAAGCAGCGCTCGGCATCGGGAAACCTCTTTACTTTGATATACAGTTCAGCCAGCTTCTTTTGGATTTTGACGTCACTTTTATCAATCGCAACGGCCTTTTCTAGATGCTCAATGGCCGGGTTTAACTTTCCCCGATTGGAAAAGAGTACCCCGAGGTTCCACTCAGGCTCGACTCGCGTAGGCATTTTTTCGGCAGCCTTGGATAAAGACATGATTGCCTGACCGACGTCGCCAGTCTCTTTGTTGGCCAGGCCGTGTTGCAGCAAACACTCGCCATTATTTGGATCGAGATCCAGGGCCTTCTTGAAGACAGCCGCCGCCTGGGCCGACTGTCCTTTCTTTACCAGGTCCAAACCCTGGGCGTAAAACGCAGAAGCCTTTTCGGCTGGTGTCTTCTCTTTTTCAAAAAAGCTGCAGGCCGCTAGCAGAAAAGACATTAGCAGGACAAAGCTCAAATTTCTTGGCTGGGCGAACATCAGACTAATCCTCCTGACAGCTTGCAGTCCTCAACCTTTGAGGCTAGGATTCTGCCAATGATGATTAATACTTGTGGTAATAACACCATTGGCAAAATCGGTCAAATCCCCACAATAAGCTGGTTAGTATTATTGGTATGTATGTTGCCGTCTTGCCATCGCATGTCCTCACCCGGCGACGGCGATCCGCGTCTGCCAGCGGCATA
The DNA here is from genome assembly GCA_019307065.1 of Deltaproteobacteria bacterium. GTDB lineage: Bacteria > Myxococcota > B64-G9 > B64-G9 > B64-G9 > JAFDKH01. The sequence goes on from JAFDKH010000233.1 coordinate 7,359, forward strand.
TCGCACTCCCGAAAAAACTTTCGCGACCTGGCAGGCGGCAACAGTCGCAGGCAATCGCCTGGCAATTCGAGACTGTTACTGGCAAGACATGAGCGCCCAGGAACTGGCTGCCTGGATGACGGAAAATCTGCGCCCGGCTGCCAAGAAATTTCTGGGCCAGGCCAAGTTAATCGGGGTCCAACCGGTGACCCGAGTCGAGGTGAATTTCACATTTGTGACCGCCGATGATTCAGAGGTTCGGGGCGTTATGGTTCTGACCCGCCAGGGCTGGAAAATCCAGCGTTGGTAAAGAGTTCTTTAACAAGCGTGGCCATTTGACCGATAGGCGCCGACCGGGCGTCTAACTTATTGTAATTACATGTATTCACCCCGTCCAGCTGACCGATTGATCCGA
>JAFDKH010000435.1 GCA_019307065.1 Deltaproteobacteria bacterium
AGGTATAATAAGCACAAACCAAGTATATATTCAGGCAACAGCCTGCAAATTCCAAGAATATAGACCCCCACAATATTTATGATTTGGAACAAATTAAATGCCAGATTTTTACGCGGCAGCACTTTGGGTACCGGAAGATTCGAGATCATCCCGAGCGCGATAACGATCAAGACTATCGGGAAAAATCGAACCAGCTCGAGCGGGAGCGAATACTGGTCGGCCACCAGAATAGCCGAGCCGATGATTGCACCACTGACAGTCGTCGGAACGCCCTTGAAATAGCGTTCACCGGGCAGATGCTCAGCCACGTTATATTTGGCCAGGCGCATGGCGTTGCAGACTGCATAAATTCCGCAGCCGACTACCAGCAATACCCAGTGCGCTTCAAAGGGCGCCAAACCCCAGGCGTGGCGGCCGTATGAATAGACCAAAAACGCTGGTGCCAATCCAAAGGCCACCATGTCGGCCATCGAATCGAGCTCGGAGCCGAAATCAGAGCTGGCATCCAGCAGCCTGGCCGCTGTCCCATCGGCTTTGTCCAGCAAGACGCACCACAAGACGAGCCAGGTGGCCCAGTAGAGCTCTCCCTCGTAGGACATCAATATCGAGGCGGTGCCCATCAGGAAGTTGATGGCAGTGAAAAAATTAGGAACTATATAGCGCCAGTTCTTCATTTAGTGTGCTGCTCCAGCCAGTCCTTCAAGTCCGTGATGACTTTGGCCCGCTCGACTTCGTTGAAAATCTCGTGAAAGTAGCCTTCGTAGATTTTTAAAGATTTATCCTCGACTCGAGCAGACTCAAAAAACCGTCTGGTACATTCTACTGAAGATAATTTATCATCGCCGGCCTGCATGACCAGCAACGGCTTGTTGAATCTTGCGGCCTGGCGCATGACCAGGTCTTGGGCCTTGAGGACTTCGGTGAACCAGCGGGCCGAGGCAATGTTGCTTACCAGCGGGTCGGCCTCGTAATCCTCGACGACCTTTTTATCGTGACTCAGGCAACTGGCATCCAGGCCCGTTTTCAGCGACAGGGTTGGAATCAGATTCGACAGTCCTTTGCCTGCCAAAGCCTTGAGTTTTGGGACCTTGATCGCCATGCCTAAAAAGGGCGAACTCAGCACAACCGCTGCAACTCGGTCGCCACATCTTTCTACGAAGCGAGCGGCGATCAGACCGCCCTGGCTGTGACCCAGCATGATTGGAGAACCGCTATAACCGGCCTCTCCGATTTGATCCAGAAACGAATCGACGTCATCGAGGTATTCACTGAAACGATCAATATGCGCCCTACGACCGCCGCTTTGCCCGTGGCCGCGATTGTCAAAGGCCGCCACCGACCAGCCGGCGGCGCACAACTCATTGGCCAGTTGATCGTAGCGGCCGCTGTGCTCGGCGAACCCGTGAATGATCCCGATCAGGCCCTTTGGTTCTTCAATGAACCAGCGCCTGAAGAACAAACGCACCCCGTCCGGGGCGTTAAAAAATTTTTCTTTGTAACCTGGCTGCAAACTTGCCTCCGATTGCGAAAGGCTATATCCAAACACGCATTCGAGTCAGGGTCAACTGCCTACTAACACATTGTTTATACTCTGGATTATGTTAATAATCAGCCCTGTCATGCCCGCGAAGGCGGGCATCCAGAAGAGCTACAGGTCGAACTCAATTCGTTAATACTGGACCCCCGACTAAAGCATTCGGGGGTGACAACATCTTTTAATAATCAGAGATTATTTAAACAGCATTTGTTTCAATGTCTTACCGTTTAGTTCGATCGAAAGCGGCTGTTTGTGAGTCTTGAGCTGGGAGAGCACGCCCAGAAGCAATTCGATAGACTGTTGGCGGATGATTCTGTCGACCAGCAATAAACAGGTCTTGTAATCGGTCTTCATCTCCTCACGGGAGCTGTTAGAAGAAGTCAGTCGCTGTTCGAGTTGGGCAAGCTCTTTTTCATTGCCGGGTAGTTTCAGTTCAGCCGAATCGGCCAGGCCGGCTTTTTGTCCGGCCAGCCATTGGGCCAGGCCTTCATCCAGCCAGCGCGGGCAGTTGCGGCCGGCGACTGACTTGATATGCAGGTGAACCAGTTCGTGGGCCAGCAGGTTCTCGAGGTTGGCAAGTTTTAGAAGCGAACGGGCCGGTTGAGTAACGATTTCATCATCAAGGACCACCGCAGCGACGTACCATTGCCGCCCTGAGCGCAAACGGTATTTCTGCATGTCGGCGCAAATCCTGATACGAATAGGACGGGCCCGCTTTTG
>JAFDKH010000234.1 GCA_019307065.1 Deltaproteobacteria bacterium
CCTACCGAGAAATCGAACAAGCCAGTGAATTGGCCGGCAAGCTGACTTCCTACGGGTACTCGAGTATCAGAATAGTAAAAACCGAAATCGCCGGAAGAGGTACCTACTTTCGCGTCCGCATGGGTTCTTATCGCGACCGAGAACAGGCCGAAGAGGCTAAGAAACAAATAGCCGTCGATCGGGCCCTGGATGCTTTAGTTGTCCTGGAAGATTAATAAATATAGGCAGTTATAAAAGAGAGTCGTGGATAAGGATCAGACTATTCTGATTTGTGCTGAATCCACTTATCGATCTGACCGTCGCCGTCTTCATCCAGCCCGATTCTTTCTAAAGCGCCATCGCGGTAGTATTCCCAGTGATCGACCCGGCCGTTGAAATCGCGATCACGTTCGGTTCGCGCGATGACTTTCTTTTCGAAGAACTTCCAGTAATCGGGTTTGGAATCGAAGTTGAAATCGTATTCCTGGCGCAGCTTATTTCCACCCCGATAGAAAGTGGTCACGTCGAAGCGACCGTCAAAATCAAGATCTAATTCGTCTTTGACCGTTTCGCCTTTGAAATTGAAGAAACGCCGAATATCTACTTTGCCATCGAAGTTGAAGTCCCATTCTTTACGGACCAGAGACTCCTTGGTCGAACCCGGATTGTCCGGATCGGTCATCTGACTGTAGTAAGCCCAGACATCAGGTTTGTTGTCGTGATTCAGGTCGTATTGCTTGACCTTCTCACCCGGGCCGGCTCCGCCAGCATTCGGCCCGACTGCTGTCTGAGAACCGTCTGCATTTGTTGATTGTCCGCCCGTTTGCAGGCCCTGATCAGGTTTTTCGGCGGATGAAGAACATGCACCAAAGACAGCGACAGAGAAAATGGCCAAAAGCACCCAACTAATGTGAGAAAATTGCACTTTCACAGTCTGATCTCCCTCCATCGAATATTAATTTGAAATCACAATCGTCACAAACGTGAAATAGTATAGTTGCCGTTATAGGGATTGAGTCAAGTAAAAAGCAAAGACCATGATCCACCTTAGTTTTTTGAATATATAGTGGTTTATCCGCTATAACAACCTAAAAAATAAAGAGAAACGTGGATATCCCCGGAAACATTCCACTATTCCTTGACAATACATATAATGACATATATGGTGTTGCCGTTTTTTGAGACTTCAAGAAACAGGATTTCGCCGGAGGAACAAATGGCTCGCAAGAAAATTTCGACAACCGTATACATCACCCAAGAGCAAAGTGAGAACTTAAAACTTCTGCATAAGAAGACCAAGGTCCCTGTGGCCGAATACATCCGAGAAGGAATCGATCTCGTCCTTGAGAGGCACAAGGACAATCTACCCGGGCAAATCTCTTTCGCTGACAAACGCTAAGGTCGCACAATTTATGAAAAGGGTGCTGGTTACCGGCGGGGCTGGGTTCATCGGGTCTCACTTATGTGAAAGGCTGTTATCCGATGGCGCCAAGGTTGTCTGTGCCGACAATCTGATTACCGGTGATCTAAAAAACATCGAGGGTTTCTTCGGCCAGAGTGATTTTGTCTTTTTGAATCTGGACGTAACTAACTACATCCATGTTCCCGGTCAATTGGATGCCATTTTCCATCTGGCATCTCCGGCAAGTCCGATCGATTACCTGAAACTGCCGATTCAAACTCTCAAAGTTGGTTCATTGGGTACTCACAAAGTCATGGGACTGGCGCGGGAGAAAGGTGCCAGGGTACTGCTCGCCTCGACTTCCGAAACATATGGGGACCCACAAGTTCATCCGCAGCCCGAGTCTTACTGGGGGCATGTCAACCCAATCGGGCCGCGCGGCGTTTATGATGAAGCCAAGCGGTTTGCCGAGGCGATGGTTATGGCCTATCACCGTCACCATGGAGTTGAAACCAGAATAGTCAGAATATTCAATACTTACGGGCCGAGGATGCGAAAAGACGACGGCCGAGTAGTGCCGAATTTCATCTGCCAGGCCCTGGCCGGAGATGATCTGACCGTCTATGGCGAGGGAAAACAGACCCGCTCTTTTTGTTTTGTGAGTGATCTGGTCGAAGGGCTGGTACGCGCCATGCAGCGTTCGGATGCCTATCCGGTAAATATCGGCAACGATGTCGAAAAAACGATTCTGGAATTTGCCGAAATTGTGATCAAGTTGATTGGTTCCGACTCAGCGATTTGTCATAAACCCATGCCTGTCGATGACCCTAAAGTACGCCGACCGGACATTTCACGCGCTCGTGATGTGTTGGGCTGGGAACCCCGGGTTTCACTCGAAGAGGGCCTCAAAGAGACCATCGAGTATTTCCGCCAGCTGGAGAGTTGAGAGTGAAAATTCTGGTTACCGGTGGGGCGGGGTTCATCGGATCACACGTGGCCGAGGCATTTCACGGGGCCGGACACCAGGTCTTAGCGATTGATGATCTATCCAGCGGTGCTCGTAAAAATCTCCCGCCAGAAATTGCATTCGAAGAACTCGACATTCTGTCCGAAACATTCGGCCAACGGGTTCTTGATTACAAACCAGATGCAATTGCTCACCTGGCTGCCCAAATTGATCTCAGAAAGTCGATTAATGATCCGGCTGGCGATGCCGAAGTAAACATTATCGGATCGGTGCGCATGTTACAGGCCGCAAGCCAGGCCGGTACAAAAAAAATTATATTTTCATCGACTGGGGGCGCTATCTACGGTGAGCAAGACGAGTTCCCGGCCACTGAAGCGCATGCCTGTCGGCCGGTCAGTCCCTATGGAACTGCAAAACTGTGTGTTGAGCATTATCTGGGGCTTTTTTTGCGTACGTTTGGTTTGGCCTATGCCGCATTGCGCTATTCAAACGTGTATGGTCCCCGACAAGACCCATATGGCGAAGCCGGGGTTGTCGCAATCTTTGTAAACAAGCTGCTTAAAGGCGAAAGACTTGTGATCAACGGGGACGGGTTACAAACCAGAGATTTCGTTTATGTCAAGGACGTGGCCCGGGCCAATCTGCTGGCCCTGGCAGAATCGGCTTGCTGTGCTATCAACATTGGCACCGGTATTGAGACCAGTATCAATAAGCTGGCTGAAATACTTTCGAAACATACAGGCCTTAGTGGCGAATTCGAGCATGGCCCGGCGAAAAAGGGTGAGCAGCTACGCAGCTCGCTCAACGCTTCGTTTGCCGAAGGCTTGATGGCCTGGCACCCCCAAGTTTCCCTGGACCAGGGGCTTTGTGAAACTGTAGGCTACTTTCGTGAAAACTCTCACCATTGATCGAGCCGCATATGCCTTCTTTTGATAGAAAAAATTATCCCAAGTGCTGGAGTCAGCGACTCTGGTGGCTGTTTTTGTTGCTTGGGTTTGTCCTGGGTTATTTTGTCCTGCGCAATTTTAGCTTGAACTACTGGGCGTTTCTGGGATTTCTGGCGTTGTTTCTGGCAGCTGGTGTCGCCGGAGGACATTTTCTCGGCAGTTACATCGATCGTAACTTGCGTACCGAAGGCGGTTTGTTGCGCCAGGAGCGCAAGCTGGTCAAGGCTTTGCACAAATGGTTGCGGCGCATTTTAAGACGCAAAGGCTCGGCTCTCGAAGGACCGGTTCAACGTCGGCTTGAAGAACGAATTACCAAGCTGGGCGAGCTGATCGAGTCGAAAGAAACCGATCGGACTACATTTTATGAAGAGCGCCGGCGGGCCGAAATGTTCGTAGAAGATCACATCAGCCGTTTCAAGAAGAACCCCACTAGAGAATATGTCGAATCGATTGGGGTAGCCGTGATAATAGCCCTGCTTCTACGGGCGTTTGTGATCGAAGCCTTCCAGATCCCGTCCGGCTCGATGATTCCGACCTTGAGAGTCGGCGACCATATTTTCGTCAACAAGCTGTCGTACGGCATCCGGATCCCATTGCTGCCGATGAAGATATTCGGCAAGAAGATCGGGGCAGTTTCGGTTAATTGGTCAATGCCGGAGCGCGGCGACGTGATCGTGTTCATCACTCCCGAAAATGAAGTGGAAGATTACATCAAACGCGTCGTGGCGGTGGCCGGGGATGAGGTATTCGTAAAGAATGGCATGCTCTCGGTTAATCAAGTCCCGGCCCCGTTAGACCACGGTGAAGCCTTCATTTACAACGACCTGGATGAAGATGGCGGGTTTCGCGGCCGGGTTTCGACAAAGCTTTTCAATGAGACCCTCGGCGGGAATCAACACACCATTTTGAGACGGGCTTGTCAGTCTTATCGAGACTGTCAGATGGGGGCCTTGCCCAAGTGTGATATCAAAACCGGCAACTGCGTGCCGATGGAATCCGAGTGCCTTGCCGAATCGGGTTTATGTAGCCAGTCTGATTTCGGACCGATGATCGTACCCGAGGACCATGTTTTCGTTATGGGAGACAACCGTGATAATAGTCGTGACGGCCGGGTGTGGGGGCCGGTTCCGCTTGAGTTGATCAAGGGCCGGGCAGTTTTCATCTGGTGGTCATATCGCGAAAGATTGGTTCAATGGGAGCGAATGTTTACGGCTATTCAATAGAGTGTGGGGAGCCAAGTATGCGAAGAAAATTTTCAAAATTCGGCAAGCGTTTGGCTTCGCCAAGCGGCAAGATAAATTTTGTTACTATTTTTATCGTCCTGATTATCGCAGCTGCAATCTACTTTGCGGTCATGCTAATTCCGCCCTATGTCGAATACTATAAATTCGAAGAAAAAATTCGGGCGGTTGCCAATAACGCCCGCCGAGTCAAAAATAACGAAGCCCTCCTGAAGGATCTGCATAAGGAATCCAAGATCCTCGAGCTCAATCTGCCCTACGATGCAATTACGATCCAGCGCGACCCGATGGGCAAGTGGATTGAGATCAGTGTCTCCTACGCTCGGGTCGTCAAGCTGGTACCTTTTGAAAAGAGCATCACCCTCCATTTCGACAGCAATGTAGTTGAGAATTTCTGAGGCTCTCGTGGCGCGTCTGCTAATTCGGGGCGGTCGGTTAATCGACCCGGCCAGTCGAATTGCTTCTGTCTGCGACCTTGTTATCTTAGGCGAAACAATCGAGAGGGTGACTAAGTCTGCCAGGCGTACGTCCGATTGTCAGGTAATCGATGCAAGCGGATGCCTGGTAATCCCGGGTCTGATTGATTTACATGTCCACTTGCGTGAGCCGGGTATGCCCGAGGCGGAGAACGTCGAGACCGGTTCCAAGGCTGCAGCTGCGGGAGGCTTCACAACGGTAGTCTGTCAGCCGAACACCAGGCCGGTTTTGGACAATCCCGAAACCCTCGAAAAACTGATCAGCTCTATCGCCAAGACTGCCAGGGTCAGAGTATTGCCGGCCGTGGCCCTGTCTAAAGGCCTGCTGGGAAAACAGCTGACTCCAATCGAAGATCTTGTCGGCCTGGGTGCTCGAGCTTTGAGTGACGATGGCATTGGCACTCCCCGCATAGAGCTTCTCGGCCAGGCGCTGATGAGCGGAGCGGACAATGGGCTGGTCGTTATGGTTCATTGTGAAGATCATACCCTCAGTAAACAAGGCGTCCTGACCGCCGGCCCAGTTGCTAAGCAGCTCAGACTGCCCTCAATTCCGGCCGCCGCTGAGCGAAAAGCGACTGAGCTGGCAATCCGAGCAGTCGGGCGCTATGGCGGACGACTACATATACAGCATGTCAGCACGGCCGGGGCCCTGGCGGCCGTCAGGCGGGCCAAGCAGGCCGGACTGAATGTGACCTGTGAAGTCACGCCCCATCATCTTATGTTGACCGATAAGGCTGTATTAGCCAGCGCAAATCGCGGTCAACCCGATCCGAACCTGAAAATGAATCCGCCCCTGAGAACAGACAGAGACCGCCGGGCACTCCTTGCCGGCCTGGCCGATAAAACCATCGACGCTATTGCAACCGATCATGCGCCCCACACCCGAGCAGCCAAGCAAAAGGGGTTTATCAAGGCGCCTTTCGGAGTAACCGGGCTGGAGACTTGTCTGGCCCTGACTTTGCAACTCGTAGATCAGAAGGTGATTTCGTTGTCTCGAGCAGTTGCTTTACTGAGTACCAATCCGGCCAGAATCCTTAGTTTAGGGGCTGGTCAGTTGAAAGCCGGGGCGCCGGCCGACATTGCCATTGTTGACCCGCAGAAACTCTGGCGAGTTAATCCTGCCAGGATGAAATCCCGTTCTAGAAATACAGCTTTTGCTGGCTGGGAAGTCCGCGGGCAAGTAAAATACACCCTAGTCGCAGGAAAAGTGGTATATCGGGCTGACTAGTGGGCTGCAATAAACTGCAGGCCTGGAGGCAGACCTTTGGAGCAAGAACTACTTGAACGAATACTGGCTGAACTGGCCAAAGGATCTTACCAAGACGAGGTTAAGCGCGCCCGTCAGACGTTCTTTGAACTGCTCAAGGATATGCGCGAAGACGATCCCTCATACGAGCGGCTGACTGGTTGTTTTCTGAACTGGTACATCTTTGATCGGCCGATGGATTGTGGGCGTGGAACTCCGTTGCAGATTTTTGCAGCCGGTGAAGATCTCAGTTCTGAAGAACGCGTCCTACTGGCATCAATGTCCGGAAACATTCACAGTCTGTTCGAAGTGCTGCGTATTGAAGACACTTCGGTTAATCTCAGAGACCTGTTTTCGACCGAGACCATCAAGGTTACCGAACGAAGAAGCCTGGCCGGGCTGGACCCTGGAGATATCCTCGAGGCGCGTCTGTTGCCGATTAGCGACAAGCTGGTTTTCTCAAGCGGGGCCTTCATACTGCATCCTCGTCCGGCCCGCCGGCTGATCCGTCAGGCGATCGAGAGGTGTCGGCGCGATGGATCTCCCTCACGGATTGAGCTGATTCGGCGACTGCAATCATTGAGCTTCAGGTACACCGATCGTTTCAACCAGAGAATTCCTGTAGAGAAAGTGTACGCCGAGATCGTTCCGACTACTGGTTGAGGCTGGTCATTTTCTGGATAGCCAATCCCATTTCTTTGAGGTGATCGGCCGGTAATCTGACCGTCATCAGGAGTCGCTCGGGTGATGATTTGAAACTCCAGAAGATGCCGCTTTGTGAGGGGGGCAGCTTCAACTCCGGGGGCTCTTTACCCATGGCCGCGTAGGTGCTCTGAATCCCGGCCACAATTAGAGATGAAAACGACATGAACATATAGCCGCCCGATTTCTCGGCCAGTGGTCCGGCGGCGTTTTTAAAAGCGGCCGAATTGATGAAGCTCTTACCTTTGCCGCGCACGCGGTCGATTACATCTTTGATGTCTTGATGCGAGTTCTTTCCCATCCCCAGAGCAACTTGCTTATCGAAGACAGCTATCACCATTTGCAGTTTGTCGCCGTACATGGCCTTGATAGCCTTGGCCTGGAACTCGTCCATGGCGGCCATGTCGAAGGTCATTGCGAATGCCTGCATATCCACGCCGTCGTGTTTGCCGAGATCGGTCGGTCCTTCGAAACCCATCTTCATTCCCATGACCGCTTCACTTTCTTTCATGAGTTCAGCGGTTATTTTGAAGGCCTTGTCGAAGGCCTCACGGGCCTTGGCTTCGTCCTTGATTTCGAAAATCTCGACTATACTCAGGCCGTCAGCCGAAAGATTTTCGGAAAAGGCGATCTCGTCACCGATGACATCCCATAGTTGGGTGAAGGTTGTAATCAGGTCTTCTGACAGTTCCTTTTTGAAAAAGACATTCATAATTTCTTTAGTGAAATCGAGCATATCTTTTTTAAGCAGATCCCATTGGGCATTGAAAGCCAT
>JAFDKH010000436.1 GCA_019307065.1 Deltaproteobacteria bacterium
TGCTCACCGATAAGATTTTGAGCGACTATGCAAGACTCGTACTCGAACAACTCAATAGCACCAAGGCCGACAAGGCAATGTGTGATGCGTTGGCAACGACACCGGACGTAGCTAAAATTGGAATTCTGGGCAGTTTAGGCGAGCGCCGCTATGGCCCAGCCGTTGGCCCAGCAGCCAAACTTATCGCAAGCAGTAATACAGAAGTTGCCCAGGCCGCGATCCAGGCGATTGGCAGGATCGGAGGCACTAAAGCAGCCAGACATCTTTCATCAATGAAACCGAATCAAAAACTGGTTCGGTCGCAAATGCAGGCATTGGTTAGTTGTGCCAGTTCGCTTTCCGGAAGTGAGGCCGTGGTGTTGTACAATAAGGTCATCGTCGGCAAAGACGGTTCCTGTCGGATAGCAGCGTTAAGAGGATTGACCCATGTCGATTCGGGCAAAGCGGCATCCTATATCATCAATTCGGTCAAGAGCAGCGATCTGCAGTTTCGCAGAGGCGGACTCAGCATTGTCGCCGAGACAAAGGGCAGAGAGTTGACATTGAAAATGCTCGATTTGATGGACGAGTTTAAAGGGACCCAAAAGGCTGAATTGATCATAGCCTTGGGAATACGCGGTGACAAAGCTGCGTTGAATCGTGTTCTTGGCAATTTATCCAGTAATGAAACGCCAATACGTGACGCAGCGATCAATACTGTAAGCAGGCTTGGCGACGCAAGTGTTATCAAGCAGCTACTGAGCATTATCGATTCACCTGTACTCAAAGCAAGTATTGTCCAGGCGATTGCCGGTATGGAAAGCAAGGGGGTAAATGCTGTCTTGGTCGAATCGCTCAAAGACAGAAAACTAAGAAACGCTGCAGTCAGTGCCTGCATAGCTCGCAATTGCACCGAGGCAACCGGTGGGTTGCTCAAACTAGCTGCAGATGATCAGGCCGATGTCCGAAAGGATACATGGGCCGGACTGGCTGTATTGGCCAACCCGGATGAAATGAAATCCGTGATGTCGGTAGTGGTCAATATCAAGACCAAGCAGAGCCTTTCTTATGCCGAAAGGGCGGTAAGGAAGATTTTCGCCCGGGCCAAGGACCGTAGCGAATGTTTCCAGGTAATCGCCAGCTATTACCCCAACGCTAACGAGGCAACTAAAGTCTTCATTCTTGGGTTAGGTTCCGAATCCGGCGATGCCGATACGTTAAAGCTCGAACAAAGCGCTTTAGCCTCCGGAAATAAAAAACTCTACGGCCAAGCTTTGCGGACCCTTGCCAGATGGCCCAACAAACTGGCAGTGGCGGACCTTTACAATCAGGCACAGAACGCATCGGGTCAAGTTGACCGAATCATCGCGCTTCGAGGATACATTCGGATCGCCGGACTGAAAGATGCCGGACTGTCACCCCAGGAGCAACTGGTTATTTTGAAAAAGGCTATGAAACTTGCATCGCGTAACGAAGAAAAGAAATGGGTCATCAGCAATCTTCAGAATGTTACTAGTAGCGAGTCGCTGCAGATGTTGCAAAAGTACATGCCCGATCCGATGCTTCGGGTCGAGGCACAGGTCGCAGCGGCAAGCCTGATTTCCGGACCCCTCAATACGCTTAGTCCAACCGAATGCGAGGCGATGGCCGAAGTGCTCATCAAGAGCGGCAACAAAACTGCCGCGGCAAAGGCACAAAAGATATTGTACGAATTGGAGAAGAGCAAAGCATATATCATGGCCTGGATGATCTCACAGACTTACAGCGAGAAACTCAAAGACGGTAGCGCAGTGTTCAACACGGTCTACCCGCCCGAAACAGACCAAGCTGGAGTAGAATGGAAGCCCCTTACAAAGGGCATCGGAAAAGAAAAGATCAATCTGGGAACAGTTTTCGGCTCAAACCTGGTTTATACAGGCATTTACGTCAAGACAACTCTGATATCGCCTTCGGCTCAAACCGTTCGTTTGGAAATGGGCAGCAACGACGGGATCAAGGCATGGTTCAACGGCGAGCTGGTCCACAGCAACTGGAAATGTGGTAGCGACCCGGGAAGCGATGTCGCAAAGGTAAAACTCAAAAAAGGCAAGAACGAGGTTCTGCTAAAAATTGTCAACGAAACCAGCGGCTGGGAATTCTCCTGCCGTCTGATGCAGGAAAACAGAAAACATGTTAAAGGACTGACCGTCCAACCGTAATTGGGGGACCGTATATGCGTCTAAACCGGTTTTTACAAAGAATGAAATTCGTCTTTATTATGGTGGTG
>JAFDKH010000437.1 GCA_019307065.1 Deltaproteobacteria bacterium
CAGCAAGGGAATATCTTCGGATAATTCGAGCGGTTCCTTGATAGCCGCCAGCGATTCCCCCAGGGCGGTCATTTGGGCGGCGAATTTCTGGCAATCCTCAAAACTCATATCGGTTGACTTGGTTCGGATAGCCATATCGGCCAATTCCCTGAGATACGGTTTACGGCGATAGACATAAATCCCTATCATTCCGCCCGGCTTGAGCTTGTTTACCAGTCGGGCAAAATTACCGGACGGGTCCGAAGTATGGTGGATCACCCCGTTTGATATTATCAGATCGAAAAACCCGTCTCTAAACGGCAGCGCAGAAATATCGGCCTGGGCCACGATTGTATTATCCAGTTCCCTGGTGGCCTCGTAGGCCGACTCGACCGCCAGCGAGAGATCAACCGCGTATCTTCGGGCCTCCGGTGTTTTGAACAACGTCTCGGTCCAGCCGGTCCCACAGCCAGCATTCAGAACTTTCATGCCCGGTTCAACCAGATCATCGAACGACTCCGCCCGAACCGGAATGCCGACCATCGCTTCGAGCTGCTCGGACAAAGATTGCCGGACTGCCTCGCTCTGGTCAGGCTTCGGCATGTATGATTCATGCCGCCACAACCGTCCAAAACTGTGGGCGGTCTGCAATTCGCGCGAGGTACGTTCGTCTCCGGAGTGGGACTCCCGATCATCGGTCAGGTACGAACTAGTTACAAAGCGAGGAATCCCGCCCAAAATCTCGAAACGACTATCATCATTGGCTAAGATTCCGGACTTGACCTCGGCGCCATCGCCTTCGGCCCGGGACAGCATGAGGGGTTCCTGAGTCACCGGACTGACGAAATCTTCTATCCATTTGCTCTGCATCTCAATACCTCATCGGATTACACACAATTCCTGGACGTATATTTGATATAGAAGCTTTTTGGAACCATGTCCAGTTTATACATCAGCCAGAAAAAAGGTCGCATCCGCTCAAAAGTCTCTTTGTAGGTCTTGAAATCACGGAATGTGCGAAGCGGCTGAGTCATGACTCGTTCCATCTCGGCATCATCGAAGCCTAACCGTTTTTGGACAATTTCGAGCACTTCCATGTCAAGCTTGAGCGGCTTTCTGATCAACTCAAGGCCTTCTGCGCGTGTCATCTGGCCCGAGCGCACCAGAGCGGAGTAACCGTTAAGTCGCTGGTCCATGTTGAAGCGAAGGGGAAAAACAAAAGCATGGTTGAAATGGGTCATGCGGTTTTCCAGATGGTGCCCGCCGTACCATTGCCAGCCGAATTCCGATGTTAGGAACTTCTTGGTCTCTTCTTTGTGGTAATCGACATAATAGAGCGGTCGGATGCGTTTGACCCGGCTTACCAGCATGTACCTGAGGAAAGTCGACATCCAGAGATTCGGAAAAGTCTTGAGCTTTCGCTCGCTGAACTGCCTGACGACGCTGTCGATATACTTGCCGTCGGTGTAACACCACCCGAGCGGCGAAACGCCTTCGGTGCGAAAAGAATGCCCGTTAAAAATGTACTTAATGCCGTACTTGGCGGCGGCCATGTAAAGCGTGGTAGTCAGGGCAATGTCAGTGGGGCCGTCTATTTCGGGTACACCGGCCCTGAGAAAGGCGCGAAAGATGTCGTTGTATTCTTCGTTGTCGACCACATAGGTGAACAGTTCGACCTCAAGAACTTTGAGGACGTTGTGAATGTTCTCGGTGGCGATCTGAGAGTTCCAGGTGTTGTCATAATGTACGGCCAGCGGCCTCAGGCCAAGTTCTTTAGCCAAGTGGAGCATGTACGATGAATCGCAGCCGCCTGAAACACCAACCACCACGTCGTACTTCTTGCGGCGTCCTTCGAGCTTGATCTGCTCGGCAATCTGGGTCAGCCTGTTCCAGCCTTCCTTTCCGGTAGGATACTGCGCATCGAGTTGATCCATCATATGGCAGTAGCTGCAGACGCCGTTGTCATCGAAAGTTATCGAGGGCGTTGATTCATCGTAGAGACAGCGACTGCACCGGGTAAACTTCGGCCGCTTTTCAAATCGTGCTCTTAGTGTTTCAACCCAGGCTGGTGTTGTATTGACAAGATGCATTCGTTTTCCTCACACGCATTTCATTGCTATATAGATCGGTCGAGGATGCGATCCAGTTCACTCTCGGCGGGAAAATTAACAAGCACGGCTCGGTTTTTCCCCTGATAGACGACCATACTGCCGGTTGCCACAGCGGAGGCACCCGCCTGATTGACCGCGTGGTCAAAATCTGA
>JAFDKH010000438.1 GCA_019307065.1 Deltaproteobacteria bacterium
CTCCAAGGCCTTGCGCACCTGCGCCCGGACAACACGCCTGGCCTTGCATCTGCTCGGTCTCTAGCAGCCCCCAACAGCCAAGACCAACGAACTCGTCTTCAAGGACCAGGAGCGGCCCCCGCCGGCCCAAGAGCGGTCTTGCCGATAGCTCTCACCCTCAGGAGCCTCCGGTTACACCACTTTCCACCGACTCCAACCCTCCCTCGCCCCTCCTCGCTGCCACCTCCGGTGAGAAATGAACCCACCCTCCGCCGGAAAGTGGACCCACCTGACCGGAACAGAGTTGTGCGGAAATCATCTTCACCTGGACCCACATCGTAAGAGAGAAGCTATACAGCAAGAAAACGATTGACATGCGGGGCACGGATGGATATAAACATGCAAATCAATCGGAACACACCGGAGTTGCCACGTGGCAACCAAGTAATAGAGAGCATCAGCAAACTGAACCACCGTTTTTCTGAGCGTAACGAACCTGCCAACACTGTTTTGCTCTTGTCCCGGTCGACCTCGATTTACCTTGGCTAGCGCAAGCAATCGCGCCAAGACGTTCTTGCTTGAACCGCCTACCCCATGCGACGACACACGATGGCCATCGGCCTGTCCAGCATCCAGCAACGTTTTGTCATGCTTTGCAATTACCCTCTCCACAAAGACGGTCTCCAAATGCTGGGTGTCCCGCGTGTCTTCCTTTCCCGAAAGTCAATGAGGAAAAGGAACACGCTCTGGACTATTCCCTCCTATCCAAAACCGTTCCACTTCCTTCCTCATACTGAATTCACGCAACTTCCCCCTGGGTCCAGAAATCCTTTTAGATGGGTTCAATGAAAACCGGAGGTAGCAATTAATCTCATATTCCCCGGTTCCAGCAGGTTCAAAACTACCCGCACATCTAAGCCTGACTATGCCCAATTAGATGTGTTCAGATGTGATCAAATGTGCTTAAATGGACTATACCCAAGGGAAGGGCAGATCTTCTAAGTGGTGAATATAACAAGAGTTTCCAATGATTTCGGGGGGGGGTGTGATGAGGTGAGAAGCACCCCCACCTTCGTCTTCGACTCGCGCCTCCGGCACCATTTACAATCAAGGACTTAGGCGCTGTTTCCTGGGTCCTTTTTCTTTCGACTTTGCCCCGATGTCCTGAATTTGTACCCACTCTATACCCATTTCCTGATCTCTTCTCTTGAAAAGACCTCCAACTCAATGTAACCCGGCTCTCGTGGCTGCCCCTCTTCACTTTCTGATACCCAAACATGTGCACTGTGCTAAGAAATGTATTGACAAATCACTGTAGAATTCATTAGAAAGGGGCTAATTTTCCTACTATAAGGTTCAAATAGCGCTTCGAAAAGGTAGCTGTCGGTCTAGTTTTCCAATTTCAATTTATGGAGACCAAGAAAAGGGGAGGGAAAGATGAGCAAAAAGGTGTTCGGTTTGTCATTGATCATTGCATTTCTGATGTGCATGCCCCTGAGTGCACCCGCCGAAGAAGAAGTTGTGCCGATAACCGTACGACAGGGCGGCTTCTACGGCACAATGCCCATGGTAGGAGGAATCTTCTACTTCAAAAACAGCGATGCCGACTTGGACAGTTCTGGGATCGTCGGTGGACGACTGGGCTATGTGCTCACGGAGAAGTGGATGCTGGAAGCTTCTTTCGATTATAGCCCCACCAACTTCAACGGCCCACCCAACGACGGGATGGGTGCGAACAACTACTTCATGACACTGAATGCGTTGCGTAACTTCGGACCGATCCTCAAGAATAAGCGCCTCACTCCGTACGTGATCGCCGGAGTCGGTCTGGGCGTCATGGAATCGAGGCTGGTGGATGATCCTGTCGGCTTCCTGGGGCAAATCGGTGGCGGCGCTCATTACGGCTTCACCGACAATCTCTTCCTGCGAGGAGAAGTTCGTGGCCTGTTCAACACGGATCCCTCAATGGCCAATCTGGTCGTGCAGATCGGACCCACTTTCCACTTTGGAGGCGCAAAACCGGTTCCGCCACCCCCGCCGCCACCCGTCTGGAAGGATTCCGACGAGGATGGCGTGCCGGATCATCTGGACAAATGCCCGAACACGCCCAAGGGCTGTATCGTTGACAAGGATGGCTGCCCGCTCGACGCCGACGTAGACGGCGTGTGCGACGGCCTGGATGAATGCCCGGACACTCCGCTCGGCACGGCGGTCGATGAGAAGGGGTGCCCCGTCCGGCCCGACACGGTAGCCCTGAGTTGG
>JAFDKH010000067.1 GCA_019307065.1 Deltaproteobacteria bacterium
GATACAGTTTTGATAGAGCGGGTTGGCCGGGCTGGCCAGCATGGCTCGGGCCAGGCTCTCTAAGGGTTTCTCCGGGTCCATCAGGCCGGGATCCAGAGTAAAGCCGGTGATGAACTCCAGCATACTCTTGGCGACCACCGCGCCGTATTTCTCGGTGTAGTTGAGCAGTTTGAAATCACACAGGGGCGGGACGCCGATCCAGATCAGCCTCAGTTTTTCATCGTCGACGATTCCGATGCCCTTTTCGACCCGAGCTTTGAGTTCGTCGCGATATCTTTCGAAGATGTCTAAGGTACGTACTTCTTTAGACAAGGCGATTGGCGCCGTTGTGGCGATCACGTTGTCGTAGGCTGTAATCGGCGTGGGGATGGCTCTTTTGTAGGTATCGATCTCTTCCAGTAAAGTGTTGAGCTTGATCGTGAAGGCGACTTCTTCTTTGAGTTTGTCCAGGTCGAATTTATAGCCATGCTCGACCAAAAAGTCGATCATGCCCTGCATCTGACCGGCTAAATACTTGACGGCATGTTCTGGAATATCCTTGCCCCAGAGGTTGATTGGAACATCCAGAAAGTAATAAGGCGTCTTGAATTTATCAACCACATATAAAAACGATTTGGATTCCGACATGCAAGGGTAGTTACAGCCGATCGCCAGATCGGGTTCGGCAAAAGCCAATTCAAAGAATTCATCACGTTCTTCGGCGCAGGCCACCCCAATAGTGCAGCGGTGAACGGCGCAGACATCGCGCGACAATCCGTCTTCCTCGGCGATCTGGCAGTACTTTTCCGACATACCGAAAATAGCCGCATAGGCGCCCAGCATGTCCGAATAGACCGTGGCTACGTCCATGGCCAGCAGGATTTCCTTGGGCGTCAGGACCGAACAGTAAACCGCCGGTCGGCCTTCGGCTTTTTGCTTCTTGACGTTGGCGAAGCGGGTGACTATGCCCATTTGCATTTCTTCGACAATGTCCAAGTCCGGCAGGGGAACCGGGCTTTCGAGCGGCAAATCATGATCGTTTGGTGCCATTGTTATCTCCCGATGCTACTGGCGCGGGGCGACTGAATTGAAGACGCAAGCATACGGAAAGGCGCCTGGCCAGTCAACCAGATAGAATATATATGACAGGCACGAGATTTTACCGATATGTTTGCGATGAACTCCCGCATGCAAAACGGAGGTATATAATGTTTACGAATCTATCCAGGCGCAGATTTCTCAAACTGGCAGCCGGGTTGGGTGTCGTTGTTCCCTTTTCAAAAAAGCCGGCCATGGCTAAAACAAAACGGAAGCAGACTGCCGGCCCGGCGCTGCCGGTGATTCTGAGCAGCCGCAATGCCGAATGGGGACGGCCGGTCAATCGGGCCGGTTACAAGATTCTTGCAAAAGGCGGCGACGTGATCGACGCCGTGATCGCTTCGGCCAACGTGGTCGAACTCGATCCCAACGACGACAGCGTCGGCTATGGAGGCATCCCCAACGAAGCCGGAACTGTTCAGCTCGACGCCTGCGTCATGCATGGCCCGACTCACAACTGCGGGGCGGTCGCCTGCCTGGAGGGCATCAAAATGCCATCGAAAATTGCCCGCCTGGTAATGGAGCGCAGCGATCATATCCTGATGGTCGGGTCGGGCGCCCAGCGTTTTGCGGTAGCGCATGGTTACCAGGTTGAAAACTTGCTGACCGAAAAAGCCCGGCTGACCTGGCTCAAGTGGAAAGAGAACCTCAGCCAGGATGACGATTGGCTGCCGCCCAAGGATGGCATCTATCGAGATTCGAAAGGCCGCGTGCACGGCACGATTAACGTCTTAGGAATCGACTCGACCGGCAATCTGGGTGGGGTGACAACTACCAGCGGGCTGTGGTTCAAGATTCCCGGGCGGGTAGGTGACTCGCCGATTATCGGCGCCGGACTGTATGTCGACAACGAGATCGGGGCAGCCGGGGCGACCGGACGAGGTGAAGAGGTTATCCGCACATGCGGCAGTTTCTATACCGTCCAGATGATGGGCCAGGGTATGACCCCGGCTCAAGCTTGCCTGGCAGCCTGCAAGAAGATAGTGGCGATCAACAAACGCAACGGCGTCGAGATCGGTTTTTCAGACAAGTTCATCGCGGTCAATAAAAAAGGTGAGGTCGGTTGCGCGGCCATTTTGGGTTCAAAGAAAAAGCCGCCCCTGGCTGCCTG
The DNA here is from genome assembly GCA_019307065.1 of Deltaproteobacteria bacterium. GTDB lineage: Bacteria > Myxococcota > B64-G9 > B64-G9 > B64-G9 > JAFDKH01. Next base: position 2,189 of record JAFDKH010000067.1, read on the forward strand.
CCGGGATAAAAACGGATTCAGGGAAATAGTCGGTCAGTATCTAATCGAGCGCAAATAACTCCGGTCTACCAATAGACGGCCGCCATTCCCAACAGGCGGGTGATCATTCCGTGCCGTGAGCCGTCCGGCCGATTGAAGGCGCTGCCGGGGAAGAACCAGCCGGCCTGGAAACCGGCGGTTATATGCAAGTTCCCCCAGATTTCCTGGTCCCAGTTGATGCCCAGATCGAATTCCATGCCCAATTCGCGCCCGGGGTTGGTGAGCCCGTAAGGGTTGGTGGCTACCCCGCCGTTTTTGAAAGTCTGGTAAGACTGAGCGAAGGGGGTCGAACTCCAGGCGTACAAAAAACCGGTCAATATGGTCAGCTGTTCGAGCGGCTTGATACTTATTGTCGGATTAATGTAGACCGTCCCATTGATGCGGCCGTTGGTGGCCAGCATATCGGTGCCCGGCAGCGGCTCGCCGATTCTGTCGGGGTCGGCCGATTCTTGTGCGCTCATTGCGCTAATGCCGCGTAAAACCGTATCGAACAAGATCAAGCCGACATTGAAATCGGGATCGAACGAGAAACTTGTGACCGTGCCGTCATGCGGGTCGGGGTCGCCAGAAGCATAGCCGACTTCGACAGCCGGTAGAAAATCGTGGAAATCGAAACGCCAGCCGGCTTGCAAGACCGCTCCGAAGGCGGAGATGTCGACCCCGTTTATATGATCGGCATGAATAACCCGGCTGGTATTGCCGGTCAGGTAGGCCATCTCGAGCGCAATCATCGGCCCCGAGTAACCTTGCCCGGCGTCAATTTTGGCAAAGAAGTCAATTGCGGCCACGTTGAGTTCGCTGCCGGCTTCGTCGTCCTGGATTCGCCCGGCCACGTAAATGCCGATGTCGATACCGTCATCACGGTAAACCAGCGAGCCGATTGCCTCGACCCCAATGTCGCCGTCACGCAGGCTACAGTTTTCGTCCAGATAGACAACTCCGCTAGCCACCGCCAAAATAATTTTCGAAGGCCAGCCATCGAACATGCTAAACGGGCGAGTCGCCAGCACGAGTCTGTCGGACACATCGCCCTGATCGGGAAAGCCGAAACGTCTGGGGGTTGGGCGGCCGTCATTGGCCAGCATGCCCATTCCCCAATAGGAATACATCTGGCCGGCTCGAATCTGAAACCAGGGTGCGTCATAGCGCAACCATAACTGGCGCAGGTCGAACTTCTTGAAATCCCAGCCGCGCAGCGTCTCGCGCGCGTCTGTCCGGAATTCAGCGCCGACATGATCGAGGTCGCCTGTAACCTGGCCGTAAAAAATCTCCAGCTCGGCCGTGAATTCCAGGTCGTCGGTGACGTACTGGCGCGTGCCGATATCCAGGCGCTGATCGATGTATAGGTTCAGCCCGCTGGCTTGATCGGTTGAATTGAGCGGAAAATCCTGGGTGTGCGAGAAGATGTAGCGCCATTCTCCGTATAGATCGTAGTCGTAACCACCGGCGTAAACTATCGAGGATGGCAGGCAACACAGAAGCCCTACGGCCATAGTCGCGATTAGGTATCTTTTCATGCTGCAAAAGTTACCGCGCGTATCTACCCCTAGTCAACTCATATGCAATTCTATGCAGCTTGGCCTTTTGTGGCTTCTTGGTTATAATCGCCGACATGAAAACACTACGCACGATTATTCTATTTAGCCTGGCTGTATCGACTCTGACACTGGCTGCCTGCCAGGCTGTGCCCGAGGGGATTTATCGTACTCCGCAGGGCAGCGGGCCTATGGTCGATTTCGACCTGGATCACAAGCCGCTGCCTGAAATCCCGTTTCCCAACGATCTGGCCACCCGGGCTGATCCGACCGCCGCAACCGGCTTGCGGGTCAACGCCAGCATGATCGCCCCGACCCAACTCGAGACCAACGTGCGCCGCAAGATCGATCAGATCGACGGCTTCGGGACCATGCAGCCGATCGCGGTTTCGTTCGATACGCCCCTGGATATCGGTAATTTGCTGGCCCGCCAGCGCGACAATCTCGATTTTAGCGATGATTCCGTCTACGTCTTTGCCATAGATCCCGACAGCCCTGTCTATGGTGAACCGGTCTTGATGGATATCGGGCGCGGCAACTACCCGCTGACTCTGCAAGACTACGACCAGTACTTTCGGGCGGATGCCCGTTCGATGGCCACTAATGTCCTCTTTGACACCGTCGAAGAAGACCTCAACGACAATGGGGTCTTGGATCCCGGCGAGGATACCGACGACGACGGGGTGCTCGACCACCCCAATGTCTGGCCCCCGGGGGCCGACCCTTTCGTCGGGCTGATGACTTTTTACGAATCCGAAACCAACACTCTGCTGCTCAAGCCGGTCGTCCCGCTTCGCGAGCAAACAACTTATGCCGTCGTCCTGACCGATCGACTGGTCGGCCGCGACGGCCAGCCGGTCCGCTCGCCTTTCGAGTACGTTCATCATTTGAAACAGCGTGAGCAGCTCGAGCGCCTGGGCGATGTTTTCGACAGCTGGCCGGGTTCTTCGTTGAGCGAGCAGAATGTAGCCTTCGCCTGGACATTCACCACTCAGACGGTTTCGGCCGACCTGGTTGCGATTCGTGAAGGTCTTTACGGGATCGGCCCGCTGGGCTGGCTGGCCGAAGAATTCGACGTAGATGTGGAGCCCTACCAGGCCACCAATCCTGACCATGAAGACAACTACCCGCCTTACTATGCTTTGCCGGCCCAAAATCTGTTGGGAGTTCTCGAGGCGATTGGGCCGAACTTGCTTGGCGAAGACATGCAAATGGTCGAGCCGATCCTCGACTCTTTCGATTCGGTCGATTATTTCTTCACCGGTTCCTTCGAAAGTCCCGATTTTATGCGGACCGATCTGGAGGACGGGCTCAATCCCGAGAACATGCATTCGGAGAACTTCGCGATCGATCTGCGGGCCGGCACGGCCGAATACAAGCGCAGCAAGCTCTACTTCATCGGGGCGATCCCCAAGATTACCGAACGCAACAAGCCGCCCTTTCCGGTCGTGATCTATTGCCACAGCTATAGTTCGATGCGCGGCGAGGCAATCGGCTTTGCCGGGTTCATGGCCAAATACGGGATTGCTTCGATCGGCATCGATGCCTGGGGACACGGCATACCGGTCGACCAGGTCATTGAGGACATCATAATGTCGGCCGCCCTGGGCTGGGGCTTCGAACCATTTGCCGAGATATTGCTCGAGGGCCGCGCGCGCGACTTGACCGGCGACGGGGTGATGAATTCCGGCGGCGATTACTGGACCGCCTACGGGTTTCATATTCGCGACGCTGTTCGTCAGACTGTTGCAGATCATTTCCAGTTTGTCAGAGTGCTTCGATCTTTCGACGGGCAAAGGACCTGGGATCTTGACCAGGACGGCGACGGCCAGGATGACCTGGCCGGCGACTTCAACAACGACGGCGTAGTCGACCTGGGCGGCCCGGATGTAAAATATTTTGCCTGGGGCCAGTCGGGCGGCGGTATCCATTCCGGCTTGGTGTCTCCACTCGAGCCGCATATCATTGCCGCCGCGCCGACCGTCGGGGGCGGGGGTCTGTCCGATGTTGGCGTGCGGACAGGTTTGGGTAATGTGCGCAATGCCTCGATGCTGCGTTCGATGGGGCCCCTGATTGTCGGTGACAGCCACGAAGGCGCTTTACGGGTTGAGATGATCGCCCCGCTGGCCACCGATGACCGGCGTTTGGTTGTAGGGCATATCCCCGGGGTCCAGGTAGGCGACAGAGTCATCGTCGAGAACATTGACAAGGGCGAAGTCTACGAGGCTGGCGTGCGCAATGGTCTGAAATTCAGGGTTTCAATGGAGACCGACGCCGGAGATCGCTTCCTGGTCATAGCTAAGAACCAGGCCGGCCAGGAGATCGGGCGCTTGGAAAAATGGGAAGAAGACGCCTGGTACTACAAAACCGAAGTCACGACCGAGTTACCTACCTTCTATGTCGGTGACGATTTAGTCTCGCCGACCGAAGGTTTCGGGATTGCACGTTGTACTCCGGCCTTGCGCCGCATGCTCAGCCTGTTTCAGATGATCCTCGAACCGGCCGACCCAGCCAGTTATGCCCCGAACTATTTCTTGCGGCCTCTGGATATTCGCCCGGAGGGCCCGACGATTACCAATATTCTCGAAGTCACCAGTCTGGGTGACCAGGATGTGCCGATCCATACCCAGGCCACCCTGGGAAGATCTGCAGGATTGATCCCCTATCTCGAAGAAGATTCGCGCTACGGCATGACACCCAACGACTGGCTGATTTCAAAATTTGTTTATGAAGGTCTGGCTCACCGGGGTCGTTTCGAAGGCAACGATATATTGTTCGATCCTGATGATCTCGACGAAGGCGCCGACGGCTTCGATGGTCCTTCTCCGACAGTCGCCCAGCGCTTGCGTCTCAAGATCCCGACCGCTACTGGAGTTTCGGGCATTCGTTTCGCCCACATGACGCCGACCGGCATGCACGGAATTTTCCCGGCCGGTGACGCCCCGCTTTTCGATATTTTTACTTTCATGGCCTACCAGGTATCGCACTTCTTTGCCTCGGAAGGCACCGAGATTCTGGATGATCGTTGTATGGAAGACGGCAGTTGTACGATGCCGCCCTACTACAAATAAGGGACCGACAGACAGATTGAACTGCACATCCCGGATATGGTACAAATTATTGTATGATTCTGGTTTCCGGAGCATCGGGTACGGTCGGCGTCAGGCTGGTTAGAGGCCTTGTAGGTAAAGGGCATCAGGTACGAGCGTTGGTCCTGCCAGACGATCCTTTTCGCTCGCGTCTCGAAGATTGCGGTTGCGAAATAGTCTCGGGCGACATTACCCGGGCTGCCTCACTTGAGAATGTCTTTGAAGGAATCACAACGGTTTATCACCTGGCGGCGATCATCCTCAGTAATGATCCTGAAGTTTACTCCAGAGTCAATGTCCTAGGTACCCGGAACATGCTGGCCGGCGCTCGGTGTGCCGCGGTCGAGCATTTCATTTATGTTTCATCTGCGTCGGTTGTATATCCTCAGACGACACCCTATTCCAGATCCAAACGTGAGTGCGAACGCCTGGTCAAAACCGGCCAGGGCCTGAACTACACTATTGTACGCCCGACTTTGGTATATGAAGATCAGGGTGGACAAGAGTTTGTGCTGTTTTTGGACTATTTGAAAAAGTTTCCGATAGTACCCTTTATCGGTTCCGGCCAGGCCAAAAAAAGGCCGGTCCACGTCGACGACTTGATTGACGGACTATTGAAGCTGGCCGGTTGCCGGCAGTCGTACAATCAGAGCTATAACCTGTGCGGGGCTGAGGAAATCAGCATTATCGAACTGGCGCACTTAATGCTTAGACACAATGGCATGAAGAAACCCTTCATTAGTATTCCGGTGCCGTTGTGCAAGCTGATTGCCCTGGGTCTGCGGGCGATCATGAAAGATCCGCCTCTGACGCTGAGTGCCATCGCCGGGATCACCCAGGATGCCTCGCTCGACTCAAGCTCGGCCCAGCGAGATCTGGGTTACCAACCTATCGGCGTTCGTGAAGGATTTAAAAAGTGTTTTCCAATTGAGTCTGGAACAAGGAGATCGACAGCATGCGTAAATTAATCTTGTCCCTTTGTCTCGGTTTGTCTGTCACGGCCTGTGCGGCCCTCGGCGGGCGCCCGAGTGCCGGTTCGCAGGCTGACATTGATGAAGACGACAAAGCCGCTATGGCCCGGATTGGGCAGAAGGCAAAGGGTAAAATCGTCTGGTCGAGCTCGCGAATAGGCAACCACGATCTGTTCTTGATGAATACCGACGGGTCCGGTGTCAAGCAGTTGACCAAGGGCGAGCATGTAGATTGGTTTTCGCGATTTTCTCCGGACGGTAAGAAAATCTTGTTTTGTCGCTCAAAAAAAGGCTGGGTCTACGAGCGCGATGCCAATCGCAATTTCAAGTGGAATTTGTTTACTGTAAGCCCCGCGGGCGGCCAGCCCGAATTGCTGGTTAAAGACGCCTGTTGGGGAACATGGATCGACCAGAGCAAGATAATGTTCAATCGCGGCAGCAAGGTCTTTACTAAAGATCTCAGCTCGGGCGAAGAAACTGAACTGGTCGACAGTAAAAAAGAAAAAGCCCTGGGCGGCGCCGATTTGCAGCAACCGCAGTTGTCACCGGACGGAAAATACTTAGCGATTACTCTGCGGGGTTCGATGCGCCAGACCGGTATTTTCGATCTAGAAAACAAGACCTGGTTTCAAACCGGGGATGGCTGCCAGATAAACTGGTATCCGGACGGTTCGCGGATCTACTGGATCAACCCGTCCGGTAACGGCGGCAGCGAAGCCTTCAGCGTGGCAGTCGTCAACGGCAAACCCGATAAGGAATACAGCTACGAAGAAATGCGGTTCATCGACATTCCCGGCCGGCGCTCGCACGAATACTTTCCCCAGATGACTCGGGATGCCAAGTGGCTGGTCTGGGCGGCGACCCGGCGAGGCCACGATCACGATATCGCCGACTACGAAATCTACATTTGGGAGATCGGTCAAGCGGCCGAGCAAGCCACTCGTTTGACTTTTCACTCGGGCAATGATCGTTGGCCGGACTTGTTCATAAGCGATCTGTAAGTTGCCGGTCAAAGACCCGACGTAGCCTTGGCGAAGTCGGGCAAGGAGCAAAGCATGATCACAAGATCGCCAGACAAGAAAGTGAAAAGACGAGTCGCCCGGCAATTGCCCTGGTTGCTGGTTGTGATCTCGATTCCGGTTCTGATGCTGATTGCGCTCTTTCCGCTCCTGGATGGCTGGCTGGTTGCCGGCCAAGCCGATCAACTTACAAAAAGCGCCCGGGCCCGGCTCGACCTGGCCGGCCCGAAAGGAATTGACTCAGCCGGCAGAGGTTCTTGCTATGCCCCAGACTGGCTGCTCAGGCTGCATCGCCCTGAACCGATTTTGGCCAGTTGGGGAAACGTGGGCGGTTGCGGTGTCAGCGGGGCGACCGGTTCGGCCGGCGGCTTCAAGTGGGTTGGCCGGGGAGTAACCGGCGGTATAATCGATATCCAGTGCATTGCCAGCCAGAATGTCTATCTGGACGGGACCACCCAGCTGTCTTTCAGCACTCGTCTGGGAACCAATCTGGGCTACAAATGGTCCCTGGCAGCCACGGTGCCGTTTATGTACACCGCCGAAAAAGTTGATTCATTCGGGGAAGAGCTCGAGGCTCATTTGCCCGGTTTCGGCGATGTCAGCCTGGAATTGACTAGAAAACTCGGCATCACCAACGCCCATACTCTGACTCTGTCGCTGACTGCCCCGAGCGGAGCTCACGATTCCGTCAGAAAGGGCGTCATTCTCCCGCAACGCATGCAGTTGGGGTCGGGAGTTATGGGAGCTTCACTGACCTATGAGTACACTCTGGATTTCGACTGGGGTCCGATGATATTTGGTGGTACCCTCGGATATGGCGGCTGGGAGAACTCGGTCGGGGATTTCAGAGCACCCAGCGCGAGTGCCTATGTGCATCTAGGCTATTTACTCGGGCCGCTGGTCCCTTCCGCCGGTCTGAACATTACCGGCCGCTTTATGAGCGATCGCGAACGCTACCTCAACGTCAACAGTGTCCGCGAAAGGTTTACCGTCAGTCCGACAGTGGGGCTGGAGTGGTCTTCCGATTACCTGGCGATCATGTTGTCTTTCTCAGCACCCTGCTCCTTCCAGCGTATGGATAACTGGTCGGTGGGCATAGGGTTGCAGACCTCTCTTTTTTGAAAAACTCCTAAGGAATGTAATGAGCGGAAACAGCGGTCAACCATCACGTATCTGTGTTTTGGGCGGAGGTGGTTTCCTGGGATCTCATTTAGTCGAGGAGCTTATTGAGAAGACCGCCTTCGAAGTTGAGGCAGTTGATACCACGTTTGAAAAATTGGCAGTTTCCTCCAAGCGCTTGAGAGTTACCCAGGCCTCGATCGAAGATCCCGGAGTAATTGATTCAGCCGTAATGGCCAATGACATCCTGATATCCACCACGGCCCTTTGCAATCCGGCTTTGTACAATTCGCAGCCGATTGATGTGATCAATGCTAACTACACGCATCTTGTGCCGCTGGTCGAATTGTGTTCGAAGCAATCACGCTGGCTGATTCACTATTCGACTTGTGAGGTGTATGGCAAGATGTCTGCTGCAGATTCGGCCGCCATGAACGAAGCTAACAGCCCCATGATTCTCGGGCCGGTCAATAAAGAGCGCTGGACCTATGCCTGCGCCAAGCAGTTGCTCGAGCGTCTGATTTGGGCCTATGGCAAGCACGCCGGGTTGGCTTTCACGATCATCAGACCCTTCAATGTGATCGGCCCGCGCATGGACTTCATTCCGGGTATCGACGGTGAAGGCGTTCCGCGAGTGCTGGCCTGCTTCATGAAAGCCTTGCTGAAAAGAGAACCCCTGCAACTGGTCGAGGGAGGCGGCAATCGCCGGGCGTTCATTTACGTCAAGGACTTCACCCAGGCGGTTCTCGAGATCATCGGCAATCCCGGCCGCTGCCAGGGCGAAATCTTGAACATTGGTAATCCCGCCAATGATGTGACTATCTCTGAGTTGGCTGAGAAAATGGTGAAAGTATTTCAGACGAGATACAAACCGCAGCATGAGTACCGCTTACAGTCCGTGACGGCCGAAGAATTCTACGGCCCGGGCTATGACGACTCCGAAGTCAGAATTCCCGATATCGAAAAGATTTCTAAATTGTTAAAGTGGCAGCCGGTCACTACCCTGGATCAAATGCTGCCGACCGTTATCGAGGATTATTTTACTCGCTACGCAAGTGATATCTCCGGATGGGGCGGGCAGTGAAGACGGTTGTTGTCATCCCGGCCTACAATGCAGCCCAAACCTTGCCGGCGGTCATCGAGCGTATCCCGACTGAAATTCTAGATTCGCTAATTTCTTTGATTATCGTAAACGACGGCAGCCGCGACGGAACAGCCGAGGTGGCCGAAGACCTGGCCGGGCAGATAGACTGTGCCCGCGTTATTCACGTAAAAAACAACTGCGGTTACGGGGCCACCATGAAACTGGGGCTGTCAAAAGCTGTAGCCGCAAAAGCCGACAAAGTGGTTTGTCTGCATGCCGACGGGCAATACGCACCCGAGATGTTGCCCAAGCTATTGATCGAATTGTCCGTGCGCAAACTGGATATTTTGCAAGGCTCGCGAATTGCGTCGGGCACAGCCCTTAGCGGCGGAATGCCGCTTTACAAGTACGTCGCCGGTCGAGCCCTGACATTCATGGAGAACCGCGTGTTCGGCCTGGGCTTGAGCGACTATCACAGCGGTTACATGTTGTACGGCCGCAAGGCCCTGGAGCAGATTCCTTTTGAACGCTTATCCGACAGTTTCGATTTCGATTTACAGATGATCGCCAGTGCGCGCGCCAGAGGTTTGGCGGTCGGCGAATTGCCGATCCCGACCCGCTATGCCGGCGAAGTCTCGTATCTCAATCCGGTTCGCTATGGATTCAGCGTACTTAGGGTCATGTTCAATTATCTCAAAGGCGACTATTCGTAAGCCTGTTTTCTTCCGCAGAACACAGTGAATGGAAAGTTATTTGCGCACAAAGCGCCGTGCGCCAAACTAGCATATAATGCAATAACTGATATGATATTATGCAGTTAGGTCTTGTGCGCAAATAACTTGATATCCAGGGGAACAGGCAATACTTGCCAAAATTATAGCGTTTCCGCTATAATTCATGCAAGTTGTTATGGAGACATTCAAGGATGTCAGCCAAGCCCATATCCGTTGCCGAAGCAGCCTCCCGTTTAGGGGTTAATCAGGCGCGCGTGCGTGCGATGATCGTCGCCGGTTTACTCGATGCCGTGAAGGTTGGCGGTCGCTGGTTGATCGACTCAATTAGCATCGACCGGCGTAAGGATAATGTTATACCGGTGGGCCGGCCGTTCAGCCTTAAAAAGGCCTGGGGGCTGCTCATGCTGGCTGCGGGCAAGCGGCCGGACTGGTTGTCACCCTGGGACTTATCGCGGATTCGTCGCATCTTGCGTGAGCAGGAGTTGGTGACACTTGTTCCCAGGTTGCGGGGCCGCGCTGTCATGCACCGTCTTCGCGCTCACCCCTCGGACATGAAACGGGTCGCGGCTGAAAAGGACGTGGTCCAAACCGGAATCAGCGCAGCGGTTTACCATGGCCTTGATCTTTTAGCAGCCGAGCAGGTCGAGGTCTACCTGCCGGAGAAGTTCCTCCAGCGGTTGGTCAAACGTTACGCCCTCCAGCCGTCGAAGCGACCCAACCTGCTGGTCCGTGCCGTCGCCGACCTCTGGCCGTTTGAAAAAGGCTGCCCGGCTGCACCGGCTCCGGTTGTCGGCGTCGACTTACTAGATTCCGACGACGCCCGCACCCGGCGGGCTGGAAAACTGCTGCTTGAACAGGTGGAAGCCCAGTGGTCGACCTGACCTCCCTTGATTCTGTATCCGGTGCGATTTGGGACGCGTTGCTCGATCTGGCATCCAGACAATCGCAAGGCTGGACCCTTATCGGCGCACAGATGGTAGCACTTCACGGCCGGGAGCATGGTCGAATCCCGCCGCGCGCCACACAAGACGCCGATGTTCTGGTCAACTTGCGGATTGTTCAGGACGGGACGGCGAGGTTCTCCAGGCTACTGGTCCAAAGCGGATACGAGCTTGAGGGTGTCGATGCCTTCGGGGTCGGACACCGGTTCACCGACGGTCGGGTCAAGATCGACGTGTTGGCACCGGATGGGTTGGCAAAGGGCAAGACGCAGCTGATCACCATACCGCCGGCACGGACCGTATCCGTACCAGGTGGAACGCAGGCACTTAGAAGGTCTCGCCGGGTAGACATCAAGCGCGGGGTGCGGACTGGTCAAATACAGTGCCCTGATCTACTCGGAGCCGTCCTGGTCAAAGCACGGGCGGTGGAAGTGGCGGACTTACCCGAGTCTCAGCTTATAGATCTCGTCTTTCTGTTTGCCCTGATCGATGACCCCCGACAGCTTATCGGCCAGTTCCAGGGCAGGGAGCAAAGCTGGCTGCGCCGCCGTAAAGAGTTATTGGATCGTGAGCATCGAGCATGGCGGTATCTTTCCGTCGAGGATGCGGACAACGGACACATCGCCTTCAGAATCATGGCGGGGTTGTGAACCTGTCCAATTATTTCTAAGGCAGGCTTCAGCGCGCCCACCAATCGTGTCATCAAGGCTGGACGATTTGTGTTTCGGGGTGCTAGCATGCGCCATAAACTTCTTGGGTAGCAAAATTCTACAAGGGACTTGAACATGCACATAAAGAGAATTTTATTGGTCGCGGGCGTTTTTTTACTAGCCCTGGCAGCTGCCGGGTGCGGCCCCAAGCGATTTCCCTGGCCGTTAGAAAGTCAAAACCATCTAGACGACACCTCCGTTATGGAGGTCACAACGATTTCTTCGAATTACGACCGGTTGCGCTCGCGGGTATTGGTCCGCAAGATAACGCGCGCCACGCGGGCCAATCTCGACTATGCCGCCTATCACGCGAATATGATGACCTTCAGCCCGGTCCCGGAGACTGGCCTGGCTGTTGCCGCCTGCGTGCCCGGGCCTGAAAAACTTTTCGGAGGCCTTCTGCTGCCGGGCTCGATCGTGTCTTCGATTCACCTAACCAGGTTGTCGGCCGACGAACGCACAAAACCGATGGCTTTTTCTCCATTGGTAGACGTGCTTTCACAGTGGAACTACGACAAGGCCAGCCCTTTAGACGACGCCCGTACGGCGGTTCGTTCCGAAAGCTGGGGCGGACAAAAGAGCATTCAAGTGACTTACCAGGAAATCACCAGTTTGTATTTGCATACCCAAGGGCAACAGGTCGAATGGTGGGTTAAGATCGAATTTGCCCCCTGGGCCAAGCTTTTTGATGATATGCCCGACGAAGACCAGGACGGCTATCCGGAGATCTACGCCCAGCTCAAGCCCGAGCTGATCGCACCCGAACTACTGGACTATCTGCAAAAGGACTATGCCGTTAAGCTGTTGAATCGCGCAGAAGTCAAAGCCTGGGCCAACGAGTTGGCTTCCTACTGGTACCCGTCATTCAACACCGACATACTCGACCTGGCCGGCCAGACCTCCTGGCCGCTGGCTGAGACTGAAAAAGAAGTGATTGCCGAAATCGAGGGCCGTAAAATCGACAACCCGGCCGTGGTCATACGCGGCAAGCCCCGCGGGCAGGCGCTCTACAATCTGTTTGTTGTCGAGGGTCTCGTAAAAGAAGACAAGCCACAAACCCCTGATGTGGTAGATACGCAGCTGGGAGGGAAGCGTAGGCCAGTGGTCCTTCTCGAACCGCAGAAGAAACTCCTCAATCAACAGCTCCAGACGTATGGCACGGGTTCCTGGGAGAAATGGGCGGCCAAGGTCGCAAACTACCGGCGTCAGCTGCAGTCCAAACTCAAGAAGCGGCCCAAAGAACTGAAGGCCATCGAGGGGCGCCAGGGTTTTTTGTTTTTCCGTAACTCGATCGACTACGTGGTCGGTGGTGATTTGCAGAAGCAGCCCGAGGGCAAGAACCCTTTTTCGACGATAGTCGATTTCAAGAACTACCTCGAAAAACTAGGCGTCGATTTCTTGCTGGTTCCCATTCCGACCAAGGTTGAAGTGTTTCCGGACAAAATTTTAGCCGGCAAATTCGACCCTGGAAAACTACCGGTCCTCAATCCATACGGCCGTAAGTTCCTGGCCGAGCTGACCGATGCGGGCGTTGAGGTAGTCGATCTGCTGCCGGCTTACTTGAAGGCCCGCGCAGAACAGAAAAAAGCCCAGGAGTTTCTTTATCAACCCCAAGATACTCACTGGACAGATAGGGGCCTGCGCTTGACTGCCCGGCTGATTGGCAAGCGCATTGAACTGTACGATTGGTATCGGCAACTTTCAAAAAAACCAGTCAAATACAGCCAGAAAAAGACGGTTTTCAAACGCCACGGCGATCTGGTTTCCCGCCTGGCCGATAAAGAAAAGGGGCGCTACAAACCCCAGTCATTGATTGGCTATCAAGTCCTGACGCCCGCGGGAGAGTTGTATGACGATGACGCCGCAAGCCCAATCGTAGTCCTGGGTGATAGTTTTACCGGTGTTTTCCAGCGAACGTATTGTCGCAACGCCGGTATCTCGGCTCATATAGCCAAAGAAATCCAGTTCCCGGTCGATCTGGTAATGAGTTACGGCGGCGGGCCCAACGTTCGCAAGAAGCTGTTGCGCCGTGGCGAAGATGCCTTGCGCAAAAAGTACCTGGTGGTCTGGATGTTTGCCTCCCGGGATCTGTATAACTACTGGGAGAACTGGGAGCCCCTACAGGAGAAGAAGCAGTAGGTCTTTTGAATAATGGATTGCACTTGTTTCTCATTGGCCCGGGTCTCTGGTCTCTTGTCTATCATGCTGCTGGTTCTGTGCCAGCTGGGCGCTTGTCAGTCGAAACCGAAAGAAGCCGGATGGCATTCTGACCTGGCTGACAACCTGATGATTATTTCAGAAGAGGCCCGTACCCGTTTAGGTGCCGAGGTTCCGCGTCCGGACCAGGTGGCCGAGGATTGGGGCGAACTGGTCGAATTGGCCCGCGAGCGGGTCGGTTCCATGACCGGCGACCGGGCCGTTGAGGTCCTCAACCAGATAATTTTCGAAGAGTCCGGATTTGTCAGGGAGATTGAAGACGACGATATTCGTTTGATGTTGTTGCCCTATGTTATCGAGCGCCGGCGTGGCTCCTGCCTCGGCCTGGCTGGGTTGTATCTGACCCTGGCCCGCGAGTTGAAACTTCCGATTAAGGGAGTATTAGTGCCCAAGCATTTTTTTCTGCGCCTGGAAAAAACCGGGGGTTATACAAATATTGAGCTGTTGCGCAAAGGCGAGCAGATGCCGGATGAATGGTACCGCCAGAAATGGCAGGTTCCGAAAAAGAGCGGCGCCTACTTGCGAACCCTGTCCGACTCGGAAACCGAGGCTGTCTTTTTGTTCAATCTGGGCAATGTTTATCGACTACGCCGGATGACTGCCAAGGCGATCCGACGCTATCGCAAAGTTACCGATCTGTTCGAGGAGTTTGCCGAAGCGCATGCTAACCTGGGTCTGGTTTACCAGACAGTAGCCGATTACCGGCAGGCAGAACTTGCCTATCAAAAAGCCGCCGAACTATACCCGAATTTGCCCGGCCTGGTCGACAACCTGGCTGCCTTGAAGCTTAAGCTGAGTGAGAAAAGTTCAGCGCCTGCGCAGCACACCCAACAGGAATACAAGACCCAGCAGCCCGACCAGTGAGTCAGAAGGCTGCATACTTGCACAGCCCGAACAGCCGCCGCTGACGACGATTTCCTGGTCGCCTTCATCGCCGTTTGTGTCGGCCGCCGGGAGATCGCCGCCGCCATCGCCGGTTGTGTCGGCCGCCGGGAGGTCACCGCCGTCAGGCCCTCCGTCTTGTGGCTGCCCGCCGTCGCCGTCCGGTTGCGGTTCTTCAACCACCGTAGCCAGGATCTCAAGCCCGGCCTCGAAAACATCACCGTCACTCTCGGCCAGGATCTGCATTCCGTCGCCGTCGGATATGGTGACCTGGAAGTCCTTGACCAGGGCTTTGTTGATGCCGACCTCTGAGGCAATGTCGAAGTTTGTGAGAATTTGTTGTCCCTCGACGAAGTAGTTCATCGAGCGGCCCGTGTACTTGTCGGCAAAGTGCAGCCGCAGCAGGTAGCTGCCGTCGGGAATAGAGAAGCTGAACGAGTGCGGGCTTGCGTGCCTGACGCTCTTATAGACGTCTGGCGGAGCCGCGTTTTCAACACCACTCGTGTCGACTGTATCGGGATTGATCCAGTCCGCCCCGCCGGACACGAAAAGGTCATCGCGTTCCCAGCCGTTCACGTCATAGTCGTTGCTGCCGCAATTGATTCTAAGCGGCAAGGCGGTGCTTGAAACGTGGATAGTTGTGGTACCGGACACGCCGCCGGACTGGGCCGTGACGATGAAATCTCCCTGGCTGCCGTCGGAAGTGAAGGTCGAAGTGTGTTCAGTGACCGAAGCGCCGCTTGACTGCGGATTCATCGAGCCGCCGCCGGATGCTTGCCAGGCGATTTCGGCAGCAAAAGGTGCATCGAACTGATCTTTCGCACTTGCCGTCAAGTCGCAGGAAGAATTCGGCAGAATGGTGGCGCAATCGCCGCCGACTTCGATCGTGGCTAAAATTGCTTGTTGGCTGATAACCAGGGTTGCCGAATAATTCTGGGGACTGTTACTGGCGTTTGAACAGCTGACCTCGACAGTTGTGTTGTAGGTGCCGTCAGACATCCCATCGATATCGACGTTATTGGTCAAGGTCTGATTATTGCCCGATCCGGATACGGCCACGTTCAGCCAGGCGGCGTTTTCGTTGATTGACACACTCGCCAGGGTGCCGGAACCCGAGTTGCTGACCGTAACATCTTTTGGGTTGGGATTGGCTCCGCCTGAGACCCCGCCGAAGCTGAGACTGGAGGGGGAAACTGACAGCTGAGGGTTGTCGGAGCCCCACAGATCTCCTACGTATAAATGGGGCCACTGGTCGTTCTGGGCGTTGAATGTCAACTGTTCACGATTGTTATTGTCGCCTGAAAGCGGATGAATGAAAATTTCATAGTTACACGGGTCGTGATCGTGACAGTAAGGCTCCGGATCGGTATCCGAGGCCCCGTAGACAACCCAATTGCCATCGGTCGAAACTCGCGGAAAATACTCGTGGCCCCAATCATCATCGGCATGGGCCATGACGGCCGTATACGAACTGCGACTGGCCCGGTCGGCAATTTTCATTCGAAATACATCAGGTTTGGTATCACAAAATGTGCCGCCGCAGACATGATAGACCCAATCACTGTCGGGCGGGGTAGATGGCTCGCAGCCACTTCCAAAAAACCAGATATCGTTTGTATTGTTGAAATCGAGGATAGCCGCGGCGTGATAAGCGTTGAATTCACCGTTGTTGCCGGTGCCGCCGTTGCGGTAGTAGTTCGTGTGGGCAACCAGCCAGCGGCCGTCAACAGTAATGCCGCCCGGGTTTAAATCTTTACCAGACGCCTTGGAGAAATCGCTCTTGCGAAACATTAACGAGTTCGAACCGGTATCGGGGTTGACCAGGTAGAAATCGTCATTAACCCGACAGACGATTCCGCTGCCGTCCCACATCCAGAACAGCGGTTTGCCGGCGAAGATTTGCTTGTCTTCACTCTTGTCCCAGCGCATTACCCGGGTGTTGCCGACCGGCACGGTTTCGTATGAGATCCAGCGGCCGTCCGGGGACCAGGCCGGCATGCGCGCGTTGGTGGTGGTCAGGCGAGTCTTGCCGGTCCCGTCGGCCTTCATCATCCAGATTTCGTGTCGGTTGTCCTCGCGATTGGTTGCCCAGACAATCCAGCCGTTCGAGGGTGACTCAGCCAGGCCGGGCGCAGCATACAAAGACATAAAGAAGATCGCGACAATTTTCAAAAAGAGCGGATTATTCTTCCGGATCATCAAGTTGCCTCCCTGCAACAATATTAGCAGAGAAATCTCGAATAGGGTCTGAAAATCTCATTTCAGCAGTAAAAGTTCGAGGGTGTATGTTTTGGGTTTAATCTTTTGAAAATCAGAGAGTTGCTCAATAACGTTTTCGAGTTGCCGATAGGCCTGGTCCTTGGTGATGACCGGGCGGCGTATTCCCGGCGGGCTGACCTGGATCAAGGCGTCGCGGCCAAGTTCGCGAGGGTCCCAGAGGTAGTAGTTCAGGCGCCATTTTTGCTGGAGTAGATCGTGCAACCTTTTAGCTTGCTTGACCCAGGGCGCCTGACCGAGCCGGTTCAGATCGACTCCCTTGGCGAGTTGCTCGGGAGTAAAGACCCCCAATTCGTATCCGTCGACTCGAATCCGGACTCTTTTCGACAGGCCCTTGATTATCACTAGATGTTGATTGAACCGATTCTGCACCTCGAGCGCCTGCAAAGCTTGCCGGGCCCGATCCGAAAAGTAAATATTTTTATGATTGTGAGTCAACTGAATACTGGTTTTGCCGGCTGGCCATTTTGTATTTTTCAGGTCAAAACTCGATTTGATTGCCGGCCGATCGCGGCCAGTATCTAAAAAGCCTAAAAGGAAGCGGGCAATCACAAGATGCCCGGCCGGACCGGGATGAACCGGGTCCAGCATCAAGTTAACGACTGGTTTGCGTAGCTTAGCGGCTTGGATTGTCTTTGAGAAATGGGTGAACAAATCGATTACCGGGATTGTGCGGTTTTGGCCGAGTTTGATAACCTGAGCGGCCATGGCAGCCAGCATTGGGTTGTAACGGCTAAGCTTATAATCAGCCGGGGCGACACAGGTTGACGTAATCAAAATGATCCGAGCGTTGGTTTTTTCGAGAATTATTTCGACGAGTTTTTCCAAAAAGACCAGATAGTACTGAAGCAAGAAATGATTCTTGCCGCGATAGCCGCCGTCGTTCATCCCCAGCATGATTAAGACCAGATCGGGCTTGAGCGGCAACAGATCGCGATCGAGCCGCCGGATTGCACCGGCCGCGGTATCACCCCGGACTCCCAAATTGACAAAGCGCAGGTTCTTCTCGGGGTAGTGACGCAAAAAATAATTTTCGACATAGGCAGTGTACAGGTTCTGCCAGGTTATACTGTCTCCCAGAAATACGATCGTGTTGTTCCGGGCCGGAATCGGGAACGGGCTTGGATTGGTTTCGGCTTTGAGTAGATTGCTAGAGCCGGTCACAAGTAAAAAAATCAGAGCTGCGCACACCGGCTTCATGGTTTTGAACCTCCCCGGCCAGACCTGCCGGGGCCCAAAATTCTGACAATCTCATTTAGTAATTGTCTGGCTTGGGCATTATACGGCTCGATTTCAAGAACTTGTTCGGCCCACCGAATTGCCTCAGCGTAATCTAGAGTATCAAAGGCCAGCAGGGCCATGACCAGCAGGCTATCAACGTCTTCGGGATTAGTCTGCAGAAGCCCGGATGATAACGCCAGGGCGGCCATTGGTTTTTTATTCAGATAATAACTGCGCGCCAGGAGTGCCTGGGCCGAGTTGCTCTTGATTGTCATCAGCAACTCTTCGGCCCGATCATAATTGCCGCTGATGTTGAGCAAAAGGCCGAGATGAATCAAGGCTTGTTCCTTGATCTGGCGGTTGGTCAGAGGTCGCGACTCGATCTGGTTTGTAATTCTCGTGACAGTTCCTCTTAACGACAAATCGATTGGCTCGAAAGAATGCTTACTGGGTCTGGCGAAGAAAGTCTCGCTGCCGTCGCTGAACACCAAGTCCCATTCTGGGCTGCGATAAAGATAACCGATTAGTCTCTGGTAACGGTCTGGCTTGGCAACCGGCAGCACAACTGCCGAGAAATTATGCAAGCGTGCAAAGGTCTCGAATTTCTCCGGGTGATCGACTACTTCGAGATAGTCGGCGAATTGGCGCCCGGCTTGTAAAACCAGACGTCCGTCAATGTAGGCGCGCTGATTTGGATGGAGTTTCCAGATCAAATAGCCACCGTAGCGCACCGAGTTGAACAGCCTGCCGCCCGACCCGGATTTCTCGAGCAGGCCGACTGATTTTTCGGGAACTCGAAACGGCGAAGGTTGATCGATCGAGCCCTCCTGCCGCATGGCCGCTCCCAGAGGAAACGACATGGCCAGGATGACAATCAAGGTCAGCCAGGGGCTTTGGGCCAGCCGGTAAAACATTTTCTGATGGGCTTGGCCTGGTTTTGAATCGAATGCCCTTGCTACGTTGATTAGTATGACCAGGCCAGCCGTCCAGTAGAAGATTAAGAGATTCCGATTGGCCATCAAGGCCGGCAGCGTCATAGCCAACAACAAACCCAAGCGGGCCAATGAAATTCGCCTGGGTTTCAGTAAGAATGAACCCAGGGCCACAACCGCAATCCATTTGAAGGCCGCTACAAATTCGACTCCGTAATGTTCGAGCAGCCAGGGAGAAACATTTTCCGTGACTTGAGTGGCGAAGATGTTGGCTGCCCAGGGGTCGATACGACCGAACAACTTGAAGGGCAGTTCCAGGCCGGCAGTTCCATAAGGCGTGGCCAGGCAAGCCAGGCCGCAAAGCAGCAAGCAGATACCCAAATGTCCCAGCGATTTCCCCCTCGACCCGGTTTCGAACCCGCTCAAACTCAGCCGCGACGCTATTGCTGCAAGCCCATCGCCAACAATGTAGCAAAGCAGTATTATCGGGCCCAATGGGAAAAGAGGTTGGCTGTTACTCCACAAGACCTGGGTTAAAGGCAGGACCAGCAAGATTGCCGGGCGTTGGTTTTTACGAAAACGTTCGAGAACAAAGAAAAACACACTCATGAAAAGCAGGCTCAAGACGATTGGTCTGACGAAAACCAATTGACGTCCAGCCATAATCAGCAAGACATACAATGCCACCGCCAGGGCTCGAATAGGGAAGCTGTTTTGATTGGTTATGTTTGCTTCTACTGCTTTGAGCATAAATATGGCTGCCAGGGCGAACAGCAGGCACTTGCCGATAACCAGGGCTGTATTGCCGCCAAAACTGTGGGCCCAAAAAGACAGAACCTGAAACAGCCAGTGGATGTCGACCCAGGGCTGACCCTGCGAACTCAGCGAGAACGGATCGACAGTCAAAAAGCCGGCTTGTTCCAATATCAGCCGTCCGGCGGCCAGGTGCCACCAAATGTCGGTATTGGTCAGCGGAAAGAAGACAGCGAAGAATGCAAAAACAAACAGGACAAGCAGCAGTATTGTCTGGGCGATGGCTAGAGAACGAAAAGAATCGGAAGGTGGCTCGGTAGCAGGCATGGGTGCCCTGGCGCTACGCTCAGGACTTGATTCGGCGACGCCGAATGATAAACAGTAATGCGAAACCGACAAATCCCAGGCCGGTTGCTGGTGCGGCTTGGCACATACACCCGCCGCGATCCTCAAGACCCTGTTTGAGTTCCTTTACAATCAGTGTTGCTGTTTGAGAAACCGCTTCCGGGTGTCCGCTGACGTTCAGGACGTAATCGGTTGTGTGAATCGGACTGACGTCTATAAAGCCAATCGGTCCGACAGGCCGCTCGTTGATCTCGAGCGTATATGGGAAGCTTACCGACCAGGACAAGCGGGCTGTTTCTCCGGCGACGATGGTTTCGGGTTCGAGGCCGAAAGAATCGATTGTCACCGACTGGGCGGTCGAGGTGACCGTAATGTCGAGCGTGATCGAATGGGTGTCAGCTATCTGGGAACTGGCGGCGGTCAGGTCATAGCTGTGAGTTGCCGAGGGTGTTACGATCTGACTGCCATCCGGATCAACAGCCTGCTCGTCAAGCGTAACCAGGTCTGCGAAACTAGTCTGCCAGCTCAACTCTACCTGCGAACCCGAGACGACCGTATAGCTGTCGGGACGAAACCAATCGACATGCGGCGAGGGGATTGGCGGATCACCCGGCTCACCCACCCAGACATGCGGCCAACCGTTGAAGCCGCCTTCGGCCAATAACTGGGCCTGGCCGACCGTCTTGTTGTCCAGTTTGTAGATGTAAATATCGTAGGGACCCGAGTTGTGATCGCTTTCGGTAGAGTGAGCGGATAGAACCCATTGTTCATCCGTTGCAAAGCCGGGATGGTAGCACAAGTCATTGCTCGAAAACGGCGCTATGAGTTCTTGATCTTCCTGCCGGTTGGCGACGCCGGGTGCATCGCCCCAGCGGATTCCATAATCACGTCCGGCAATGATTCCCCAACTCCCACTAGGAGCGATATACGGCATGCAGCCTACATTTCCGGCTCTAGCCAGGGCCATGAATTCTGGTGAACTGATCGAGAACGCCCCAACACCGGAGACTGACTCGTCTCCGCGAGTCCGCGCCGCGAACCAGGTTGCATCCGGCGACATGAA
>JAFDKH010000439.1 GCA_019307065.1 Deltaproteobacteria bacterium
CAGCCGTGCCGAGTGAAAATTCTTCGCGCTGATCACGGTCGGCAATGACTTGGCTGATTTGCTTCGCCTCGATTAGCACGACAAGAGCGATTGAGCCGTTGGGCTCGGCTTCTGCGGCCGTCCCTGGCCGCCCCCCCCTCTCCCGCGCCCCCCTTGCTTTGTAGGGCATGGATTTTCTGCCTGGCTGGCATCTGATGTTTTTCTTGTTCGCAATGCTTTTTTTGTTGCCTTTATATTCAGTGTAGTACTACACTGAATATAAAGGAGGCCGTTATGTCCAGATTCCAAACCAGACGAGAGAACAAGCTTCGGCAACTACACACGATCGGCCCGGCGGTCGGCGCATCCCTTTGTCGACGAATGACCAAGTGTGGAAACCCCAACTGCAAATGCGCCCGGGGACAGAAGCACGAGTCGTGGTGCCTGACCTATAAGAAGCAAGGCAAGACCCACACCGTGCATGTACCGCGGGACATGATCAAGGAGGTTCGCCAATGGGTGACGGAATACAAGCGGGCCAGGCAGCTGCTCAGGGACATCAGCTACCAGTCCATACGCATCATCAAGGAACATGTGCCCCACAAACGCGCCGCCGCGCGCGTAAGAGGAAAAAGGTAGAGCCGCTGCCCGCTCTCGGTGAGGAGCTGGGGAAGACCGTTTATCACTTCTTCCCCCAGTTCCGCCGCTGGCTCACAGCTCTACCCAATGTTCGTCAGCAGGGCAAAGTCGTCTACAACAAGAGTTTCTGCATTTGGTCGGCATTGTCAATCTTTATGCAGGCCTTGGGCTCTCGCCGTCAGTTCGATCGGGAAGCGGTAGCGGATGCCGCGCGCCCGGCCCATGTCCTGTTGGACAACCTGAATCGGCTGGCCGACACCGATCAGCTCGATATCCTCCACGGCGATGCGCTCGACGACTACCTGTGTAAACTGCCCGCCTCCCATCTTGAGCAGATTCCACCCAGGATGGTGGAACGACTTATTCGGATGCGCGCACTGGAGTATGCCCGGCTTTTCGGCCTGTACCTCATCGTCATCGATGCCACCGGCATCCGCCACTCCAGCAAACGTCATTGCGACTACTGTCTGACTCAGAACCGCAATGGCAAAATGCTGTACTATCACTTGGTTTTAGAGGCCAAACTGATCACCCCTGATGGTATGGTCTTCTCCGTTGGCTCGGAGTTCGTTGAAAACACCGATCCGACCGCCACCAAGCAGGACTGTGAACTAGCCGCCTTCCCACGGCTCGCCGCCAAGATCAAAGAGCGCTTCTCTCGCCTGCCTATCTGCGTCTTACTCGATGGCCTGTATGCCAACCAAAACGTCATGGCATTGTGTGACCAGTACCATTGGCACCGCATCATCAGCTTCAAATCGGGCCGCTTACCAACTGCCTTTCGTGAATTCCAGACGCTGAAAGCCCTCTGCCCGGAAAACACGCTCGAAACCCGCGTCAATGGTCGCTATCAGCGGCTGAGCTGGGTCAGCGATCTGGAACATGAAGGACACCGCTTCACCGGCTTCGACTGCCTGACTTACAACGACGATTTGGAACCCACCTACTTTGGGTGGCTGACGGATCTGCCGGTCACGGTGCGCAACGTTACTCAACTCGCAAACCATGGAGGACGCAAACGATGGACGATTGAAAACGAAGGCTTCAACAACCAGAAGAACCAGGGGTACGCACTGGAACACGCCTACAGCGAAAACAACAACGCCATCAAGAACTACTACTTCATCCTGCAAATCGCTCACACGCTGCTGCAGCTACTGATACATGGCCCGGTGGCTGCCGCGTTCAAATCCGTTATCGGCAGCATGAAGAACTTCTTCAGACGCTTTGCCGATAGCCTGTGCCATCAGGGCATTCCACATCAGGCCGTCTGTCCGGAACATCTCCGTCGCATTCAGATAAGGTTGGCGCCAACTTAGCTGGGCCGCTGTCGACGTGTTCTCGCTTCGCCCCCTGGTGCCCACTCCCTTACAGGCCGGTTTCAGGAACAACCTCTGGCCTCCGTACCCCGCTTGCCTTATGCTCCCCGTTGGCCATCACGGCCCGGTGACCGGCCGGAGCAGGAATTTCGCTCCGCGGGGCTGCGCCGGACACAGCCGTGCCGAGTGAAAATTCTTCGCGCTGATCACGGTCGGCAATGACTTGGCTGATTTGCTTCGCCTCGATTAGCACGACAAGAGCGATTGAGCCGTTGGGCTCGGCTTCTG
>JAFDKH010000440.1 GCA_019307065.1 Deltaproteobacteria bacterium
AGTCATGTCAAGCAAAGTTCGGACTTTGGATTAGAAATAAGGGCACATCGTTTCTGCTGGCCATTATATTCTTGAACTAAAGCGTAAAGAATTCTGTCGCAACTGACCGGATTGGGCAAAACTCCCATCGATTTTAGCCGTCTTCGCCACTCACGGAAGTATCGTTCCAGGTGATTCGTCGATTTCAGCATCGGCCATAGTTCCTTGGAAAAATCCATGTAGGTCAGCGTAGCGTCAAGACTGCGCATAAAATTACGAATCGCCTGGGGTTCACACTTGCCCCATTTCCAGGCCAGGATTTTAGCTCTGTCAATCGCCTGTTGCCTGTCCTTGGCACGATAAACCATTTTAGCCTGCCTCAAAACCTTCGCGCGCACATGACGGGTACGGATGTTATTGGCGACATTTCTGAGGTGATGCACGGCACAAAGCTGTGTCTTGGCGCTTGGCCACACCCAACGCAATGCGTCAATAAGACCAGGGCACCCATCATGAACGATCAGTTCCAGCGCCTTTCCCACTATCCCACGTTCAAAGAGGCTTTCTATAAACCTTCCCCATGCGCTGGCTGATTCCCCACTTTCTATACGAAAATCAATAATTTCCACTACCCCGTCATTGCGTATACCCATCGCCGCCAATATGACCCTCTGGCGCCGTCCTACGCCGCGAATCGACTGCCAAATCCCATCCAGAAAGATAAACCGGTACCGATCTTCCAGCGGTCTCTTATGCCAAGCTCCCATTTCCCGGCTCAGGTTTTGATATATCACAGACACTCCGCTTGGCGATAGTATACCAGTCCCATAAAGCCCTTCGAAAAACTTCGCCACTTTGCGATCGCTCATCCCATATACAAATGCGCGGTAAACAGCCTCCCCAAACTTCTCCACATGCCGCCCCCAGGGTTTAAGCAGTTTAAACTTGTACCCCTTCTCACCTTTCGGAACTTTTACCCGATACAGTCGCCCTCCCCAAGTCTGCAAATCACGATAACGATACCCTCCACGGTATCTTTTGCGGGCATGAGTTCGTTCATACCGCTCCGCCCCGATAGCCTCCTGAAACTCAATTTCCAGCATTTCTTCCACTCGCTTCTTTGCTATTTTCAGTTGCTCTTCCTCAACCTGCTGCCAGAACAGGCTTCGCATTTCCTTTTCACGGATTCTCAAGTCCTTCTCACTAAAGTATAATTGTCTCACGGGGTATAACCTCCTGTTGGATTTGACCCTAACAGAAGTGTTATACCCTTTCTTTTTTCCTATGTCACCTCAAAGTCCGAACTTTATTATGCGTTATCTTCAACTGAGGGGTGGGTCCCCATCACTACCGGAGTCTGAGCAGGTATATGTATGCGTCCGAGGATGACAGCGGGGTGGAGTATTCGATACTGCCGATGGTTCTGTCCGGACGGACCGGATGGGGAGTGTCCCTTTTAAAGGATGTTATCGCCTTGAATCTTATCATTGACTGCCAATCCCATTCGCCTATGGCGCGAAGGGCCTGGGCCGATTTGAGCCTGGCCATGTTATGTTCATAATTCCAATGGCCGTCCCAGTCGAATCCGTTGGCCACTTCCTTAAGCGGGATGCCGGCTGCTCCGGCCAGATGTCCGGCCTTCCATTTGGCGCCGTTCCAGGCCAGGTAGTCCTTTGTCCCGGCCCAGCTCAGCGCGGCGATGAGGACCATCACTGCCAGCGACAATGATCTGGAGAATTTCAGCGTGTTCGCCGCGAAGGCGGGGACCAAAACGGCGCAGGGAAGCAGTGTGAGAATATACCTGTCGAAAAATTTCAGCCCCAGCATCGAAAAGGCGAACTGAAAACAGCAGACATAGATCACCAGGGCCATGCTTTTGTTCCGGGGCGCGGAGCCCTTGGTCCCGCCGATGGAAACGGACAGCGCCAGGAACGCGGTCATCGAGATTATTCCGAGGGCGGTGGCCAGGTTCCAGAACCAGGACTTGGCGAATATGCCGGCTGCCTTCCAGCCGGCGGACGCGACAGTGATGGTCCCGAGCCCGTGCGCGTTGAGCGTGTTTTCAAGGTGCGGCATCGGGCCCTTCGCCATGATGTAGACGATGCAGGCGAACATGAAGACGGCGGACGCGAAGTACGCCCCCGCCGTAAGGTTTACCGGACTTTTTTTGCGGAAGAACTGCCTTGTTCTGACGATAAGCCCGGCCGTAAGCGGCAGTATGAAAAATCCGGCCGCGATGGC
>JAFDKH010000235.1 GCA_019307065.1 Deltaproteobacteria bacterium
CTACATTTCCGGCTAAATCACACAAACCCTGAATAGAGTTCCCGGCTGGTTTTGAGCAGACCGGCCAGGTTCTAGAAAAATTAGCCAACCTGGGACTCGAACAACTCGGTGCAAAAGTACCCGGTTTCGATATCAGTCTGTTTCTCGGCTTGCCGGCCGGTTCAGCCGAGCTAGGTATTGGCGATTACGAGGTTCACCAGGATCAAAACCACGCTATTCTCAATGGCGAGCTGGTTTACTAACCCAAAATGTTGTATAAGAATTCGTCATCCCGGCAGTTCTCTAGCCGGGATCCATATAGCGAAGACTGGGTGCCGGCTTAAAGCATACCGGCATGACATTGTTTTTAGGAAGTCACTTTTAGTAAACTCCTGATAATGCATTTCAATTTTAGTAAAAGAGCTGTTTCGCTGAATGTGGCTCTGGAGGGTCTCTATCTGGCGCAGCGAAAGCCAATCGATGAAGAATTGTAGTTTGGTAAAAAATGGTTTCGATAGGCTGCCCGCAAGGTATCGTAATTTCCGTCGAAACCGCCCCCTCTTCGGACCCGGAACGAACCCGCGGGTTCGAGCCAGGCAGTCCCGTCCACGGGTGCCTGGTCATATGAATCGTGCAACCAGTCCTGGACCCATTCATCTACATTTCCGGCTAAATCACACAAACCCTGAATAGAGTTCCCGGCTGGTTTTGAGCAGACCGGCCAGGTTCTATTCTGACCGCAGCCGGGTCCTCCGGCGGTGAAGTGATCCATGATTGCATATTCGCAGGTGGCATCAGCGTTGCCCCAAGGAAAGATAAAGTTCTGCCCTGCGGAGCGGGCGGCATATTCCCACTCGGCCTCGCTGGGCAAGTGCCCTTGGGTCCAGGCGCAAAAAGCAACCGCCTTATCCCAGGTCACACAGTTGACCGGATCTTCGTTCCGGCCAGCTGCATCATAGTTGCACGAAAAACCAGTTTCGGGTGTCGTGCAGGCGCCGGCCTGAACACACATTCTGAAGTGAGCCACCGTGACTTCGCTGTGCATCATATCGAAGGCCGGCACGGAAACTTGATGCTGGGGATGTTCCTTGTCGTAGCCGATATCGTCAGGGCTGCCCATCATGAAACTACCACTCGGCATCGCAATCCATAACAGGCGACATGTGCCGTCGCCCAGATCTTCGTAGCCGGGGTCGCACGAACAAACCGCAGGTCCCGGTTGGATGCCGGAGCATTGGGTCTTATTTGGTTCTTGGCAAGGATTAGGATTGCAAAGAGAAGAGTTGTTACAGTTTGAACAGGCAGCCAACCAGACGATAAAAGACAGTACCCCAAGGCCAATCGCCGGGAAATACGGCAGCCTGTTTTGTTTAACCTGTAGTCTGTCGGGAATCAACTGATTGCGGCCTTTAGCGATTTTCGCAGCCCGAAATAATCTTCTGAGATCGAAAAGAATATCAGCTCGCGAATCAGCGACCGGTTTGAGCCCGAAGGACTGACCACCCGGGCGCCTTTGAGAACCTGGACAGAAGCCTCGAGATCTCCACATAGAACGAAACCGGCCCGATTACAGGTATGCTCGACGCCTTCGAGCCAGTCGCGGATTGAAAGTTCATCGGCGGCCTTGCGATACTCAGCCGATAACTGATGCAATCGATTCAACTTGGCATGTGGCACCAGTTTACCCAGTTTACGCGCCAGGTTGGCGGCTTCGGGCTCAATGGCATGGATCTGGTCACCGGGAAAAGCCAGCTCGACCAGCGCCACGAGCAACCAGCGCAATTGCATTGGCGACAGGGCTGCCGCTAATAAATTTTCCGGTCGGGAAAAAGCAACTGAGCGGCCAACCATAAAGCGAAGTTCGGCGATTGAAGCCCGCCGGACGGCCTCTTCCGAGTAGATGATGGCGGCCGGAGAGGTGTTGATCGCCATGATTCCTTTGATGTTGGCGCCCTTGGCATAAATCTCCGGCTCGGGACCTCCAAGTAAGCCGATAGCTTCCCGGAAAGTCGAACCGATTTTTGATCTGACAGTGCTGAGCTTGAGACGCTCACGGGGTTTCAGCTTGAAATCTCGATGATCGACTACAAACAGCGGTCGGCAGAAATCAGCGGCGAAAGAAAACATCTCTCCAAGTAAGCCGCCGGCCTGTGAGAACAGCAGCTGGCGATTGTACATGGATTCGTTGATTCGTCGACCTGGAGGAATTGGCAGGGCATGCCGTTGTTCTCTTAGAAGTGCCAGTTCATCTTCGTTGGCTTCGTCCAGAAAGCCCAGAGTAGCCGCCATACAAAGCATGTGATCGCGCTGGCCCTGATGTTTGTAAATTCTACTCAGGGCATGATAGCTGTCTACTGAGAAAGGGCTGTCGGCGATCAGCGAACGATGCACGTTGGCCGAATCATCCAAGCGGCCGTCGGCCTCGTAGAGACGGGCCAGATCTTCACGGGTCTTGATGTTGGTCAGATCCAGCGAGTGCAATTGTTCGCAGGCCTTGATGGCGCGCTTGCGGTCTTCGACACGATAACGGTACAGCTCTACCAACTCGGTAAGAATCGGGATACGTCGATCGCCTTGCCCTGCAATTGGAGGCGGAAGGCGCTTGTACAGGTCTTCGTACAGGGCGGTCAATTGGGTCCAATCGCGCATCCGGGTGAGAATCTTAACACTGGAGGAATGGGCGCGTTTATCGAGAGGTGCAGCCCTTAAGGCCCTTAAGTAGAACATCAAGGCGCGCTTGTCGTCATCCAGGCGCTCCTGTTCTATATCACCGGAAATTCTCAGATAACGTGCCCGGATACGATCGGAAGAAGAAAGGTGGGCCAGGCGCTCGAGGACCTTGACCGCATCTTCGTAGCGTTCGGCGCGGATCTGCACGCGGCGAAGTTTCTCGAGTAAATCGATGTTATTGGGTTCTTGTTCCAGGGCCTGGATATATGATTTAGCCGCCTGATCGGGATGCTTGAGTTCATCCGCATAGATGTCGCCGATTTGGACCGACAGGTTGTAACGGGTGCTGGGGCTGCTTGACAGCTCGTACAGTTGTTTTAGTTGTTCGGCGACGTCTTGATAGCGGCCAAGCTTTCGAGCTAATTCGATACTGGCGCGTAAAGCCGGCAGATGTCGGGGGTTTGCCTTCAAAGCCCGGTGATAGTGAAGATTGGCTTCATCCAGGTTGTCGAGCTTGGCAAAACCCTGAGCTGCCAGGCAATGGATATCGGCTACCTCGTTTGGTTCCAGCCGGTGGCGGTAGTTATCTAGGATTTCCTGGTGGAGCTCTACGGCTCGATCCCAGCGCTCGCATCTGGCCAAATGATAGCCGTATTGAGTTAAAATCTTATGATCGGTGGGCGCCAGTTCGATGGCTCGCTCAAAGGCCTCGGCAGCGGCTTCGGGTCGATCGATTGCCTCGCATGTCTGCGCCAGCTTGAGATAGATAGTCGACAGCTCTTGCTCTTCCAGATCTCCTTGGGCCCCAAGTTGGGTCAGGCGTTCGAGTAAAACGTGCGCCTCTTCATGCGAGCGCGATTTCAAACGAGCATCGGCAACGACCCGGGCTGCCTCCAGGCTGTCCGGATCGAGATCGTATGCCTTTTCAAAACACTCCAAAGATTTTTCTTCGTTATCCAGCTTATCCCGCCAGATGCGCGCCTGTTCTTCGAGAAGCCGGGCCCTTTGTTCATGGTCCTCAATAGTTTCGATCTGTTGTTTGCCGAGACGGATTAGCTCGACCCAGTCGGCCCGACGGCGGGCCATACTCTTTAAGGCCGCCAGAGCCTCGAACGAGGGCGCCAGGTTTTCAACGGCCTGGCGATATTCGACTTCGGCTTCTTCGGGGCGCAGTAATTGCTCTTCGAGGATTTTTCCAGAACGGTAGCGCAGCTGGCTTTCCATTTCTGGGTCTTGAACACGGTCTGCCGCCGAACGAAGCGTTTCGATGGCGCCCAACCAGTCACGCTTGATTTCTAAAAGTTCGGCCAGTGAATCGTAGACCGACAAGTGATCGGGGTTTTCCTTGAGCGCCTCACGATAGTGGTCAATGGCCTTGTCGGGATCGTCTAAGTCGTTTTTGTACAGGTTTGCAACGGCAGTGTGAAGATCGACGCGAGTGTCCGGGCTGTCACATATGGACAAATGCCGCCGGTAGGCCTTGATCAGTTCGTCATGTTGTCCGGTACGCTCTAGAATTTCTTCCATTAAGGTCAGCGAATCGAGATCTTCTTCGTTGGCTGAGACAAGCTGATCGAGATCTTCTAAGGCTTCCCGATATCGTTTGAGTTGGTTAGCGCGCAGGGTCGCCCGCCTAAACAGCAACGTCCGTCGAGTTGGCGGGTCGGTTGCCGCTTTTAGGGTACGAGTCAAGATGGCATCATAACGATCAAGCGAACCGCGAGATTCATATATCCGAAACAAACCATCGAGGGCACCGGTGTTTGCAGATTCTTCCCGGAGCACACTTCGAAAAGACGACTCGGCGTCATCAAGAAGCTTGCGCTGCTCGAGTAAAATGCCAAGGCGCATTTGTAATTCCATGGTTTTGGCCAGCAAAGACATTCGCCGATATAACTTGGAACGGATTTCGTCGGATGAAACCCGGCCCAGGCCTTCTTCGAGTGCATCGAAGGCCGCCAGGCTGCCGTCCTTTTCGGCCAGGGCCGAAGCCAACAAGTCCCAGGTTTCAATCGCATCGGGGTGTTCCGTCAGGGTCTGGCGCATTACATCAATCGGATCGCCGGGAGCGGCCGGTAGCGTCTTCTCTTCTTCCAGGGGTGCCGTGTCGAATTCTTCCTCTTCGGGCCCTTCAATAAAATCCATTTCAGCATCGGCTTCATCAAAAAGCGGTTCTTCAGCCTGACCTGGCTCGGGTTCTTCGGCCGGCGAAGTATCTTCGGCCACCGGAGGGGGAGCAACCTGAGTCGTCTCTCTGTCGTTATTTTCCGGTTGTGCCTCGTCGGGGGCTTCCGGAGGAGCTTCGACCAGGGTGGCTTCTCGGTCCTCGAACGGGTCTGGTTCAAAACTGGCGGCGGCCTCGGCCGGGGTTTTAATTTCAGGCAGAACTTGCTCTACGGCCGTCGGGATGTCCTCTTCGTCATCTTCTTCGGGCGGAGGAGAGTAGATCTGAGCAATGCTGTCGTCATCGTCGTCAGGTATCTTAGAAACGATCTCGGCGACGTCATCGTCCGGATCTTGTTCTGGCTCGGTAGAGGACCGATCGGCAGGCTGCAAGCCCTCATCCGGGGCGACTGATAAATCAGGTTCGGAATCGTCCCGGTCGTCTTCTTCGTCGGGGATTGGTGAATAGATTTCTGCGACTTCCCCGGTGTCTTCCTGATCGGCAGATTCTGGGGTGAACGAAGCGGCTAAAGCGGCTTCACCGCGCAAGCGCTTGTTGGCCTTGATTGCGGCAGTTGATTCGGGTTCGAGGCTGAGGATGCGATCATACACATCGGCGGCCCTGCCGTCGTTTTCGATCTTTTCTTCAAGAAGTTCGGCGGCCTCATAGAGTAACTCTATTTTTTCATCATGTTTTGAAATGTTTGCGGCGCGACGCAGATCGAGCTCTACCAGGTTTTCATATTCTTCAGCTGCCAGCAGAGCGGCATGCAGGGAAACAAACGCAGCTGGCTGGGCGGGATCTAGTTCAAGCGCTTGTACGAATCGCTGACGAGCTTGGTCGTGATCGTCGCCGGACTCAAGCAGTTGCCCGGCCCTGGCGTGTATCTGTGCCTTAGTCTGGTCATCAACAGTCGATACTTGATCGTCAAGGACTGCCAGTAGTTCTGTGGTGTATCCGGACAGATGCGCCAGGCGAAAAAGTTCATCCAGAATTTTCGGATGTCCCGGCGCTTGTTTGATGGCGCGCACCAGTTCGAAAAACGCGAGATCGTCTCGATCGAGTTTGGTCTCTTGGATATCTGCGATTTCAAGCGCCAGGTTGGCAAGTTCCTCGGACTCGCTGGTTTTGCCCTGTCGCTTGGTCAGTAGATCAATCAGTTCGTCCCAGACGCCCTGGCGCCGGTAGAGTTCCTCGAGAATCTCATCACGATCTTCGGGGGGGGGGTCTGCCGGCTCCTGCATTGTTTCGCGGTACAGCTCGACAGCCCGCTCGCGGTTATCCAGCTTCTGCTCGTAAATCTGAGCCAGACGCTTGCGCTGAGACTTGATAACGTCGGCCGGCAGATCCGGGCGAGACAAGAAGGATTCGATGGCTTGAGCCAGAGTTTCGAAATCCTTGCCGGTTTGCAGCAGATCAAACCTGACCAGCTGAGCCGGGATGAAGGCCGGTGAAATATCGATTGCCTGAGCAATAGCTTCGCGGGCCAGATCGGCATTGTGAAGTTCGTCAAGATGAAGCCTGGCCAGGCGAGTATATAATTTGGCTTTGGCCTCTTTGTCTTCAAGACGAGAACCGATATCCTCGAGGACGGCCGCTAGCTCGAGGTGTTTTTCGCAGGAGACGCCCAACTCATAGAGTTCGTCGATCAGGCCTGGTTCCTCGGGTGTATAGCGGGCCACGCGCACAAGTTCGAAAAACGCAGAATCAAGGTCATTCAATCCGTTGCGATAAAGGCGTGAAATTTCGCGACGCAAGCGGGACTTGACCGAGGCTGGTTTTGTGTAACGAATCAGCTGCGAGTAGGTCGCGATCAGCTCTTCCCACTCTTCTTCTTCGCCGTAGATGTTGGAAATGGAGAAAAGCTTATCGGTATCATTTATGCTAAGTTCGACCGCTCGTTTATAGTACCCGGCTGACTGTTCTTCCTCGCCCAGGTGTTCGGAATAAAGCCGGGCTAATTTGAGGTAGAGCGCGATACGCAATTCAATCCGGTCGATACGTTCGACAACATCTTCATAAACGGCCAACAGTTCTCTGAAGCTTTCAGTCCGGGTGGCCAGCTTCTCCATGTTCAACAAGATACGCACCGTCTGGGGGGCCAGGCGGGCGGCCCGGATGTACTCCATTAGCGCTTGATCTTCCTGCTGTAGCCGCTGTTCGTAGATTTGCGCCAGTTGAGCGCGGATGGCCAGTTTTTCTTCCGGGGACTGGGCCAAATCGATCTGTAACAGGTAAATCTCGATGACCTTCTCCCAGTCTTCGAGATCGTGATACAGCATGGCCAGGGCCCAGATCGCGCGCCGATTTTTGGGATCGAGGGTTAGTACCCTGAGAAATGTATCTATAGCGCCGCGAGCATCGAGAAGTTTTTCGTCGTACAGATTGCCAAGCTTAATCAGCGCCCGAATTTTATCGCGCTTGTTATCGAGGGCGTTGATACGCACTTCAAGGATCTGGACCAACGCATCCCAGGCTTCGGTCGACAAGAATGTATCCCAGAGTTTGACAAAGGCTTCCTCGTCGGCCGGGTTTTTCGTAAAGCGCTTCTTGAGTTTCTGGATTTTGCGGCCTTTGGCCAGACTGGCGTCTTTTTTCTGTTTTGACTTTGCGGCCGCCATGCGGGTCGCCTTTCTGCGGGCTTCTAGATCAGATCTCTTTTCAGGTTTGATGACTTTATCGAACCGAACCGAAGGAAGTCAAACGACAATTTCTAAAAAAAGATAAAATCCTGCAAGGTTGGCGGGCAGCCAAGGCAACCGGTGTGTCATTCCCAGGAGATCTC
>JAFDKH010000068.1 GCA_019307065.1 Deltaproteobacteria bacterium
CGAATTCACGCGGCAAATTATCGGAATTGTTGATCACTGCTACTCACTCCTCCATAGTTGGTCATGTTAACAGACGGGCGATCGGGCCGTCAATTATCCTATCGAATAGGACGAATGAGGCGCCAGGGCAGGTTTGACACTTCCTGACTAATCGGATAGCGTCATTCAGTCGTGATTGCTGCATTTTCTCGGGAGGTGTCTGCAAGATGAAGCCTGTCACACATGTCGGCCTGGCGATTTTGAGCCTTGCGATGCTTTTGGGCCTTGCCGGTTGTGGCGGAGAAAAAGTGGATGGAAAGCTAAACATCCAATTATTATCAGTATGTGAACCAACTTTCACCGATTTCCAGGCGCTTATCGAGTCTTATTGTATTTCAGTCGAAGAGGTCGGTGGAATCATCGATCATAATTGCTCCAGTCATCTTGGAAATCTCGAGCTGAAAGTCGACCAGACCTCAGGCAAGGTTAGACTGATAGTTGAAGGGCTTGATATTAACCTACGTACGATAGTACGCGGTCGATCAGTGCCAATAAGCCTGGTATCCGGTGAACAAAACACGATTTCTATTCCGGTTGCTCCATTGGAGGGGTTCGGGTTGCTGGCCGGTCAACAAGACGGTTGCACGGCCCTGCCTTACCTGGCGGCCGGGCACACAGCCACGGTTTTTCCTTCCGGGCATGTATTGGTGGTAGGCAGTGGTAGTCCGACCGTTTCACCCAGCCAGGCCGCTTTCTTGATTGACCCGGCTACCGCGCGCATGGACTTGATTGCGACTCCGACCTCTTTGCATCGGTTTGGTCACAGTAGCAGCCTGTTAGCGGATGGTCGTTTGGTCGTCTTAGGAGGGGAAAATCAAGTTGGTTCGGGTCAGGATGAGATCGTGATCCTGCGTGGGACAGAAAAGTTGCATCAAACCTACGACAGGGCCAACGATTACCTAAGCATCAGTTTCGAATCACTGATGAACGGACTGATGGTTGCCCGCGTGGCTCATGATGCGGCCTTGTTCAATGGTGACCAGATATTGGTCAACGACAGCGAGCGAACCGCCGAGATGTTCATGGGCTCAACCGAGCAATCGGGTTTTATTCAGGTCGCTCCGCCGTTTGATCCTTTTCCCGACAACAACAGCAGGATTGTTACGGTAACTCCGATAGATCAGGAGCGCGCAGTCATCCTGGGGAGTCTGGCCGACCACAATGGAATGCTGACTGTTACAAAAAACAGCCGAACCATTTCCTTCACACCCTTCGACCTGTCAGTATCGCCGCGAAGTAATGCCCTGGGAGTTGCCCTGCCGAGAGGGCAGGTGATGTTTCTGGGCGGCAAGACCGGATCGGCAATCAATGATTCTCCGGTAGTAGTTATCGACTCGAACACTCAAACTCTGCATGAGGTTGAAATAGATTCCAATACTTTCCCGCGAGTCGGCTACACGGCCACGTTGCTTGAAGATGGTCGCATATTTGTAATCGGCGGCGCTTCCATCTCCGCTCAATTCGTTCCGGGCAGCACATTTTTCCTAGAACAATCAGGTGATAACCCGCCTAAATGGTTGGTATACCCTGGCCCACAACTAATGATGCCTCGAGCCGGTCACACGACCTCACTTCTTGAGGATGGAAGACTGATCGTGATCGGCGGCATCACGGCCGGCCCCGGCGTAACCGACCAGCAAGTGGCTGCTTCGGCTGAAGTAATCGGTTTCTAAAAGAATCCATGACACGTTTGCTCTTGAAGAATGCGTTGTTGGTTGCCACCCAGGACGAGCAGCTCAAAGAAGTGCCTGGCGGCGATGTCTTGATCGACGGACAGGTAATTTGCGAAATTAAAAAAAATATCGAGGCCCCGGCAGATGAAACCATTGATGTTTCCGGCTGCCTGGTTGTCCCGGGTTTCGTCAATACTCATCATCATCTTTATCAAGTGCTGACCCGTAACCTCAGAAAATCTCAAGATGCCAAACTTTTTGACTGGTTGGTGTACCACTATGACGTTTGGCGGCATATCAGCGCGAGCGAGGTCAGGGCTGCAGCCCAGGCCGGCCTTGGGGAACTGCTTTTATCGGGTTGCACCTGTAGTGCCGATCATCACTACTTGTTTCCAGATGGCGTAGAAGACGACTTGTTTGAGGTTGAAGTGCAGGCGGCAGCCGAGCTGGGCATTCGTTTGCAGCCGACCCGCGGAAGCATGAGTCTCGGAAAAAGCAAGGGCGGCTTGCCACCCGATTCGGTCATTCAGACCGAAGACAAGATTCTGAAAGACTCGCAGCGAGTTATCGAAAAATTCCACGACCCAGCCGAGTTTTCGATGTGCCGGGTGGCCCTGGCTCCCTGCTCTCCCTTTTCTGTCTCTGATGAACTCATGCGCCAAACGGCCGAATTAGCGCGCCAGCATGGAGTGCGTTTGCATACCCATTTGGCAGAAACCCTCGACGAGGAGAATTTTTGCATCGAGCGATTCGGGAAAAGACCCGTAGCCTATGCCGAAGAACTGGGCTGGTTGGGTCCCGATGTCTGGTTTGCCCACTGCGTTCATCTCAATCAAGCTGAAATACAGAAATTGTCAGAAACCGGGACCGGCGTGGCTCATTGCCCGGTTTCCAATCTCAGGCTTGGCTCGGGGATTGCCCCGGTGCCCCAGATGCTTCAGGCAAAGGTGCCGGTCGGTTTGGCGGTTGACGGGAGTGCCTCCAACGACAGCTCTAACATGCTTCGAGAGTTGCAGACTGCCCTGCTGATTCATCGGGTCGGCACGGGTGTCGAGGCTATGCCGGCCAGGACCGTTTTACAGATCGCCACCCGGGGCGGAGCAAGAGTTTTGGGCCGCGACGATATTGGATGTTTAGCACCCGGCCAGGCCGCCGATCTGGCAGTCTTCGATCTGCAGGGTCTAGCCTATTCCGGCGCACGGCATGATCCGGTGGCTGCTTTGCTGTTTTGCGGGCTCGACCTGCGGGCGCAGATCGTGATCGTCAACGGTGAGTTGGTCGTTCGCGATAAGCAGCTTATTCGTGTTGATGAGAATCAAATTTCCGTCCAGGCCGATCGAGCCTCGCAGCGGTTATTACAAGCAGCTGGAGTTATTTCTTGAGGAGAACTCGCAATGCTACAGAATACGAAAGTATGTCTCTATCCTCGAGATCCTGAAGAAGCCGTCAGGATTCTAAGCGAAAAAGGTAAGCAGGCCCTGGTTGTAGCCGGGGGAACCACGGCAGCCTTGAGTAAAGATCCCAACGTGTCGACACTGGTAGACATTACCCGCATAGGACAAGATCGGATTGAGCATAAAGATGATCAATGGTTGATTGGCTGCAATGTCAGAATCCAGCAACTGGCCGAACATGCCGGGTTGGCCGAATTGTACGACGGGATGCTGGTCGATTCAGCCAAGGCTGTCGGGAGTCGGCCGATTCGGAACGCAGTGACTCTGGGTGGCAATGTCGTGCAACTCTTTCGCTGGTCGGACCCGCCAGTCGCTCTTTTTGCAATGGATGCCGAGTTCGACCTGATTGGGCCTGAAGGCCGACGTTCATTGGCGGCGGATGATTTTTTTAAAAAGCACCCACGAAAGGTTCTAGGGGCCAGTGAGATTCTGACCGGCGTCCGAATTCGCAAACCCAAGCAGCCATGCGGAGGTGCTTTTAGCAAGTACGCCCGAACGGCTTTTGATTTGGCCGTTGTTGATGCGGCTGTCTGTCTCGGGCTCGAAGGAAAAAAATGCAGCAATGCCCGGATTGTTGTCGGGGCTACTCGTAACGTGCCCTGGCGGGCGATTGCTGCCGAAGAACTGCTGAACGGAAAACGACTGACTTCGAGTGTAATCGAGAAGGCAGCCATTGCGGCTCGCCAGGCTGTCAAGACGGCTGACACCGTTCGCACCACCCGAGAGTATCGCCAACAAATGGTGGAGGTGATCGTCCGGCGCACAATCGAGCAAGCCGCTGCATGCGCCAAGGAGCAATAGGATGGAAATCAACGTCACAATTAATGGTCAGCCGTTAACATGGCAGGTGAATCCGGGCGAGATCCTGCTGGATGTATTGCGACGCGAAGGTTATCTGAGTGTCAAGTGGGGTTGTGGCGAGGGTGACTGTGGCGCTTGCACAATTCTAGTCGACGGCCAGTCTATGCGTAGCTGCTTGATGCTGGTCGGGCAGATCGAAGGACGTACGCTTACCACGGTTGAGTCTCTGGGAACCGTTGGGGAACCACACCCGTTGCAGGCAGCTTTTGTCGAGCATGGAGCCGTGCAGTGTGGTTATTGTACGCCGGGCATGCTGCTTTCAGCTAAAGCCCTTGTTGATCAGGGACATGTTCCAACCGAAGACCAGGTTCGTGAAGCCCTGGACGGCAACCTGTGTCGCTGCACTGGTTACAAAAAGATTATCGAAGCAGTACTGGATGCGGCCGAAAGGATGAACAAATGAGTCGCAAGCGTTCTTTCAAAGTCGTTGGCCAATCGGTACACAAGCAAGACTCAGCGGCACTGGCCCAGGGTGCTCCTTTATTTGTTGAAGATCTCTTGCCGCGTGGATGTCTATATGCGCGAGTGTTACGCAGCCCCCATGCACATGCCCGAATCAAGTCGCTGGATGTATCCCTGGCTGAGAAACTGCCCGGTGTCAAAGCTGTCATCCACCACCGAAATGTACCCCGGGTAATGCGGACGACTGCCGGTCAGGGTGCTCCCGAGCCCTCACCCTATGATTTCACGACTTTTGACAGCAAAATGCGATTCGTTGGTGACCGAGTGGCGGCCGTGGCCGCCGAAACGCCGGCGATTGCCGAGCAGGCCCTCGGGTTGATCAAGGTAGACTATGAGATTCTCGAGCCCGTCCTTGATCCTCGAAAAGCCATGCAGGCCGGAGTTCCGGTAATTCATGACGAGCCGGATGCCAAGATAATCATTCCGGTACCTTTTGAACCCGAACGCAACCTGGCTGCGCACGTAGATATGCAGGTTGGCGACTTCGAAGCCGGGTTGAAACAAGCTGATGTCATGCTGGAGCGCGAGTATATTTGTCAGTATGCGCAGCACACTCCAATCGAACCACATTGTGCCCTGGCGGAGCTGCTGAAGAACGGCCGTATTCGCATCACAACTTCGACACAGGTTCCCTTTCATGTAAGGCGCATTATTGCCCAGGCTTTAGAACTGCCGGTTTCCAAGATCCATGTGGTCAAACCGAGAATCGGCGGAGGATTCGGCGCGAAACAGGAAGTCTTGATCGAAGATATGACCGCCTTTCTTGCGCTTCACAGCGGGCGGCCTGTTTTTTACCGGATGAGCCGTAGCGAGGAGTTCATCAGCCGCACCAGGCACTCGATGATTATCAAACTCAGGACTGGAGTAAAAAAGGACGGTAGCCTGACAGCCGTCGATCTTGATGTTTTATCCAATACCGGCGCTTACGGCACTCATGGATTAACGGTTGCCTGTAATTGCGGCAGCAAGGTTTTACCACTCTACCGCTGGCCCAAGATCAGATTCTCGGCCGATGCGGTCTACACCAATCTGCCGGTAGCCGGAGCTTACCGTGGTTATGGGGCGACACAGGCAGCATTTGCCATGGAAATCCAGATGGACGAAATGGCCCATGCGATCGGCATCGACCCGGTCGAGTTCAGGCACATGAACCATATTCGAAAAGGTGAAACATCGCCCGTTTTTGAAGCGCTTGGTGAAGGTGGCGAGGGTACTCCCCAGAGCATCGGCAGTATCGGACTCGGTCGTTGCCTGCGTCAAGGTGCTCGGGCGATCGACTGGACCCGCAAGCGCAAGCGTAAAAAAAGCAAGGGGCCGCTCAAGCGAGGCTTGGGCATGGCCTGTCTCATGCAAGGATCTTCCATTCCCCAAGTGGACATGGGCGCGGCCTCGATCAAGATGAACGAAGATGGTTCTTTCAATTTACTGGTTGGGGCGACAGATCTGGGAACCGGCTCGGACACCGTCCTGGCTCAGATTGCCGCAGAAGTTCTGGGCGTCAATGTTGAACAGATTATAGTCTTCAGCTCGGATACCGACATTACTCCGTTTGATGTCGGGGCTTATGCATCGAGTACGACTTATTTGAGCGGTCAGGCCGTTCGTAAAGCTGCTTTAGATGTTGCCGGTCAGATTCGAAAAGTCGCGGCCGAGATGCTCAGTCTGCCGGCTAAAAAATTCAAACTAGTAGATGGACAGGCCCGGGCGAATGATTCGAAAACGGTTAGCTTGTCAAAAATTGCCGAACGTACGCTCTACGAGCAGGATCAGCACCAGATTGGCGCAATTGCTTCACATATCAGCCACAAGAGCCCACCGCCTTTCTCGGCCCACTTTGCCGAGGTCGAAGTCGATACCGAGACGGGCTTGGTAAAAGTCATCAAATACGTGGCCGCAGTGGATTGCGGCACGGCCATCAATCCGGTCCTGGCCGAGG
Organism: Deltaproteobacteria bacterium; assembly: GCA_019307065.1. Classification (GTDB taxonomy): domain Bacteria; phylum Myxococcota; class B64-G9; order B64-G9; family B64-G9; genus JAFDKH01. Next base: position 6,426 of record JAFDKH010000068.1, read on the forward strand.
GCCAGATGGAAGGCGCCGTGGTCAACGGATTGAGTTATGCCTTATGTGAGGAATATCTGTTTAACGAAAAAGGTAAAATGCGCAATGATTCCTTTAGGGATTACAAGATTTTCTGTACGCGGGACATGCCTGAGATTGTAACCATCCTGGTGCCGACCTATGAGTCGACCGGTCCCTATGGAGCCAAGAGCGTTTCAGAGATTGGGATTAATGGTCCCTTGCCGGTGATTTCAAACGCAATCTTCGATGCTGTTGGAGTCAGGTTGAGAGAGGCTCCCTATACTCCTGAACGAGTACTCAAGGCGCTTAAAACAATCTAAGGCTGTCTGGCGAGCATGATTTGAGACGAGATCTAACACGGTTAACTGAAACGGTTTTCGACTTGCTGATTGTCGGCGGTGGGATTACCGGTGCGACTCTGGCATGGGATGCCTCGTTGCGGGGTCTCAAGGTCGCCCTGATTGATAAGGGTGATTTTGGCTGTGCGACCTCTGCGGCGACTTCCAAACTCATCCATGGCGGTTTGCGCTATCTGAAGAACGGCGAAGTATTCTTAGTGCGTGAATCGCTGCGCGAGAGACGAATCATGCAGACCATCGCCGGTCACCTGGTTCGTCCGATTCCCTTCATGGTTCCGACATATAAAAAGGGCGGCAATCGTAAATGGCTAATCAAGGCCGGAATGATCATCTATGACTTGCTGAGTTATGATCGCAAACGCCTGGAAGACCCCGATCAGCGCATTCCGCGTCACTACATGCTATCGGCCGATGATGTCAGGGGACTCGAGCCGGGTGTCTCGCCCGAAGGCTTGACTGGTGCAGCGGTTTACTACGATTGCCAGAACGATCCTGATCGATTGACTCTTGAGTTTATCCTGGGGGCGCAGCGCAACGGGGCGGTCATTTTCAACTATGTCCGCGCAACCGACTTGATTTGCAGTCTCGGCCGCCTTGAATCCACCCGGCTCGAGGACCTGCTTTCCGGGCAGCAGATTGAGGTCAAGGCTCGCATGGTGGCCAATGTTGCCGGCCCCTGGGCTGACCAGATCGATCGACTTGCCGGGGCCGAGTCCGATTCGACCTTGAAGCGTTCCCAGGGTATTCACCTGGTAACCCGACCTCTGGTTCGTAAACATGCGGTTGTGCTGCAAACCTCGGCCGGCAATCACTTTTTCATCATTCCTTACAAAGGCGTGAGCTTAATAGGTACGACCGATACCGAGTACACCGGCAAACCGGACGAAGTTTCTGTACTCGACAGCGACGTACATCAGTTTATCGATGAAATCAATCAGGCTTACCCGGGAGCGAAGTTGACTGAAGCGGACGTCAAGTATCGCTACATCGGAATGCGGCCGCTAATCGATCAGGAAACGCAGGTATACAAGGCATCCAGAAAATACGAGATCATCGACTACCACAGGCGCGGCATTAAAGGTTACATCAGTGCCCTGGGCGGAAAATACACTACCAGCCGAAACCTGGCGCGCAAGTTGACCGATCGCATTTTGGCCCGTTTAGACGAGCCCAAGGTTGCTTGCCTGACGGATAAGAAATTATTGCCCGGCAGCGTCAGCGGTTCGTTCACCGAATATCTCAAAGGTTGTTTCGAGAGAGACGGAGATCTTTTACCAAAGGATGTGTTCGAGCACCTTGTCTGGACCTACGGTGCCCGACACGAAGATCTACTCGAATTGGTCAGGTCAGATTCGAGTTTGGCTCAGAGATTGCAGCCACAACGCCCGGAAATCCTGGCCCAAGTAGTCATGGCCATTGAATCCGAGTTGGCCTGCACACTGGCCGATATACTCTTTCGCCGGACTGGATTGGGAGTTTTGGGTGACCCAGGTAGGGCTACCATGGACATGATTGTTGATCTTGCCGCTCGTCTGCTCGGCTGGGGATCCGAACGTAAAGCGCGCGAGCTGGACACATGCGTAAAAAAGATAGCCGGCCAAGCGGAACCGGCGCCACTCGGTTGAGGACTGCTGGTTAGATGATTGTCTGGGGGTAATATGACAACTGCAATGTTCAGCGGACAACCGGGCAAGCGCCAGGGATTGTTGTTGTTGCCCGTCATCTTTGGCCTGCTTTTGTTCCTGGTGCCCGAGCAAAGCCTGGCGCAGGATGATAAGCTTGCAAAATATGCCAACAAGTGGCTGGTAGTCATCGGGGGCGATCAGACCCTGACCAATGCCTGGCGCATCAAAGTCGACAACGAGATCGAATCTGATATCTTGAGGTCAACTTATTTTAGCGGTTTGAACCCCGGTTGGTTCCTCGTGGTGACCGAGGCGCATAAATCAAAAGCCAGAGCTTTGGCTGCCTCGAAAAAGCTCAAGCGACGAAAAATCGACAATTATATAAAGAACTCCGGCCCACTTTTCGATTTTGAAAAAGAGAAAGTCAGGCAGCATCCGCAAAAGACCAAAGCGGACCAGTCAAGTCGCAAGAGTTGTTTTCTGCACACCAAGAAACAATCGCCGGACGGCAATCTGACAGTCTCGTTTGCCTTCCAGGATCCGACTGCCGACGGCCTGGTCATCCAGCGCGGTGATGATAAGAAAACGTTGGCCGGGTTGTTTTTCAAGACCGAGGAAATTTTTTGGTCGGCCGACTCGAAGAAAATAGTTTTTGGTGACGAAGACTTGTATGCCGGTTCGGGCAACCAGGGTTTTATTATTGTCAATGTCGAGACCCAGTCGGTCGCCAAGATAGAAACCACCAAGTTCGGCACTAGGCTTCAGCGCGGTCAGCGGGATATGTTCAAGGTATCGGATGTTTGCTGGTTAGCGGACAGTGACGTGGTTATGTTCAGGTTGAGCGTCAACTATATGGGCGGGTCCGGCCATCGGGGAATCGACGAAGAGCGCCAGGAGAGGCTGGGTAAGAATTTCGACAAGAATGACCCGGTTGATCTGGGAACCTATCTGATCTACTTGCCACCCGGTCCGCTCGACCTCGAAACTCGTCCGGCTGATGTGCCTTTATACGCTCTAAACAAATACGGCTATATCGACAAGTCCGGCAAAATGATTATCAAACCCAAGTTCGATCAAGCCGGATCTTTCATCAAGGGCTTTGCCAACGTCAAACTGGGCGCCCTAGAAAAGGCAATCAACAAAAAGGGTCAGCTTATCGGTAAACCCAAGACAAGAGTCGAGCCCAAGGCCGTCGCTGCTGTATCCGAGCCGAGTAAGATAAAACCAATCAAGGTCGGCCAGCACTTCGGCTACCAGGACGACTCGGGGATGATTGTCATCGACCCGCTCTATGATCGGGCCGGGCCCTTCGAAAACGGGTTGGCGCTAGTTGCGATTGGTGGCCAGTCCGGCTACATCAATGTCAAGGGTGAAACTCTGGGCGGAGTACTCTGGGAGGAAGTTCACCCTTTCATCGAGGATCTGGCCAGAGTCAAACGCGACGGCAAGTACGGCTACATCGACAAAAGCGGCAAGCTTGTAATCGAACCCCAGTTCAGCCAGGCGGCAGATTTCTCTCAAGGCCTGGCGGCGGTCAAGATCGGACAGTAATCTAATCGACCAGTCTAAGAGGCGGAATCTCGAACAGCGAGCGCATAACCTCGTCGAAGTAATCCGGTAGGTAGCGGTTCCAGAGCTTGATCGGCAGCTCGCCGATTTCGATCTGGGGCGAGACCGCAAAGTTGAACAGATAGACCATCAAATACTCGATGTTCTTGGCCAGGTGACCGCGATACTCCTGCTGCAGACGCTGATTGATGATGCGGTCTTCGTGAATGCATCGGCCGATTTCACTTTCGAGCATTTCCTGGTAGTTGCAGACAATTACTTCGATGTTGACTTGGTCTTCTCCTGTGTGAACGAAGTTGGCGAACTCGCGGTTGGCTTGTTCGGGGTCGAGGCCGCGGCGCTTGATTAGTTCGAGCATCGGTTTGCCAAGCGGCCGGGCCAGGATTTCGCTTTTGGGAGGTGTGTGACGAATAATCAGGTTGATGGCATTGTAGTGGCCCTGGTGGGGTTCTTCCTCGATGACTTCACAATCCGGCGCCTGGTTGAAAAGCTCGAGCACCCGGCAGTAGTCATCGTCTTCCATAATGATTTTAATGCCGGCCACGTCATTTATCGCCAGGTCTTCAGCAAAACTGACCGGCTTGTGGTTGCGCAAGTCGTCGAGCAGGCGATCTTCGGCCTTGAGAAATTCGGTCAGCATTTCGCCAGGATGGCTGACCAGAGCTTCGCGGGTGACTCCCAACTGGCGAGCCCGGTCGGTGGCCAGCTCATCGGCACGCGCCTTGATGGCTTCGAAAGTGTGATCGATGATTCGGCGGGCACACTTTTCGGCTAGCCGGCGTACACGCTTTATTCTGTCCGAGCCGAGATAGAGATCTCCATTAGAGGTAGGTTGAAAGTAGAGCGTACCGTGAAAAGGCGTCTCTCGATAATAGCGCTCGGGGTACATGTGATAGCTGTCGATTAGTTCCTTGATGCGCGAGTTGTGAGATGGCGGGTTAGTGACGATAATATCTTTCAGATCTCGCTTGACTATCGCAAAACGGGTTTTCAAATTTTGGCCGAAGAGGTTCTTGAAAACCATCTCGGTAAATCGCTGCAAATATCGCGAAATGTAGGCGTTGTTGAAGTGGACCAGACGGGTGATTAACTCGGCATCGTGCAGATGGGCCCGATGGTACATCCAGCGCTTGATGACGGAATAGAATGTTTGTCTGTGCAGATAGCTGTTGATCAGAATCATTTGTTGCCTGGCACATCCCCCCGGTCAAGTGTCGATTCGATGGCACTCCAGCATTTCTTTCTGGCTTTAGGACTAAGCAGAGCAGATTTTAACGGCGACGGAGATTGCAGCGTCCCGCCCATTTCTCTGAATTCGATAGCTGTCTTGGGATATTCTTTGAAAAACTGGCAGATCTGCAAGTAGGTCTTCCCCAGCAAGAAAGTGCCGTTAATACTGTGATATTTATGTCCCGGTCGAACGCCGGCTTTGGCAGCCGGTGAATCGGCACAGACTTCTTCGACCTCGAGAACGCCGTCTTTGGAAGTGTAGCACCAACTAATGCCCAGGCCGATTTCAGGGCTATTAGCCTCGCTGCATGTTTCGGGTGGTAAAACGACTTCCCAGAGTTTTTTTCCAGCCGGCTGTTTGCCACATCTGGCTTCGACTCGGCCAAAAGTGATGTCTCCGATACCGCCGTAACGCACCAATAGAATAATCGGTTTGTCTTCGCAGGTTTCTAAGCGGGCAATGCGTTCGGCCGAATCGAGATCGACGACTTTGGCACCGTCGATGGCAACGATCAGACCCTGTTCTTTGACTTCAGTTTGCTTGCCGGGGTCGCCAGTAATGGCATCAATTCGAATTCCTTGCTGCTCTTCGTGCATTTGCAGGCCGAGCAGCTTGGCGGCGTGTTCGATAGTCGCTTCAATGGCCCCCGAGGCACGTTCTTTGGCTTTAATCAGAGTTGCGATCGTGTTTTCAATTTCAAACTTTTGCGCCCGACTGAGCTGAGCCCCATACTTACTTTGATAATCTTTATAACACTTGATGCGTTCATCGCGTTTGAAAGACGGCAGTTTCATGCAGGCGTCGAGTTCTTTTTTCAGTTTGACAGATTGGTCGTCAGAGCGATGCGCATTTTCACGGATTTTTACCAGGTCAGCATCGCTCAACTCGGCCTTCTCCTGGAATTTTGGCTCTTGCTGCACTCTTTTGAGCAGGCGCGCCCAGCAGGCCTGGCTCTGGCCTACCATTTTTTCTTTGTCGTACTGCAAGCAACGGCGCACATAAGGGCTCTTGTAGAATTTATCCTCTGTAGGCTTGACTTGGGCACCGTTAGTGCAGGAACAAGCCAAGGCAACCAGACCCAGTAAATAAATCAAACCCCGTCGATGATCACACAAGAACATGACATCCTCCAAGAATATTGATAACTTGTAAACGTTTTGATGGTACCCTTCCTGGGGGACTGGAGTCAATGTTGGTGAGCGATGAATAGACTTGCTTGTTTGATTTTCTGTTCAATTCTGACGAACTGTTTACTCAACGGGTTGTCCGCCGCAGGCGATGGCGGGTTCCAGATATCTGGGCCGGTCGTCGCTCCGGCTAAACATGAAACCGGAGTTTTAGTAACTGAATTGCGAGACCTGACCGACGCCCACGGCCTGGCTTTGTTAATGGCTGACGATGCGGCTGCCAAGCGGATTGCCAGCATCTTGAAAAAATGGCGTCAGGATTACAAACCCTTGTTGAACTCCGACCCGGTTCTCAAGCAGATAGATGCCCGCATGCGGAGCGTTTTCAGCCAGATGTTAGGTGATCGCCGGCGTCAATCATCTCAAATCAGGAAGCTGATTGCTTCTGCTCCCAAAGAAAAACTGAAACCGATCCTGATAAAATGGATGAAAAGCCTGCTTTTTCGCCGGGGAGTTTATTTCAAACGGGATCTAAAGAGCCTGTCGAAGGCGGTTCAGGCTGATATCTGCCTGCAAACCAGAACAATGGATTCGCTAAAGAATCTACCTGACTGGCGCTTTAGGTTTCTAACCTGGTTGTATCGCGACCGGCATGTTCGTCAGTTGTTCCACGATCGCGACGATCGCCTGGCATTCCTGACTCCGGTCCGGATTCATATGACCAAGCAAGAAAAGGCCACCCGCCAGGCCGTTGAACGCTATCTAGCCATGCTTCGCAACTTGCGCTTGCAGGTAATCAAGAACAAGACCCTGCCATACGATCAATTCAGAACTCTGGAAGGATTGTTGCGCGGCTTGCGATACATGGACACAATTCGGTATGCTTGCCGAATAACCGGCCTCGATCATCTCCTGATGACCAGGCTCTTCATTCAGGAATCCGAGTTCATTCACCAGCGCGTATCGTGGGCGGGAGCCTTCTCGCTGGCCCAGTTCTTGAATATTGCGCTCAAGGATATTTGGATATTCAAGAAGCGTATCCCGGGAGCTTTAACCCTGCTAAAGGGAATCAAGAGTTTCGAAGATCTGAAAAGTAAGGTGGTTGCAGATCCGCGCATGGCGATCAAAGCTTCTTGCGTTTATTTCAGACGAATTCGCGATGAAGTAATCATGCGCCTGGGCAAGAAAGGCCGTCGGGCCAGTCAAGAGATGGTTTCTCTGATGACGATTGAGATGTTTGCCTTGCGCCAGGGTGGCGCTGAAAGAGCCCATGCCGATTCAATGATCGAAATCGGCCGGGCCTGGCCGGTCAGGGAAATGGTCATGTTGCCGCTGATTCCGGTTGCCGGGAGTATGATGCCGGATGCCGGCAGCATGTTGGCCAGCTGGATGGAGAGTACTCTCAGAGACCTGGTTCAGTTGCGGCTGACCAAGGGTGTTTTCGAAAAGCGAATGAACCGGCTTCACTCGGCCATGGGTCTGGCGGCTTACAATGCCGGCATGAGTAATCTGATCAAAGCCTCGAAGCGCCGTTCACCTTTCGGCCCGTTGAGCTTGCCGCTGCAAATCACCGAAACGCGCAACTATGTCGACGACATTCTGGACGGGCAAGAAATCCTGCAGCAGGTCGGGCGTCTGGCCTCGGACGTTTCGCTGATGAGTTATGACGATATAATCGATTTAGCAGAAACAGCCTGCAAGAATGCCGGCATCAAGAAAAAATAGATTGAATGTCTTCTTAGAAATAATAGCGTCCGCCCAAACAAGCATCCAAATCAAAATAGAACGGATCGGGATTGATGAAGGCCATCGAGGGTGTGATTTCCAGAAAAACATCGAAAGGGGCCTTGGTGAATACCATTGTTACCCCGAAGGGTACGCGGACTCCCATTCCGAAGCCGGAACGGTGTTCGTCTCTTCTGTCATAGTACCAGAAACCCAGCTTCAGTCCGGCACCCATGTAGAACAGGAGATTGAAAGGAACTTTGCCGGCCCGGACAATGGTGAAAACATGGTAGACATAGTCGGCAAACAGGGCCGGCCCGCGGTGCGGGTAAAAGCCGTAGCCAATCGCCATATCAATCGCGCCTTTTTTACTGAGCCAGTATTTAGCGTTGATCCCGGCCGGCTCACCGACGCTCAGGCCGAGACCGAAGGGGCGGTTCTGGGGCCCCTGGGCGTTGGCCAGGCAGGGAATCAACAATATTAAGGCTGCCAGCATTATTGTTTTTCTTGCCATGCAAATATCCTTTCGGGCTGACACCGAGTTTCCACAATTTTCGAAATGAAGTCAAAAAACCTTATGGATAGTATTCGTCGTGCCCGATGTCGACTGCGCCACCGGGGTTGGGTCGTCGCTCGTTGTCGATGTCGTCCGGCGGAACGAGGTTGCCCGAAGCGCCCGCGTCAATAGCCGCCGAAGCGGCCGTCAGGCGTGCCATCGACTTCTGCCAATCCTCGGAGTGTTCGTGCATGCCTGGCAAGTCGGCGAAGTTCCCCAAAATAGTGCCGATGCCCGCAATAGCATTCAGGGCGGAAGGCGCGTAATTCGTTGTAGCGGAGTAGTCGGTTACCCGCACGTAGTCGGGCGCGCTTGGGTCGGACAGATCGTCGCCCTCGATGTAGAACAGGTTGTGATCCAGTACGTGGATGTTGCTGTTGGTTCCGTTGGGTACAGCCTCGCGCATGCACAGGCGTTCGCTGACGATGTCGTAGGGATCGTCATTGTGTGTGTAGATAATGTTGTTGATCAGTGTAAGACCGTCAGGATCGATGTTGTCGGCGAATACGGCCCACTTGCGAATGCTGTTGGGGTTGGGTGGCGGCTCCCAGGGAATCAACACCAGGTCGGAGTCGAGCGTGTTGTTGATCGCCATGACCCCGTTTCCAGCGCGTTGCCATAGCGCAATCAGGAAGTTGCCCCGCGTGGCCGCAAGGTGGTTGTTGGTCAGCAAGGGTGCAGTCGCCCCCTGGGGCACGTTAATCTCGGCGGCTGCGCACCAGGTTACCAGGCCGGCGCCCATGCCGACACCCTCGGGAGGTATGGCGCACGAGGCACCGTTCTTGTCGAGGACCGTGTTTCGCGAGGGCAACTCGCCGGGAACCGGCATAAACCCCATGTCGTCGTTGGGCGGCAGCCCATCCCGGTAAGCGCTGGCCACCGGGATCTCGGGAGACGGATCGGACGCGATGTCTGGATTGGGACAGCTGTCTAAAAAATCCATGTAAGTGCCGGAACGAAGCTCGTTGCCGACAACCGTGACGTCGTCAGTGTCGATCAGCCACAGGCCGATCGCACTGGGCGGCAGGCGCCGAGAGATGGGATCCCAGTGGATGGTCGAGTTGCCGCCAAAGATGCCGCCGAACATGTCGTTCGGCCGGCCGTTGCCGGTAATCGTCGCGGTCTGCGTACCCACCAGCAGGACGCCGACCGTAACGTCGGTGCCCTCGCCGGTGGCGCCGGGATTGTTGCAGGGCTGTGCCCACCAGCTGGCACCGCCGGATATCATCATGTTGCCGCTGATGGTCAGGTTGTCGGACTCGCCAGCGGCGACTGTCCCGTCGCGTAGCACGTAACCGTCGGCGATGCCGAGACCCATCTGGGTTCCGGCCGAATTCCACGTGGCGCCGATCCAGTTGTTGTTGGTGATCTGGACATCAGTCGTGCGCCAGAGGTTGATAGCGATTGACCGCAGGCCCTGAGTGTCCACGTTGAAATTGTTGCTGCCGTCGATGATGGCCGAGACTCGACGCGCGTTACTGCCCTCGAGATCGATGCCGATGGCAGTGTCGTCATCGGAACTAGCCCCTATGCTTTGTGTGTTTAGGATTTCGGCCTGGGTTCCCGGTAGCAGGTGAATAGCTCGGCAGACTCCGCTACATGACCAGACCCCGATCTGGCCTACACCGATGATGTCGGGATCCGCATCGGCGCCGGGACTTTCTTCAATCCGGATGGCGGTGGCATCCTGGGATGCGCCCGATGACATCTGGACCTGGCCGCCCAGGATTACAGGCTCAGTCGGAGCGGCGGCCATGTTCTGGGCATTCACATGAACTCCCACCGGCGATTGCCCGGCAGCGCCGCTGATAAAGCAGTCGGAAACCACGGGCGAGGCGCCTTCGATGGTCACGGTCACGGCGTCGGTCGAAGATTGCTGCAGGCTGAAATGATGAATGGTACCATTATAACCCGTAACGAAGCCGAGACCGGCAGCCACTGAAGAGATGATAATCGGTCGGTTGGTGGACAGGTTGCCGGCGGCGTCGAATCCGCCCAGCATGTCAGGCATGTTGGGGGCCACCGGCAGGATCAGATTTTCGTTGAAGGTTCCCGCCCCGATGACACATACGTTGGTGTCGGCGCTGGTGCTGGCCTGTGTAAGGCCGGCGGCAATGGAGCCCAACGGGTCGCCCAGTGTGCCGGTACCCGATCCGCCCTGTTCCACCCAGACACAGTTGTCGACCTCGACGATGACATCAACCTGGTTGGAAACCCCCGGCTCGAAGTCGTCCCAGGCTTCGACAGTCAATAGGTAGTTCCCGGGTGTAGTGTTCGAGTCCCAATTGACAATGGTCTGGAAGGGCGAGCTGCCGTCGGATGACTGGCAGCTGGTCGCGGCGCATGAGAGTACATCCAGGTCGGGGCCCGACCAGTCGAAATTGATCGGGTTGTCGTTGTCCTGGTCCCAGGCGTTGGCGGTAAGGCTGAGTGGTGTGCCGGCTGCTACGTGCAGGCGCCAGGCGCTTCCATCGAAGACGGCGTTGCTGACGCTTGTGATATCTGGAATTCGGTTGATCATCTGCATCCGGGCCGTGTCGGTAGCGTACAGGTTGACCCTCAACTCGATGGTGTAGATACAGTCCTTTTTACTCAGGACATCCGGCATGCTGACCTGAATCTGGGAGCCGGTTTGCCAGTCGCTCTGGCCGCTCAAGGTAACATCAGCCACGTTGCAAGGGCCGGCCGGCTGGGCGTCGACGATTTTCCACTGCCGGCTCCAGACGAAGGGAGCCGTCGGGTTCGGATCATCGGGTACGATTGATGCTGAGAACGAGTCGTTTCGGCCATGGCTGATCAAGCGCGGGTCGGACCAGGTGTTGATGGTTACCGTTATCGGTGGGCAGCTGACGACATCTTCAAGATCGGTCAGGTTGTCGCAATTGTTGTCTATCCCGTCGACGCAGTCTTCTATGGCACCAGGGTGCACGTTGATGTCGTCGTCATCGCAGTCGGGTCCGGTGCAGGCGGCGCCCACGCCGTAACCGTCGGTATCGACGTCGATGCAGGGATCATCGCAGTCGCGCAGGGAATCGTTATCACTGTCGGTTACGCAATCTACGTTGCACACAAAGACCGCGTCGTCGCAGTCGGGCCCAGTGCAGGCGGCACCCGCGCCGTAGCCGTCGGTGTCGACATCGACACAGGGATCGTCGCAGTCGCGCAATCCGTCGTTGTCGGTGTCGGCCACACAGTTGACGTTGCAACTGGCTACCGCGTCGTCGCAGTCGGGCCCGGTGCAGCCGGCGCCCGTGCCGTAGCCGTCGCTGTCGACATCGACGCAGGGGTCGTCGCAGTCACGTAAGGAGTCGTTGTCGGTGTCGGCCACACAATTGACGTTGCAGCTGGCCACTGCGTCGTCGCAGTCGGGCCCGCTGCAGCCGGCGCCCTCGCCGTAGCCGTCGGTATCGACATCGATACATGGATCGTCGCAGTCGCGTTGCGCATCGTTATCAATATCGGTTACGCAGTCGATGTTGCAACTGGCCACCGCGTCGTCGCAGTCGGCGCCCAGGCAGCCGGTCCCGGTGCCGTAATTGTCGCTGTCGGCATCCAGGCAGGGATCGTCGCAGTCGCGCAGAGAATCGTTGTCTGTATCGGTCAGGCAGTCGGTGTTGCAAGAGAACACAGCATCGTCGCAGTCCGGTCCGATGCATTCCGTGCCGTCACCGTAGCCGTCCCCGTCCTGGTCGGTGCAATCCACACAACAGGCACCCGACTGGCAGTCCGGATTGCTGTCATTGCAGTCGGTACCCAGGCAGCCTTCGCCGATGCCGTAACCGTCGCCGTCAAGGTCCAGGCATGGGTCGTCGCAATCGCGCAGGGAGTCGTTGTCGATGTCGGACAGGCAGTCTACGTTGCAGACGGCCACGGCGTCGTCGCAGTCCGGGCCGAGGCAAGCCGGACCGCTGCCGTAATTATCTCCGTCCACATCGACGCAAGGGTCTTCACAATCGCGCACGGAGTCCGTGTCCAAATCGGTGGTGCAGTCTGTGTTGCAGGTGGCAACGGAGTCATCGCAGTCGACACCCAGGCAGCCGGCGCCGGTGCCGTAATTGTCGCCATCGGAGTCCACGCAGGGGTCGTCACAGTCGCGCAGGCTATCGCCGTCTATGTCGGTTACACAGTCTACGTTGCAGTCGGGGGCCGTATCGTCGCAGTCGGCCCCGCTGCAGCCGGCGCCGGTGCCGTAGTTGTCGCCGTCGGCGTCCAGGCAGGGATCGTTGCAGTCCCGCAGGTCATCGCCGTCTAAGTCGGTCGTACAGTCTGTGTTGCAGTCTATGTCAGTGTCATCGCAGTCTGGGCCGCTGCAGGCATCGCCTATACCGTAGCCGTCGCCGTCGAGGTCGGTGCAGTCGTCGCAGCAGACGCCCTGCTGACAGTTTTCGTCACTCTCGTTGCAGTCCGGGCCGGCGCAGTCCGAGCCCTGGCCGTAGCCGTCCCCGTCCGGGTCGAGGCAATCGATACAGCAATCGCCGCTGTTACAATTGGGATCGTTATCGTCGCAATCCGTCCCCAGACAGAGAGCGCCGTCGCCGTAGTTGTCGCCATCGGCATCCAGGCAGGGGTCGTCGCAGTCGCGCAAGGAGTCGTTGTCTGAGTCGGTTACGCAGTCTGTGTTGCAATTGGCCACCGCATCGTCGCAGTCAGGACCGCTGCAGTCATCGCCCGTGCCGTAGCCGTCGCTGTCGGCGTCCAGGCACGTGTCGTCGCAGTCGCGCAAGGAGTCGTTGTCAGTATCAGTAGTGCAGTCGGTATTGCAACTAGACACGCTGTCGTCGCAGTCTGGACCACTGCAGTCATCGCCCGTGCCGTAGCCGTCGCCGTCGAGGTCAATGCAGCCAGAACTAACCTGATCGCTCGAACAGCCGGAGGCGACCATAGCCAGAATCAGAACAAACAACCCGATTAGATGTTTCATCGGTCTTCCTCCCTTTAGATATAATCGATAGGTCAATACTAGCCCTTTTACCGTTATTATGGCAATGGGCCCCTTGATCAACCCCGATTTTCAGGATTTTTCCACCCGAATTGTGTGTTCTGACCCTTGGACTCAACGATGGTCCAAAGGGTTGCCTGCGGGGCGATAAAAGTGATAGCACCTTGTGTGCGGAAACGAGCCGACGCCACGAAAGAAACGGGGGCGTTCGTTCCCGATTCGTTCCATTTTCGATGTTGCCGGAGGTTCGGATGAGTCTTTTCGATGGATTTCATGCCGAGAAATGCGTTCTTTGCGGGCAGTGCCTGCATCAGTGTCCCGTGATGAGCCTGCCGATCGATTTGGCGCGGGAGGAAGTAAAAAGGCTCTCCCGCGGCGAGAAAACGAAGCGCGCGCTTTCCAAATGTACAAGCTGTTTCGCCTGCAATCTTTTCTGTCCAGAAGGCGCGAATCCAGCGCAGCGGATCTTGGACATCTGGCACGAAAAATCCGTGCACGAGGGTCTTCCAGTCCGGGCGAAATATTTCATTCCCGATAGTCCGCTGAACTTCAGAACCTACGTCCTTGAAAAACTACCTGCCGATGAAAAGGCCCTTGTCGAAAGCTGGGAGGACGAATCGCCCTGCGAGGAAGTCTTTTACCCGGGATGCAACGTTATCACCGTGCCGTACCTGACGCGGACGAGGCTCTTAGACGGCGTCAATATTCGCGGGTCGCTGTCCCTTTGTTGCGGCGAGACCTATTACCGCACGGGACAATACGAGATGGTCGCAAAGGCCGCCGCGCGACTCTCGGCCTGGGCGAAAAAACTGCGTATCAAAAAGATGATTGTCCCATGCACCGCGGGGATGAACATGCTTCAAAACGTCCTTCCCAAATTCGGTGTGCATTTCGATTTCGAGGTTAGTCACATGCTACCCTGGCTGCTTGCGCGAATCGAATCGGGCGAGGTAAAGATCACGAATCCACTTAACCAAACCGTGACCATCCAGGAATCGTGCTACGCCAAGATGTTCGGCGACGAGTTCATGGACGTTCCCAGACGACTTCTAGAAAAGATGGGCGCAACGGTCGTCGAGGAGGAGCTTTCGCGCGAAAGAGCCCTTTGCTGCGGAATCGGCGGCGGCTTCAGCCACGCCTCGGGCTATCATCCCCTGGACGTCACCTCCGCCACGATACGGAGCCTTCGACAGGCTGGAAAGACCGGGGCGCGGGCCGTGGTCGTCTATTGCGCCGGCTGCCTCCAGATGCTTTCCGTCGGCCAGATTGTCTATCCGAACCGGTTGCCCATCTACCATCTCCTGGAACTGCTCCAAATCGCCACGGGCGAAAAGCCTGAGAGGCGAAACAAGAAGCGGGCGCGACTGATGTTCAAGGGCGTAGCCCGCCACCAGATGCCCAAGACGCTGTCGAAAAAGCGTTTCTTCATGAGTGATCTCTACTAACATCTTGCACAAGGCGAAGAATGAGTTCTGAGCACAAGTTCCGCTGGTTTGCCGAGGACAGTTGCGACGTCTGCGGAGAGTGTTTCATCGAGTGCCCGGTTTTGAACCTCTCGGAAACCGCGGCGAAGGCGGACATCGCGGCGCTGATTGAGGGAAAAGTGGAGCGTTCGGCGGCCTTCCGGTTCTGCACGACCTGCAACGTCTGCGACTTCGCCTGCCCAAAAGGCGCTGACCCATACGAACTCATTCTGGAGCGTTTCGATGAGCGGACGCGGGAGCGCGGGTTTCCCTCCTTCGCCAAGCTGGTTTTCCCAAACGAGCCTGAGAACGTTTGGTCGGGCGTGCGTCTTTTGATGGGCGCCCGGGAGTTGTCCCTTCTGAAATCCTGGGAAGAAAACCTGCGCGTCCCGAGGGAACGAATTCTGCTGACCGGTTTCTACACGAACCTCGTGCCTTTTCTTGCGCAAGGAAAAATCCTCGATCCGCTTTTACCGGTGGCGGCCGGAAGCGAAGGGCTTTGGGGATGTGGTGGCGATACAAACAAGCTCGGTGCTGTCGGCCTGACCGAACAGGTGGTGAAACTATGCCAAAGAACTTTCTCCGACCTGGGCGTACAAGAGCTGATTTGTTTCATGCCCGCGGAAGCGGCCATGCTCGGCGAGGTCTTGCCCCGGCGGTACGGCGGGGATTTTTCCTTCGAGGTACGTTCCCTCGATGACTGGATTCTCGAAAGGCTCGAATCCGGCGGGATCGAGGTCAATCATCCGCTTGGCCTGCGGGTGACCGTCCACGACAACTGCATGTCTCGATACTTCGGGGGCCGGCCGCAGGAGATCCTTAGAAAAATCGCCTCTCACGCCGGGTGCGGGCTTGTGGAAATGGAACATAATCGCTTCCAGGCCCTTTGCTGCGGATGGGCGGCGACGATTCCGACGCTGCATTGGTCGGGGCGCGGCAGTCCATTCCCAACGCTGGTATACCTCCTTTCCAGTCTTCAGCGGCGCATGGAGGAGGCCGCCCGCACGGGAGCGGATGTGATTTTAACAAGTTGTCCGGCGTGCTACCTTTTCCTGACGCTCGTCCGGGAAATAACCGGCGTCGGCCCAAAGGTCCTCCACACTCTCGACATCGTGGGGATGGCCGCGGGAGAGACGCCGGTGCGAAGCGTGGAACGAAGGGCATGGGACGTCCTTGCCGTTGCGACGAATCTCATAATGAAATGGGCGTTTTCGGCCGAAGAACGAAAGCGCTTCTTCCCGCGGCCTCCCGACCCTGCCCGCCTGGAGCCCGTTTTGGAAACTCCCGCGGCCGACGCCAGGCGAATTGGGAAGCTCGCCCGTCTTTTCAACGGGCCCTTGGTGCAAAACCCGGTTGCCAGGCGCATGATCGGCGCCTTTTCGCGGTTGTGCATCGCGGCCTATCGCGGGAAGACCTGAGGCTCCCAGTTGACCAAGGTGTGCTCCGCGATTAGATCAAAGTACATTCGGATTGCGCAACCACACGACTCGGTGATAGGTCAGTAGGCACACGGGAGGATTTCGATGAACATTCTAGTGATCAATTGCGGCAGCACCTCGCTCAAGTACGATTTGATTGACATGCAGAACGAAGAGACGCTCTGGGCCGGCCGGGTCGAGCGAATCGGAGTGACCAAAACCACGCATAGTTTCGGTTGCGCCGATGAACATACAGAGCTTGATATAGAGGCCACCGATTTGTTTGGGGCCTTGAACCTCGTGCTCGAAACTCTGACTGATTCAGAGAAAGGACCGCTGCATGATACTTCCGCGATTGGGGCCGTGGCGCACCGCATAGGCCATGGCGGCAGTCGCTTGTTGCCCGATATTCCACATGTGGCCGTGTTCGATACCGCCTTTCATCACAGTATTCCGGATGAGGCCGCTATTTACGGATTGCCATATGAGTTTTTTCATGAAAAGGGAATTCGCAAGTTCGGCTTCCACGGCAATTCCCACGAATACGCCGCCATCAAGGCGGCTGAATTCCTCGAGACCCCGCTCAAGCGCTTGAACATAGTCACCTGCCACTTAGGTGGTGGATCGAGTGTCTGCGCCATTCAGCGCGGGCGTTCAATCGACAACAGCCTGGGATTCAGTTCGTTGCCGGGCCTGATCATGGGCACCCGGGTCGGCGATCTTGATCCCGGGGTCGTGCTGTACCTGATGCGCGTAGAAAAGATGTCGCTCGAAGAAGTCGAGCAGGTTCTCAGCCGCCAGGGCGGCATGCTGGGTATCTCGGGAGTCAGCTCGGACATGCGCGAGATTTTAGCGGCCGCCGACAAGGGCGATGGACAAGCGCTGTTGGCGATCAAGGCCTTTTGTTATCGGGTCAAACTATATATCGGGGCATATACGGCTGCGATGGGATCGATCGACGTGCTGGCCTTTACCGGCGGTATCGGCGAACACAGCCGCGGGATACGGGCACGCTGTCTACAGGATTTGGAGAAACTCGGAATCGGAATCGATCATCGGGCTAACGATCGCTGCGATATCAATATAGACGATCCGGTTTGCGATTTAACGGCCCGTCATTCTCAAGTCACCGTCCTGGCCGTAGCCGCCGATGAAGAACTGATGATGGCCCGCCAGTGTGCCCGGGCCCTGGATTACAAACGCTCGATTCAGCACGATGTGGTTTCAACTGATCGACGGCCGATTCGAGTAGCGGTCTCGGCCCATCATGTTCATTTGTGCCGCAACGATGTCGAAGCCCTCTTCGGCGAGGGTCACCAGCTGACTAAAAAGGCGGCGTTGTTCATTGAAAGTCAATTTGCCTGTGAGGAAACGGTCAACTTGATCGGCCCGCGCGGACGCGTCGACCGGGTCAGGGTCTTAGGCCCCGAACGTGCGGCTACCCAAGTCGAAGTCTCGCGGACTGAAGAATTCAAACTCGGTATCGACGCGCCGATTCGCGCCTCGGGCGACCTGGCTGAATCACCCGGCCTGACCCTGGAAGGCCCGGCCGGCCGAGTCAACCTGCCCGAGGGAGTCATCTGCGCTCAGCGCCACATTCATATGACCCCGGCTGACGCTGAACTATACGGTGTCCAAAACAGCGACATGGTTATGGTCAAAATGGAAGGCGAGCGCGAGTTGATTTTCGGCGAAGTGCTGATCCGGGTCAAAGACAGTTACAAGTTAGAGATGCACATCGATACCGATGAGGCCAATGCAGCCGAGTTGCCCAGAGTTTCACAAGGCTACCTGGCCATGATCGAATCGAGGGAAATAGGATAAATGACCAGCATTATTATTATCAGGCACGGCGAAACCGAGGGTAATCAGAATAAGATCTATCGCGGCCGCTGGGATTTGCCTTTGAACGAAAACGGCTTGAGCCAGGTTGCCAAAGCCGGGGCAGCCTTGCAGGACATCGCCTTCGATGCAATATATACCAGCCCGCTCGAGCGCACCCGCCAGACCGCGGCGGCGGTGGCCCAATTTCAAGAGGTCGAACCGCAGGTCGACGACTGTTTGATTGACATCGACTACGGTCAGTGGACCAAAGTTGCCGATTCCGAAATCGCCCGGCAGCAACCCGAGCTCTACCAGAGCTGGAAAGATATGCCCGAGAAGGTTGTTTTCCCGGGTGGCGAAGGTCTGGCGGCTGTCAGGCAGCGGGTCAGCTCAGGCCTTTTGCGCCTGGCCGAAGCTCACCCGGATCAAACCATCGCGCTGTGTGCCCACCGGGTTTCGGTCAAGATGATATTGATGGTTGGGCTGGGTTTGCCGGATGCGGCTTTCTGGCAGGTGCAGATCGACACCGCCTCGATCTCGGCCCTGACCTACACTGCCGCTAAGTTCAGCCTGGTCTTCTCCAACGAGACCTGCCACCTGAAGTCATTAGAAGCCAGGTTCAAAGAAGCTGATTTCTAAGATACCTATTTGAGACGAAAAAGTGCTAGACTTAGCGGGTCCTATGCGGAGGTGCCTGAGATGAAAAAAAATGTATTGATGACTTTGCTTTGTGGCTTGTTCATGATTCCGTCGCTTGCTATTGCCCAGCCGTCTGATGTGAAAGATGAGAAGAAATGCACGGCTAGTTTTTCAATTCTGGACAAAGAAATCTGGACGTTGACGATTGAAGACGATCGTATCGCCGGTTCGAACTCGGTTGTCAACCTCGAAGACAATGTCATGTTCGGATTCATCGGGGGCAAGGCCGTCAGGCTCAAGTTTAAAGAAGACCAGATCGACGGCAGCATCGGCGGCAAATCGGCCATGTTGGTTTTAGAGCGCGGCGCCGAATTCACTACCATCCGCGGGCCGCTTGGTAAAAGCCACATGGTAGCCATTGCCTCGGCTGACCATCTCGAGCTGAGCGGCGGGATGCTGACTTTGAAACTGAACCGGGTGGGTAAATCAAATCGAGTTCTTATGAACGAGCACGGCGACGTAAGGTTGGTTTTCGAGGGCTGCGATCATACGATTGTGGCAGCCCGCCCCGAGTTGGTCGTGATCATGCAACAGTTGCTGACATCTAGAGTCGAAATGTTTGAAGACATAAGCCAATCAATACGAGCAGGTATCTCCGAAGCAGCCGCCAGAACGCAATCCGCTCCTTCGCCGTCTGGCCGCAGAGTTCCGCCAAAACCCTCCAAGTAGCCTCCCGGCAATTTACAAAGTCGTTACCAAAAACCACGATATTCCCTGCTAGACTTCTTGTTGCGCGAAGGGCTGGCCGGGGCATAATCTTCGGCTGGCGACAATATTGAAAACAAAGGAGGGAATGACATGTACAGGTTATGCTTAGTTGTATATCTGATGGGTTCGATAGCGAGCGTTGCTAATGCTGCCGAAACCGAGGTGAAAAGCAAGATCACTTCGGTGGGTCTTTTCAAGAACGGCCTGGCGGTAGTCAATCGGACCGTCAGCGTGCCGAGCTCGGGCACCTACCGGATCGAGGATGTTCCCGAGCCGGTCCACGGAACCTTTTGGATCGAGAGTGACGCCAAGGTTGTCACCCGCCTGACTCGCCGGATTGTAGATCTGCCGGCTGACAAGTCTGCGGCGACCGATTTACAAGCTGAACTTTCGGGCCGCGACGTGGTTATCCACTTTATCGACGGACGTATTCCGGCGGCCAGCGGTCGAGTGGTAGCTCTGGCACCCGTCAAAGGTGAAGGCTCCTGGAATCGCAACTATCAATCGACCTACTATGGCGGCTTCAACCCAGCCCAGCCGCCACACAAACGATTCCTGGTGCTTGAAAACGGCAAGGGCCGCACTTTCATTGACAGTGCTCAGATAGCCTACCTGCATGTCCAGGGCACCCAGGGAACAATCAAGCGCCAAAAACCGGTTTTGTTGTTCGAGGTCAGCGGGCTCAAGAAAAAGCCGGCCACGATTCGGATTTCATACTTGGCCAAGGGCATGGCCTGGGCACCCAGTTACAGAATAGACATTTCAAAATCAAAAACTTTAAGCTTGGTACAGAAAGCAGTCATCAAGAATGAACTGGAAACGATCGAGAAGGCTGAATTGAAGCTAATCTCCGGATTTCCAAGCGTGGAGTTTGCCCACGTGACTTCGCCAATGTCGTTACGTAATAATTGGCAGAGTTTTTTCGCCCAGTTGAACAATCCGGTCCGAACTCCTAGCCATGTCAGTTTAGGTAACGTGGTTACTCAGCAAAGGGTGAGTTTCAACGAGCCCTCTCCAAGACAAAGTTGGGATCTGTCAGCCATTCCGACAGGTGACGGAGTCGACTTGCACTACCAGAACATCGGCCGCCACAGCCTGGATGAAGGTGACTCGCTGGTTATTCAGACAGCTGCAGCCAAGGCGGGCTACGAACGCATTGTCGAATGGATCGTGCCGGATACCCGGGGAGTTAACGGTCAGTTCATCCAGGACTACCAACGAACTCAGAACCCCGACAAGTACGAGGATGCTGCCTGGGATGCGATTAGATTCCGGAACCCGCTTGGCTTCCCGATGACCACCGCCCCGGCCATGGTTGTCGATGGTGGTCGATTCAACGGTCAGGCCATGAGCTACTGGGTAAACCGCGGGGAGCAGACCACGCTGCGCATTACCAAGGCGCTCAGCCTCAGAACACTTCACCTGCAGCAGGAAATCAAAGGCAAGCGCAAAGATGTCTGGCTGGGTGGAGATCGCTACTACCGCACGTCTATCAAGGGTGAATTGCGCGTCAATAATCACCGCAAAGAAACTGTCAACCTGATGATTCAGCGTCGCTTCTCGGGTAACCTGATCAAAGCCGAGCGTTCACCGAAGTGCAGCTTGATGGAAAAGGGCGTCTATTCGGTCAACAAGCGCAATCAGTGCAACTGGAACCTGAAACTCAAGCCCGGCCAGGAAATCAAACTGAACTATAGCTACAACGTGCTGGTGCGCTACTAAGTCGGCATAAAGCTTGCAAGTAAAACAGTAGGCGGCAAGGGTCGTAAGTAGCTATATTCTTGCCCAAAACAAGGGATTCTTGTATACATGGGCCGGGATTACCCGAAGGAACACGATTATGAAGCTGCGCCCGATACATTTACTGGTTATATTATCTTTCTCGGCTTTGGCTTGTGCCGTTCCAATACAGAATGCGAAAAAGGCCGAGCAACCAATCGAGAATGAAGAGCGAATCAGCGGTCAGCCTAGCCACAGCCTCGAAGAACCTGCTAAAAATGTGGCCGAACGTTCCCAGCCGACGGTGCTCGTCGATCCATCCAAAAGAGATACCAAACGAGATACTCAGGCAATCCTCGATGAGGCCCTCGAATTTTGTCAGGCATCCCAGGATTTCTGGGGACAAGGTGATTTCGACCTTGCCGTTTCGGCTCTGGACAGGGCCTATGCCTTGATTTTGCAGGCCGACACCGAAAAAGACCCTAAATTCTCGCAGCAGAAAGAAGATATCCGCCTGATGATCAGCAGGCGCTTGCTGGAGATTTATACATCTCAGCACACGGTCGTCAACGGCAGCCACAAAGCAATTCCTTTGGATCTCAACCCGGAAGTTCTGGCCCAGATAGAGATTTTCAAAGGCCCCCAGCGCAGGTTCTTTCTCAATTCCTACCGGCGCTCGGGCAGGTTCCGGTCGTTCATTTTAGCGGCCCTCAAAGAAGCCGGTTTGCCCGAAGAGCTTTCCTGGTTGCCGCTGATTGAAAGCGGATTCAAAATAAGAGCTCTGTCGTCGGCCCGGGCGCTGGGATTATGGCAGTTCATTCCTTCGACCGGCTATCGCTTCGGGCTTAAAAGAGACAAATGGGTGGATGAACGCATGCATGTCAAGAAAGCCACCCGGGCCGCGATCGGCTACTTGACCGAACTTCATAAAATGTTCGGCGATTGGACCACCGCTTTAGCGGCTTACAATTGCGGCGAGAACCGAGTGCTCAGAGTCATTCGCCGCCAGAATATCAACTATCTCGATAATTTCTGGGACTTGTATCAGAAACTGCCCAAAGAAACTCGTTTCTACGTGCCACGTTTTCTGGCTATCTTGCACATATTGAAAGACCCCGCCAAACACGGCTTCGAGCTGACCGAACTCAATTCCGAGTTGTCGCAAATGGCCGTGATTGTTAACAAGCAGTTGCAGCTGAAAGATGTCGCTAAGAAAATCAAGGTGCCGCTCAAGTCTTTAGAAGAGCTCAACCCTGAATTGCGCCGCCAGATAACGCCGCCCAGCGAATACAAACTGCTGGTACCGGCCGACAAGGGCAAACTACTCCAGGACAAGCTGGCCGAAATCAAGAAGTACACACCGCCTAAAAAGAAGTTCGCCATTCACACCATTCAGAGCGGCGAAACCTTGTCGCATCTGTCCAAGCGCTATCACGTCGGCATTGCTGTGATTACCAAGGTTAACAAGATTCGTAAGAATACTCTTTTACAGATCGGCCAGAAGATAAAAATACCGCTGAACGGAAAATCAAAAAGGCGCGGCAAGAAAAAAGTTCGGCATGCCAAAACCCAAAAGACCATTCGCCACAAAGTCAAAAGAGGCGACTCGCTTTGGGAGATTGCCCGCCGCTACAAGACCGACGTGCGCGTAATCAAGCGCCTCAACAAATTAGGCGACAATGGCCTGCGGGTCGGCCAGGAACTGGTGATCGTACCGTCCAAGCTGGCGACCCGGGCACCGGCCAATACCAAAGAATACATAGTCAAAGCCGGTGATAGCCCCTATGAAATCGCCAACAGGCACTCCATGAAACTCGAACGCTTCCTGCGTCTCAATCGTCTTTCCCCGAAAACAAAAATTTTTCCAGGCCAGAGCCTGCTGGTCAACCAAAAATAAACTCAAAATTGCGATCAGAGCGTGTGTCTCCTGACACACTAGTGTGGCGAAATGCCTGAGTTTTCGTATGTTTATTTGTCAGTAGGACGTTGGTCAATCTGTCCGGTAGCGATTGGCGATAAACAACATGCGGGTATTGCCGGCCTCGATTTCATCGAAGTTTTTCAGCCTGACCGGGGTGCGTTTGGAAACCGGGTTCTGATTGACCAGGGTGCCGTTGGTGCTTTTCATGTCTTGCAGACTGAACATGTGCCCGTTGACCCTGACCCGGAAATGCTCGCCGCTGACTTGCGGGTCGCTGAGTGTGAAATCGACGCTGGGCGATGCTCCGACCGTGGTTTCCGGACCGGTGATGCGATGGATGCCGTGGCAGTCGGGACCTTCGATGACGGCCAGCGCCAGCACGTAAGGTTCGCCGAAGGGCGTCCTGGCCACCTGAACTATATCCGTCGTACGCCTGTCTTTAGCCATGCTCGATATTCCTCAGTCTGGTTGTTAATCATATTGGCCAGCATTTTATTACGGGTTGGCCAGGATGTAAACAGTTTGAGTATTATGTTGGCTTGAGCTCTGTTAGTTAGTTGGGTAGCATATGATTATCAGTTCAAGGAGGGTATCGGAACCAAGATGAAGAAGATGATCTGTATGGTGCTGGGTATTTGGGTGGCGGCCGGGTTTATTTCGGGCTGCAAAGGGGATAACTGCAAACCACAAGCCGATACGCTGTGCATGAACGGTACAACTTATTGGCTCAATAGCTGCAGGGAATACGGCGAAGCCAAAGAGGTTTGTCAATACGGCTGTGCCAGCGATCGCCTAAGTTGTAAGATCTGCGAGCCGCTGACCTGTGCCGAGCTCGGCAAGAGCTGCGGCAGCTGGCCCAACGGCTGCGGCGGCCAGGTCGATTGCGATGGTTGTCAAGCTGGGCAGGAATGCATCGAAGAAACCGGAGAGTGCGCTTGCTTGTTTGCCGAGTGCGGCCAGGGATGTTGCGTCGAAGGCCAAGCCTGCTGGGGTGGGAACTGCTTGACGATCGAAATCGCGGCCGCTCCAAACAGGACCGAAGTCAGGGTACGTTTCGATAGTGACGTCGACGCACAGCTTGCCGAAAATGCCGAGGCCTACTCGGTGACGTCGCCGGCCGGCGATCTGCAGATCGGGTTTCCAAAATACGATCCGCTGGCGCGTACTGTGTCTTTGGTCTCTGGCAAACAAGTTCTGGGCGTAAAGTACAAATTGAGTATCGACGTCGGGGCCGAGGGCGGCCTGCTCGAGGCCGAATTCTGGTCGGCCGATACGGCCCGCTTGTGGGTTGTCGATTTTTCCTCCCCGTCCTATGAACAATACCAACTGACCGCCGACCGAGTCGGAGTCGGCGATAACTGCGTAGTCTACATCGAACAGGGCCAGGCCGCCGGGGATGTCCCCCAGACGATTGCCGAATTCGATGATAGGGTCTATCCGATCTTGACCCAAAGCCGGATTGCCGCGCCCGATTTCGACGGCAACGACAAGATCGTCATCCTCGGGCTGGATGGACAGGATTACTACGGCGGTTATTTCTCGCAGGTAAACTCCTATTCCGACGCCGACACCATGCGTTGGTGGCGGCTGCATTCGAACGAGATGGAGATCGTCCACACCAATGTGGCCTACGGCAGTCTGGGAGTTCAAAACGTCGTAACCCACGAGTTCGGCCATTTGCTCTACCATGAACGTCACGGTATGTCGGACGTCTACTGGACTTATCATGACGAAGGCCTGGCCGAGACCGCCGTCCACGAAGTCTACGGGGTCAACCAGGGGGCGATAGATGTCTACCTGTGGGATCCGAGCGGGCTGATTGGCAACGGCTTGTCGCTGGTCAACTGGCAATACGGCTTGTACGAAAACTATGTCCAGGCCTACTTGTTCTGGACTTACCTGGCCTACCGCGGCGGGGGAGTCTCGACCTACGCTGATATTTTCAATCTCGAAACCGGCAGCCCCAGCGAAGTCGATACCTGGATTGCCGACAATTTTGGCCAGGATTTTCAGACGATTCTGATGGATAACCTATTGGCCAATTGGATTCAGGCTGAAAACGGTCTTTACAGCTACGGCGAGATGTTGAACTTTACACCTTTTCGAGCTCCCGGTGTTTCTTCCGGGACGACTTCGGTCGATCTGCAGTCTTTTGCAGGCACTTTTTTCTTTCCCCAGCAAGACATGCTGGATTATCCGGGCACGCAGGGGCCCAACATTGTCTACGCCGGGATCGACTCGAGCGGCAACGTCGACTGGGATGCGCCTTTTAGAGTAGCCGGCGGGGCGTTGTTGGTTTTCAACCAGAGCATGAATACTACTAACTACCCGCGCGAGCATTCCGGCCCGGATGTGGCTTCGGGCAGCCGGCCGGCCCCGGCCCCGAGAAACTTGCCGATCATCTCACCGGCCTGGCTCTCGCCGCCGCCAATCAACCCGCTCCGCATGGATATCCAGCGAGCCTGGCACGCAAAAATGATCGAGCGCATTCAGCGCGAAGGTTGGCCAGCAGCAGCCAAATAAAATCTTTCAGGCTGGGTCGGCCGGCCGTTCCTTGGGCGAAACCTGGATAGTCTGGTGTTTCTTAAGGTTAACCTGGCCGGCCGGGGCGCCGCGCGATTTCTGTACGAAACGTCTTTGGGTGTAGCTGACCGCGACTTTGCCGCCGGCCTTGTTCTTGGAGTGATAGGCGGCCAGGGCGCCGGCCTGGCGCAAGGTTTTCTTGGGCAAACGTTCGAGGTTGTCCGGATTGCGTACGATAACGTGCGAGCCGGAGGTAGCCGCGGCGTGCAGCCAGAAATCATTTTGATTGCCCACCTTGAAAGTCAAAGTGTCATTGTCACTGGCTGACTTGCCCACCAGGATCTCAAAACCTTCGCTGGAAAAGTATTGAAGATAGCAATCAGCAAGGTCTGTCATTTGCTTGCTCCCGTTTTTCAAAATGTCACGATGACTCCGCCGGCAAACCCCAGAATAATGGCAACTACTTTACGTAGAGTGAGCGACTCTTTTAAGAACAAAGTCGCCAGAATCAAGACGAATATCGTGCTCAATTGGTTGAGCACGCTGGCGATGGTGGTGTCGGTGTACTTCATTCCGGCAATCCAGAATATCATCGCCAGATATCCACCGAACACGGCCGAGGGCAGAGTGACTTTCCACAAAGGGCCCGGGCGAAAACAGCGCCATAGTTCGGCCCGATTACGGCGGCCAATCATCTGAAAAGAGAGTAAAGCCACGCCGCCGAACAGGCGAACCGTCGAGGCCCAAAAGGGGTCGGAACGATCCAGCACCGGTTTTGCCATTACAATACCGATTGACATCAACAGCATGGCGATGATTCCCAGCAACACGCCCTGACGGATCTTCTTGCGATCCTGATCGCTCTCGGTTCGCTCGGGATTCCAGGTGCCGATCAAGATACCGGCCGTCATCAAAACCAGGGCGATCAATAAGCCGACGCCTATATCTTCATGCAAATAAATAAACGAGCATACAATGATGAAGGGACTATACAAGCAGTCGACCACGGCCGAGCGGCCGGCTCCCAGCCGATTGAGGCTGGCGAAGAAAACAGAATCGGCTATCCCAATCCCGATTGCCCCTGAAACCAGCAAGATAATCCAGTCAGAGGCCACCAGGTCGACGGGCACGAACTCTATACCCAGGATCAGCATGGTCGGTATAAACAGCAGCAAACCGATCGTGTCTTTGAACAGGTTGAGAGGTAGCGGCGCGATATTTTCGCCACTTTTCTTAAAATATATAACTCCGATAGACCATAACAGGGCGCAGGAAGCTGAATAGACTTCACCGGCATGAGGAAAATCGAGATTCATGAGCTGGCTGCACCTGTTGGGTAAGAATTACTGACGCAACGAATGGGCAACGACTCTCCGAGCGGTCAACTTCAAACGAGCCAGGCCGAACAGTTTCTGGGCGATGGTGGTCGGAATGTCCACTCGCGAGTCGAGATCTTCGATCCAGTGCACCGGAACTTCGACCACCTTTAAGCCGCTGTATTCAGCCAGGACCAATACCTCGGTATCGAAGAACCATCTATGATCACGTACTAGCGACAGCAGCTGCTGGAGGCGATTGAGCCTGAAGGCCTTGAAGCCGCATTGTGCATCTCTAAAAGTAGTCACGCCAAATAGAGTTTTGAGCATTATGTTGTATCCGCGCGAGAGGACCTCTCGATGCAGTGCTCGGGTTACCTGTGAGTGGGGATGGTGGCGCGAGCCAACCACGACGTCGGCACCCCGATCGAGTTCGGCCAGCAGCCTGGGCATGGCTTCTAAATTGGTGGACAAGTCGACATCCATGTAAAGCAAATAGTCGGCTCCGGGTAACTCGGCGGCCCGTCGCAAGGCACCCCCGCGACCGGCATTTGGCAGGATCAGGGTCGCAACACATGGGTAAGTCGCCGATAAGATCGAGGCAATTGCGGCGGTCCCGTCGGAACAACCATTGCTGACAATCAATATCTTCCACTCATAATGTCCCAGATAGCGCCTGCAGAAATTGTGCACTTGGTACAACGAAGATTCCAGGGCCTGGGCTTCATTGTATGCCGGCAGGACTAGCCTGACTCTTAATCGGCGGGTCATATCAGCAGCGATCTTCCGGGGCCGTCGCCGGGGGCACCATACAAGTTGAGTAAAGTGTTGGCAATATCAATCAGGCGCGGTTCTTTTTTTGCCAGTTTGGAATTAGCGGCTATAAACCCAGGTGTTTCTTGGACGTCCGAGGCGGCATGGTCGCCGCACCAGTGTTTAGGATTGTCCGCTAAGAAGCTCCCATTGGGAGCCCCTCCCAGTGAGGTTTCCCAAGAACTGCGGTAGCCGGGCGCAAAAGCTATCTGCAAATCGGGCGCCTGTCGGCGCACGCTCTTACTCGCTTGCGCGTATACATCGTAGACCGCCCGGACAGGTTTTTTACCGCTGGCCGGGTCTTTGAGGTCCAGCAGCCGCCCGCGAATGGTTTCCATTATTACGCATTTCGGCGCCCCGGGTGTGACACTGCCCTTCGATTCACGGCCCAGTAAATTCACATACATCTGTCCATTGCCCATAGAGTAGGCCATGGTTTTTTGCCATGAGATTCCCCGCAGGAACTGAACCGCTCCGCCGGGATTTTTACGAGTAAGAAAACCCTGCGACTCGAGCCAGGTGTTTACATGCAACATCCGGTTGAAAGCGTGAAAGCCGTGATCCGACAGAACCACTAATCGGGTGCCCGGTCTGATTACCTGGCTGACCCGGCCAATAATCTGATCCATTTTTCGGTATACATCCAACAGGGGACCGCCGTCTTTTCGGGCGGTTTCTTTGTAAAATATATGTGCTGCCCGGTCCGTACCGGTAAAGACCGAGATGATTAAACTAGCAAAGCCACTCGAGATTTCTCTTAGCAACAGTTCAGCGCGTCCGGTCATGGTGTCTAGAATGTCAGCCAGGAAAACTTCTTTAGGCAGAACGCCGGCATTGACCGCCGATGTATCGTGCACCCAGCCGACGGTTGGCAGGCCGCCATGAGTAGCGACTGCTTCGGTCAGCCATTTGGGCGGACTGCCCAACGGCATTGCCGGGGAGCGCGGATCGAACTGGATCGGTGAAGCGTAAAGGCGCAGCTCCTTTTTGAGTTCAATAAGATGAAAGCGAACCCGGCCGGCCAGTTCGAACCCGCCAGCCTCGAATTTTATCCGAAACCATTTGCTGCGCCGGCCGACAGATAGAGTCTCGCTATCGCCGGCCAAAGAGATCTTGAGTGTGCCGGCCGCCCGATTTAGCCCAAGACGCAGGCCGACAGAAAGGTTTTTTTTGTCCGGGCCGCGGGGGCCCTCGAGCCCGGTTTCTGCCGTACTGCCTTTTAGATTCAGGCGGACGATACGGCCGCCGGCGACTCGGTTGGTCGAGCCCGCTTCGGCCGGCTCGGATGTGAACAAGGTGAAAGAGCTATTAGTGAAACGCGCATCCGGAGTACCCAGGCCGGTGATGATCCTGCCGTTGGGTAAATTCGGGGGAGGGTAGGCATAGGGCACGAAAAGCATGCTGAGCGGAACTTTGCGCTGATCTAAAATCTCCCAGAAAGCAGGACCGTTGCGGTGCGAGACGGCCTTGGGTTTTCGAACCCCATCCGGACTAAAAGCCTGCGGGGTGATGGTGTAGGGGGCTGTGCCCGGCAAATATGTCTTCGGATCGCGCCGTAAGAATCCGAATACTCCGTGTTCTAAAGGTTGACGGCCGGTTGCAAAAGTTGTCCAGGCGACTGGTGAATTAGGCGGGCTGGTGGATGCCAGCGGGGACAGCCAACCTTGTTTTTGTAGAGCGGCCAGGTTGGGCAAGTCTCCCGAAGCAATCCAGCGTTCGGCCAAACGCGGATCGACTCCGTCAAAACCCAATACGATTGTTTGCGGCCGGCCGGTCTCGTTCGTTGCGCTCTTGGCCCCCAGGGGCAGTGAAGCCATCAGAGCACCGCCTGCGGTTGCCTTGATGAAATCTCTGCGAGAATGAGTATTTCTGGACATTTCTACGGCCTTTTCTATCAAAATGTTTTGCAGGCCGGCATGCACCTTCTTGCGAGCCTGGTCGTGTAATGTTATAGAGTACCGGAACCGGCTGGTCAACCCGCGGATCGAAGAAATTCGAGTGAAGATGACGAGTTCCAGGATAATCAAATGGATATTCAGGTTTGCAATCAGTGGCGGTTTGATTGTGCTACTGCTGATGCATGCCGATCTGGAGCGGGTTGGCGCTACGGTGGCCAATCTTGATATCGGCTGGTTTTTTATAGCCGTGGCTATCAAGGGTGTCGGTATTCTATCCGGAATTATTCGCTGGCGGCTGATGCTTCTCGGCCAGGATATTGATCTCAAGTTGTCCAACTTGGGCGGGGCCTATTTGATAGGTCGTTTCTTCGGATCGTTTCTTCCGTCAACGATCGGTCTCGATGCTTACCGTACTTATTATGCGGCAGTTCGTTCGCGGGAAGTAGCTAAAACCGTGGCGGTTACGGTGGTCGAGAAAGTAATTGGACTGCTGGCCTTGTCTTTCCTGGCACTGGCTGCTCTTCCGTTCGGTCTGCGTATGTTGAACGAAAAAGCTCTATTGTTGATGGGCATCGTGATCTGCGGACCGTTTGTAGTAGCGGCCATGTTGCTTGCGCAACCCAAGTGGTTCGTGCGGATCGCCGAGTGGTTGAAAAGACGGGGAAGTCGATTCAGCCAGGCCATGGCACGCATGAGTGAAGCCGTGGCTCGTTTTGGGACTCAGCGCGGCCGTATAGGAGTGGCGATTCTGTTGGGCTTGATCATTCACGCCGCCACATCAGCCATGTATCTGGCGACCGCCAAAGCGGTTGGGGCCGATATTCCGGCCGCTGAACTTCTCTTCATCGGGCCATTAATGATTGCCGCTACGCTGGTTCCGATTTCTATTGCCGGAATCGGAGTGCGCGAAGGCGTCTATGTGTTTTTCCTGACCAATATCGGCGTACCAACCGAGCAGGCGGTCTTATTGGGTTTTTTGGGATTCATGGCCGGAGAACTCTACAGTCTGGCCGGCGGGGCAGTTTGGGCGCTGACCCCGGCTGCCCGGCCGGAAGATGGCTATGGGTTAACCGAGGTTGTAAAAAGAGCGGCAGCCTGGTTTAAAAGCAAGCAACAGCCGGGCGAGGAGACCCAAAGTGAGCTTTAGAGGAAACATTTCGCCGCTGATAATTTTATCGACTGGTGCAGCCGGGGCCGGGGCGGCTCTGGCGATTCTTGGAGTTGCTGAATCTCAGTACTACGCAAAGTGGAGTTTTTCAGCTCTGGCCTATGGATTTGGCTTGTATGGGCTGGTTGGCATGGTCTTGGGATTTGGTTACGGTTTGCTCTTTGGTGGAAAAGGCCGCAGCAGCCGACGGGCTTTCTTGGCCTACGCCGGCCGGGTAGCCGTGCTGCCCACAGTCGGTTTGTGGTTGGTCGGCAGCGCCTTTATTATCTATCGTGATCTGTGGAAAGAATCGATTGCTCGGGCGGGGTTCTGGGGTTGGGCCGCCTTGCTGCTTATACCGGCAGGTGCGTTTATTTGTGCTGCCCTGGCGCGCATGATTGGCAAGGTGTTGTGTAACCGCTCGTCAATAGCGGCCGCGATTATTTTGGTTCTTTCACTAGCCGGCCTGCTGTTTTGTGGCTCGGGCCAAAGTACGCCCGAAATTAATGAAGAATTCTACCGACCGCTCGAAAAACCGGACGGTCGTCCGTCGATCGTTATCATTGTGGCGGATGCACTTAGGGCCGATGCTCTCGGGGCTTATGGCTCGAAGAAAGTCGCGACTCCCAACCTGGATGCATTCAGTACCGAGGCGACTCGTTTCAACCAAGCCTGGTCGACGGCTTCCTGGACGCGGCCCGCTGTGGCCTCCATTTTAACCGGTCAATATCCGCGAAGCCATCAGGCTATTCACAAGACCGACCGCTTGCCGGAGAGTCTGCCGACTATGGCTAGCCTACTCAGCCTAAACGGTTATGTTTCGGTGGCATCGGTTACCAACGTCAACCTGGCGCCGGTATTCGGAATGGGGCGCGGATTTGACGTCTACGCCTATCACGGGCCGAAACCTTTTCTTTCAGCACCTCAAACGGCGCGCCGCCTGTTCCTGGTGGAGCTGTATCGTCTGGCCCGCCTGCGTTTCTTCCCGGGCCAGCGCATAGTATCAAGCTACTATGCCGAAGGTGAACAGGTCTGGGAGGTGGCCCGCGAGCTAGTCGGCCCGCTGGCCACGGCCGCCCGGCCGTTTTTTGCCTATCTTCATTTCATGGAGACCCATGACCCGTATTTTGCCCACCCCTATGACGGCACAGCTGTTGCCCGGGTTGAGAACCCCAATCCGAAGGCTGACAAAGCGGCCGAGTATTTTGATTTGTACCGTCAGGAAATCGAGCACTGGGACAGCCT
Organism: Deltaproteobacteria bacterium; assembly: GCA_019307065.1. Taxonomy (GTDB): domain Bacteria; phylum Myxococcota; class B64-G9; order B64-G9; family B64-G9; genus JAFDKH01. The sequence continues at coordinate 38,251 of JAFDKH010000068.1, forward strand.
ATTTGGTGAAATGATAACTTTTCTCAAAGACAAGGGTGTCTTCGACCGCGCCCTGATAGTCGTGACTGCGGATCACGGCGAGGAGTTTGCCGATCACGGAGGCTTCTGGCACGGGACAACGCTATTCGAGGAATTGGTACGGGTACCTCTGCTTATACGTTTTCCGCAAGGGGCCGGCGCAGGAACGGTCAGGGACGATCCGGTTTCACTGATTGATCTGATGCCGACCGCCATGAGTTTGGCGCAAGTTAAATAACCGGGCGAGCTTCCGGGTAGCATACTCTCGGACCAGCCGCCGACAACTGCTCGCTACATTTTTGCCGAAGAAGATCATCAAGGCATGATCCTGACTGCAGTTCGTAGCGGCCCCTGGAAACTGATTCGCGCCAATCCCGATAATCACCGTGGTCTGCCGAAGATCCAGTTGTTCAACCTCGAAGCCGATCCGCTGGAGAAGAAAAATCAGGCCGTGAACGAAAAGACCATACGCGAAGAGTTGATCAAAGTCTTGCAGGCCGGGCCCAGCCGGGCTGCCAAGCCGCCCGCCACCAAGCCCGAAGAAGTCGAGATCGACCCGGAGACTGAAGAGCAGCTCCGCTCTCTGGGATACACCGAGTAAAAAAGAGATCGATATGAGCATTAGCCGCTTGTTAGTCGTAGGCTGGGACGGCGCCGAGCCTTCGCTTGTCGAGCCGTTGATTGAAAGCGGGCGACTTCCCAACCTGGCCGGGCTGATTGCCGGCGGCACGTTTGGCCGAGTCAACTCGACTTTTCCGGCCAGTTCACTGCCGGCCTGGACGGCGGCCTTTAGCGGCCTAGGTCCGTCAAAACACGGCCTGGTTGATTTCGTTAGAAAACAACCAGGCCAATACCGCCTGCGCCTGGTATCGGCTGCAGAGCGCAGCGGAACAAGTCTGGCAAGAATTGCCATGGCTTCCGGTCTCAAGGTAGCCAGCCTGGGTATTCCGGGGACTTTCCCGCCCGACCCGGCCGGCGGAATTTGCATCGCAGGTTTCGATTCACCGACCGCGACCCGGGCCAGCACCCGAGCTCATAATCCGGCCGGCTTATTCAAGCGCCTGAAAGCCGCAGGACTCTATTGGCCGTATGGCGCTGCCGACGAATTGGCAGTTGGGGCCGGCTGGCATGCAAACACCCGGCGAATCTTATTCGAGACCATCGAACAAAAAACAAAAGTTGCCGAGGCCTTGCTGGACGGCTCGCGCTTCGACTTGTTCAGCATTATTTTCAGCGAGTCGGACACGGCCGGTCACCACTTCTGGGCTTTTCACGACCAGAATTCTCCACGTCAGCGGGTTAAGAATCCAGTCCTGGCCACGACAATCGAAGACGTCTATATTGCCCTGGACCGCGCCCTGGGAAGATTGTTGGCCAGGACCAGCAAGTCCACCAGCGTCATTGTACTCTCAGACCATGGTTTTGGCGGATCTTCGGATCATACGTTTTGTCTCAACCGCTGGCTGGCCGCTCAGGGCCGCCTGAGATTTTCAGCCTTTTTAGGAAAGCTGGCTCAGCTGAGTGGTTTTATCCAGGATCAGGCTGGTAGGTTCTTACCCGCGACTGTCAAGCAGGCGCTTCTGCGCGGGCCGTTTTCTCGACTGGTCATGGCGGCCGATGGACTGGGCCGTTTCGGCGGTATTGATTTTTCGGCGACTGAAGCTTTTTGCGATGAGCTTCCCCAAAATCCGGGAATCTGGATTAATTTAGCCGGTCGCGAGTCGCAAGGAACAGTCCCCGCCGAGCGCTACCAGTCATTACGAAAAGAGATTGCCGACAGCCTGATCGACTGGCGCGATCCGCTCAGTGGTCGTGCGATTGTTGCGAATGTTTTTTTTCGAGAAGATGTTATGGCGGGACCCTTTACAGGCCGGGCACCCGATTTAATGCTCGAGCTGGCTGATTGGGATGGTTACCGGTTGTTGGCTTCCCCAAGTGCCGGCCGGATGGGGCCGATTGTCGAAAGACTGGCTGAGGACAAACTGATCGGCTCGAAGGGCACCGGTACCAGTGGAGTTCATAAGCCAGAGGGAATTCTGGCCGCCTGCGGGCCGAGCGTAAAAACGGGTACAAAAATTGAAAATGCCCGGCTGGTCGATGTCTGTCCGACCGCTTTAGCCTTACTCGGACTTCGAAGCCCTCCTGATCTGGATGGGCATAGCCTTACCCAGATTGCGTCGGAATGCGCGGCCGAGGGACAGTCGCCGGCCTGTTCAGCACAGGCCGGTCAGGCAGTCTATTCGCCCGAAGAAGAAAAATTAGTCCTCAAGCGGCTCAAGGGGTTAGGTTATCTTTAAGGGGTCGGATCTTTAAGGGGTCGGAGGGTCTCACATGATTCCGCTGCAAAACCCCTCTACTTGCGAGCGGCTCGTTTTGCCCGCGGGGGTGGCACACGAGCACGAATCAAGTGAAGTTCCCCGCGTTTGAGAAGTTCCCATTGCACCT
>JAFDKH010000441.1 GCA_019307065.1 Deltaproteobacteria bacterium
ACGATTTCGGTGACATCTTCAAATATGCCTTCGATAGCCGAGAATTCATGCAGACAGCCGGTGATACGCATTGATACTGGCGCCGCACCCTGAATCGAAGACAACAGCACTCGTCTCAGACTGTTGCCCAAGGTCACGCCATAACCTCTTTCCAGAGGTTCGATAATGAACCGAGAATAATTCTCAGTCGCCGAAGAAGCGTCGTTGACGATCTCTTTCGGCATTGTCAGTGGTTTCCACTTCATTTTCTCAAGACCCCATTATTTTGGACTACTTGGAATACAACTCAACAATGAGCTGTTCGTTGGCCGTCAGCGGAATATCTATCCGCTTGGGTACTTCGAGCAATTCCCCTTCAAGGGCAGCCTTGTTAATTCTCAACCAGGCCAGATCCTCACCCCTGGCCATCTTCAGCGAGGCGTGGATGAGATCAAGGTTCTTTGATTTCTCCTTGATCTTGATAATCTGGCTGGGCTTGACCTGGAAAGAGGGGATATCCACAATGCGATCATTGACCAAAACATGCCGGTGGCGAACCAACTGACGAGCGGATTTTCTCGAGGGCGCAAAGCCCAGTCGGTAAACCATATTATCCAGCCTGCCTTCAAGCATCTGAATCAGGTTTTCGCCCGTAATGCCGGTCTTGCGATCAGATTTGGCAAAGTAGATCCGGAACTGTTTTTCCAGGACACCGTAGGTTCTGCGAACCTTTTGCTTTTCTCTCAACTGCTGGCCATAGGCCGATATTTTGCGCCGCCGGCTCTGTCCGTGCTGACCGGGGGCATATTGTCTGCGTTCCAGAGCGCACTTAACCGACATACACCGGCTGCCCTTCAGAAACAACTTTTCGCCTTCACGGCGACACAATTTGCAGTTGGCATCCTTATAACGTGCCATTCAGTCTCCTATATCGTTCGACAAAAAACATTCTCAATAGATCAAACACGACGTCGTTTGGGTGGCCGGCAGCCATTGTGCGGAATGGGCGTAACGTCACGAATCATGGTCACTTCCAGTCCGGCGGCCGAGATAGATCTGATCGCCGCTTCCCGTCCGGAGCCGGGTCCCTTGACCCAGACTTCCACCCGGCGCAGACCAAGGTCCAGCGCTTCCCGGGCAGCATTTGTTCCGGCCATCTGAGCCGCGAACGGGGTCGACTTCTTGGAACCCTTGAACCCGACTCGACCGGCCGTAGCCCAGGAGACGGTTCGTCCGCTGGCGTCGGCTATCGTTATGATCGTGATATTGAAAGTCGCCTTGATATGCACCACACCGTTGGAATCAACCAGGCGAGCTTTCTTTTTAGTTTTCTTCTTTTTGGGATCAGCCACAGTTTACCTCTCAGGATCGAATAATCTCACGGTTACTTCATTCCAGGCGGTTTTTTCTTCAGGCCGCCTATGGACCGGCGCGGTCCTTTGCGAGTCCGCGCATTGGTCTTGGTACGCTGGCCACGCACGGGGAGTCCCCGGCGGTGCCTCAGGCCACGATAACACCCGATATCAAGCAGTCGCTTGATATTCATGTTAATCTGACCACGCAGCGCCCCTTCAACCGTGTAGTTATCTTCAATCTGACCTCGCAGTTTCGTTACGTCTTCATCGGTCAACTGGTGTACCCGGGTATCCGGGCTGACACCGGTGTTCTCGATAATCCGACTGGCGAAATGCGGGCCGATTCCGTAAATATAAGTCAGCGCTATTACAACGCGCTTATTCTTTGGTAAATCAACACCGGCAATACGAGCCAAGTTTCAATTCTCCTTGCCAACAGTTATTATTATCTAGCCTTGACGCTGCTTATGGTTCGGGTTCTTCGAGCAGATCACTCGCAGAATTCCCCGACGTTTTACAATCTTGCAGTGTTCGCAGCGTTTCTTAATTGCAGACTTTACTTTCATAATCTCACCTGATCTATAACAGCCAATTACTTGTAACGGTACGTGATCCTTCCCCGATTGAGATCGTATGGCGAAAGTTCCATAGTGACCTTGTCGCCGGGCAGGATCTTGATAAAGTGCATTCTCATCTTGCCTGAAACATGGGCCAGGACAACATGGCCATTGTCGAGTTCCACGCGAAACATCGCGTTGGGCAACGGCTCAATTACTTTGCCCTCAACCGTAATTGTTTCTTCTTTGGCCATACACTCCTTCTCAGACAATTGTTAAAAGGTCGGGTCCGTTATCAGTAA
>JAFDKH010000236.1 GCA_019307065.1 Deltaproteobacteria bacterium
ACCCGGGGCCGACTGGTCGGGCGGCTCCCAGACCCAGGTCTCGATGCACTCTCCGGCCGTACAGGAATCCCCGGGGCCGCTGCATTGTTCGAACTCGTCATCCCGGGCGCAGGAGTAGCGTGATACCGCCGTGCCGTTGATCAACAGCATCAGGCGTTCGTAGTCTAAGGGCGGCTCTGAGAGGATAAGTCGTTTCGGGCAGCCGATGAAGTTGCCCAGGGCCTGCATAACAGGCGAGAAGTCGTTTTGGCAGATGGTGTCGATAAGTCCGTCCTTTCCGATGCCGAACATCTGGGCCAGATGTATATAGCGGGTACCGGGGGAGGCGAAGCAGTAGTAGCCGGTACAGCCCGGTGTGTTGCAGGCATCGTCGATATTCCAATGACTGGTGGTGGCGTTCCATGAATATTCAATGGTTGTAGTGGCGAGATCGTCCACATCCTTTACCCCCACGATGGCAGCGAACTTGACCATGCCCTCTTTGTTGTTTTTGAGCCCAATCAGGAAGTTGTAGTACTCTTCGACAGGGGTAAGCCGGTAGGGCTTGCCCTCCGGATCGTTCAAGGCCCCATCGGGATCGACGCCCTTGGCGGCGTAATAGCAGGCGTTGCCACTTACGCCGGCGAGTCCTTCGGTTATGTCGCCCACCTCGCCGCAGTCGTCCTCGTCGGATACGACCACAACCATCAGCACGGCCTCGTCGCGCAAAAAGCCCGCGTTGTAGGTTGGCCCGAGTGCGTCCAGCGAAGTGCGCATGGCGGCCAGGCCCCGCTCGTAGCCGCAACCGTTGATGCCCACCAGAGCGATACCTTCGTCTTGCGAGCTGTCATAGATGCAGTCCTTGTTGGAGGCGGTTATCACCCGCCCGCAGGCGGGATCGGTCCGGAAGGTGTAATCGGGACTATCGATGGTGCCCTGGTTATAACCTATACGATCCTGGAAACGGCCGCTCTCTCCGGTCTCGTTCATGCAATTCATGTTGATGATGACATCGCATGGTGTACAGCCCATCGATTCCATGCCGGTCGTGATCACGCCGATATGGTAGTTATTGCCAAAGCTCGCTTCCAGCATGTCGGCAAACTGGGCAAACGACTCTCCCAGTTGGCGTTGCTCGCCGACCATGGAGGCTGAATTGTCAATCAGAAAAAGCACGTCCACCGCATGGGTGACGGTGATGATCACGGTCCCTAAGGTGGTGGTGCAACTCCCCTCGAGGCAGTCCTGTCCCACTTCACAACAGATCTCGCCGCAGCGCACCTGCCCCGGTGCACATCCAGAATCGGTGCACTGCCCGGCAACACATTCCTGGCCCGCTTCGCAGCAGACATCGCCGCACTCCACGCCCTCCAAGCACACCATGCCGCTGGTGCAAGCCGCAAGACAGCTACAAGCCAATATAGAAAACAGGATTTTCATTTGACTACCTCCCCAAGAACTTCTCATTTTATGGGGTGTCAGGTGCAAAGTCGACCATTATTGACATGAAATCCCGCAGTCACTAGACTGCCATTAATCGACTCGTAATTTTGTTGGGAGGGTCTCATGTTGCGAAACAAATTTATTCGCTCGTTTGGATTGCTGGCTGTGACAGTCATGTTCGCAGGTTGTCCGGCTGGCGATGTCAAACCCGATTCTAAAGACAATTCATATGTCAAGCCGGCCCTGGAGTATCGCGGGATTCGGTTTGAAAACCAGTCATTCACCGGGATGGATGTAGCCTGGAAATTCGAACTGATATCGAAAGATGCCCGAACGGCTACTCTGGCTGCCTGCCCCTATAAACTGGAACTGGACGGCTACGATCCGATAAGCGGGACGATTGCCGTGGGAGGAAGCCTGGCCGGCGATAATAAGATGATGGTCGCCACCAGCGTGCCGATTCCCTGGCCCGAATCTAGAGCAGAAATCAAGACCCTGCTGGATCGTAAAAATATTTCGTATAGTTTTACAATCAACTGCAACATCAACGGCCCCGATGGACCGCTGACAGTCTCGGCGGCTGATTCCGGTTTAGTTCCCTTACCCAAGATTCCCCAGCTCAGCATAACCGGGGCTAACGCCGAGAAGTTTACCGGAAAGGATATCCGGCTGAATTTCGAGATGTCCATTCTCAACGAGAATACTTTCAATGTGAAAGTCGATAAGATCATCTATAAGATCTCGGTCGAAGGTAAACCCCTGTCGGAGGGTGAAATTCAAGTGGCCGAGTCCGTTCCGCCTTCAAATGAAGCCAGCTACGACATCTCGACTGGAACGCTCTCGGGTGATGAGAACAAAGAGATTCGCGACTTGATTAAACAACCCAAAATCTCCTATCACCTCGAAGGTGAAGTATTCATGGGTGGTTTCACCGTCCCGGTGGATGATACCGGCACTGTTTCGTTCCCGCGCTAATTTCAAACTGAATCACATTTAAGAATATCTTGCCTGACCCAATCGAGGCTGCGCTGTTCTGCGGGTTGCACCGGGCCTTTGACTGTCAGCATCAGTCCAACAAACAAGGCAGCCAGGGCAAGACAGAGGATTTTTTCTCTGGCGGGCATTTGTACAGACTTAAAAAGCATAATCAGCAGGCCGGCGGTTGCCAGCCAGAACGGCAGGCCGGCCCAACCGGGCGTGAGACCCAAAGAAGTGCCGATACTTGGTGGTAGACAACCCGAGCTGAGCAAGGGCAGCGTGAAATCTGCCAAAGGATTCGAAAAATCAGGCGGGAACCCGCCAAACACGGCTGTGGGAAGTACAATTGTGATGACCGAAAGAGGAACGAGAACGAGCAGAGTTCGCTCGGTCCACTTGGAATATCCGATCGGCAGGCGCAGCAAGTAACCGATGGCCAAGACCCAGAAGGGTATCAGCGGACAAAGATGGCGCGGGCCCAGGCTCCAGCCCCAGGCCGACAACTGGAGTGACATGGCAAAAAGCAAATACAGTAGACTGGCCGTGCTGATTGCAATCCAGGCCGGCCTAAGGCGCGGGTATTCAGGCCTGAGCAGGGCTGCCACAAGGCCCGGCAAGGCTAGAATCAGCCAGGGGCTGAAAAACCAAAGACCCTTGGTCGGGCTTACCAAGATAACCAGCAGGCGGCTGAAACTCGGTGTTACCAGACCCCATAAACCTTGATCATGTACCTGGGCGAAGGATTTGTGAGCCAGATGCGCGTAGCCGGTCGAAAACGGGCCGGAAAAACAAAGCGTATGATAGGCCGCCAGAAATCCCAAAGGAAGTAGACATCCCAGCAGTCCTAAAAAGATGTTACGCGTTCTGGTCGACGAGGACCAAACCGCATAAACGGCGATTGGTATGACCAGCAACAAAGTTGTGTACTCGCATAAAAGGGCACAGCCCAATAAACAGCCTGCAATCAAAGATGCATACCAAGCCGGCTTGCGGTTGTTTCGCTCAATCAGCGAAAACGCTCCCACCAGGCACAAGGTTGCCAATTGATGCCCGAACAGGAGCACACCATAAGGAAAAGCGATGGTTCCCAACCCGTAGGCGCCAACAAGAAACAGCCTCCTGGATCTTGAGAGTTCAATTCTGCCGAGCAGAAAAAACAGCAACACGACAATTGCCGCAGTTGGTAAACCTGCCAGAAAAATGCGCATCAAGCGCAGCAGGCTGGAGTTGGATATGGCCTCGCTGTTCCAACCAACCAGAGCTTTGGCGACAATATAGACCGGCAGGCCGGCGATAGAGACGCCGGGGGCTTTATCCGAATACAGCCGGCCATCGGCCCTGGCCAGATCGGTTATGTGCCCATATCTCGAGACCGGTCCGTCGATCGAGAAGCTGCCGTCGTCAACAATGGCGCGGGTCAGGTAAAGACGGGTCAGCTCGTTGGGGCTTCCCAACTGTGGAAAGTAGGGGAAAAACCAGATCGTCATCACCAGAATCGCACCGCCTAAATACCAGGCGGTCCATTTAGAGGGCCGGACTCTATCGTTCGTCATGGCAGCACCTTAATGGTCGGCCATTCGACGCTTGAAATCGGTTTTTGTTCGCGGCCCGAGTTGAACAATGTCAGTTCGATGCGATAGTCACCCGGTTCGAGGTGAAGCGGAATCCAGACCACGAAATCGTCAGCCAGGCGCTGGCCGGTCCGAAAACTATTACGCTGTACAAGATCGGTACCCAGCGGGCGGCTGCCCCAAAGCAGGCCGGATGGAGCTAGAGTATGTAGAATAGCCGCCTGGTAGCCTGTTGGAAAATCCTGTTCGAGAGGAAAGGTCGTGTTGTCTAAGCCACCCGTGACCGGCTTCAAGCTGACCCGCGCGGCACTGTTAGTCTGTGGACCATGAAATTGCCAGATTGCCAGAATGGGCAACGAGCTACCGGCCTTGATTTCAGTCACTCCGGGAATAATTTTCACTAAATCGGTCGTGCCTGAAAAAGTCTTTCGGGTAGCATTTTCGTCATGGAGAAGCGGCCCGGGCAGCGAGTCTCTCAGTTCATAAACCCAGTATCCCGAGCCCGGAGAGGGCGAGAGAATTTCATCGCCCTGCCGTTGTATTGGCGTCAGCAGAAACACACTACCGATTTTGGCCGCGGCTGGAACAGTTCTGGCCAGGCTATGCCCACGTACTAAATGGGCACTCTTGCCGGTGATAAAAGAAAGTGTCAGATCGGGTCTTTGGCGCCCGTTGGTTACACCTTCGATGATTAGCGCGGCCTGGTCGGGTAAATGTTTTGACAGATCGTAGGCTACTTGGGCTGCCGGATTATAATCTTTGATGATCTTGAACCCGGCTCGAGTATCGGCCGCTTGCATTATCAGAGCTACAAGCGGCACCATGATAGCTACTTTTACAAGCAGGCCTCCAATGCTCGTGAATACTCGGTGCACAATTGACTTAGTCTTTATCAGCCTTGTGAAAATCGCGCCGATAGCAAAAAGTACGAAAAAAATGACCAGCCCGAGCCCGAGCTGCAGCGGAACATGCGGCCAGACAGCCATGTCGGGAGTCAGTTTATCGGCGAATGACCAGAAGTGGCCGGGGAACCAGTCGCCGGTCAACAAATAGGCGGCCGGGATTGTGGCTGAGGCAATCAGCCAGGTTTTAGCCTTGAACTTGACTGCTTGCGTAATAAGAACTCCAGTCGCTAAAGCCAGGGCCGGGAAGATGCCGAACAAGAGCGCCGGTACCTTGGTCTTGACGACCAGGAGCGGCAGCCAAGTACCCAGCAACCACAAGGCATGTAGACCAACCAGCGAAGACCGATGCTTGTAGGCGGTCAGGAAAATGCCTGCGGCGCCGGCTAGAATCATGACCACCAGGGCCGGCGAGAATAGGTATGCCAGCAAGCTGTTGAACAGAGCGTCCCAAGGTCGGCCGTGGCCTTCATAGGAAGTCGTCACATGGGCCCACAGGGCTGATTGCTCATGCGCAAACTCCGTTGGCCAGTTGGCGGCCGTATAAAATCGCCAGGCCAAGGCCAGGGATGCCGCCAGGCCGATGTAGATTACCGCAACCAGCCAGCTTATTTGTTTATCCAGGCGGAACTTGCATTTTGGCAATAGCCAGATCACCAGACAGGCACCCAGCGGAGCGAGGGCCAGGGCGCTCTTGGTCAACAATGCCAATCCCTGAAAGGTCCCTCCCAGGACCGCCCAACGCAGCTTACCTACGCTAATCGATCGTTCGAGGGAAACAACACAAGCTGTTATCCAGAAGGCCAGGGAAATATCGGTCATGTCGCCGAAGTGATAGCCCTGGACCTGCAACCAGGCAAAAGGAGAGGCGGCCATTAATACCGTAGCAATCAGGCCGGCCGCCTCACTGTAGAGACGCAAGCCTAGGTAGTAGATCATGGTTAAAGTCAGCAGGAAAAGTAAGAAGGAAGGTAAACGCAGCGCAAAGAACGTTCGCCCGCCAAGGCTCACAGACAAGGCAGCTTGCCAAAACGGAACCGGCGGCATGTGCAACCAGATATGATTGGCCTGCCAGTCAAACTGGTTGAAATGAACAAACGGCTGGTCGAATAGGGTAGGTGTGCCGGGATGTTTTGCCAGGTTGCCGGCTACGGCTGCATGGACTGCTTCATCCCAGCCAGGCAGATAAGAGTGATCCAGGTCGGGCAGGTGGCTCCAGGCAGTGTAGCCCATTACCACACCCAACAGGACGAGCCCCAAAACAGAAGGTCTGACACTACCGCTTCGCATTAGCGAACAGCATAGGCGCTTGAGGCCCAGGAATCTATTTTTTTCCCGGCCGGCCGAGCTTGCAACTCTTATCTGCGATCTGGTAGAAGATCCCCAAGAATTCACTTCGAATTCCAATGGAAATCATGGTCTGACGATGCGTTTTTAGCCATGAACTAGACACGATGAAAATATCCAGTGACATAGTCGGCCGAGAGCTTGGCGAACGGGTGCACGAAGTAACCTGGCGCGAGACTATGAACTTAGCGACCTGCATCCGGAGCATCTGGTTGCACCGCCGACGTTTCCGGTGCTGATTACCTGGCCGATGATCACCTCGATCGGCGAGCAACTGGCTGACATCTTGCCAGCTGAAGTCATGATGACAATGGTGCACGCCAGCGAGCACATCATCCTGAAGCGACCCATTCGACCGGGCAACAAACTGCGTATCAACGGACGCATCGAGGCCGTTCTGGCGAAATACGCCGGAACCCTGGTGGTGGTTCGTTTCGAAGGACGTAACACAAAAGACGATTCTGCAGTTTTTACCGAATACACCGGTGGCATGTTGCGCGGGATCGAGTGTGCTGATTCAGGTTCCAAGGCGGATACCTTGCCCGAAATACCCAGTAGTCAGGGATATTTGGAACCATTATGGAAATCCGAGATCGAGATTTCTCCAGTTGCAGCTCATCTCTATGATGGCTGTACAAATATTGTCTTTCCAATTCATACTTCTAAGGCTATCGCCAAGGGGATAGGTTTGCCGGACATCATACTGCAGGGAACCGCCACAATGGCACTAGCCGTCCGTGAGATCGTCAATCACGAGGCTAATCGCAATCCGATGAACGTAATCGAGGTTGCCTGCCGGTTCTCCGACATTGTGGTTCCCGGCTCGACCATTGTGGTCGAGTTACTGGCTCGCCAGGATGGCAATCGAGGGCGCCACTTGAATTTCAGAGTAATCAATTCAATGACAAAAGAGGCCATCAAGCTTGGCTATATGCTGCTCAAGAGCCCAAAATGAAACCATGAACTTATTTTTGCATGGGTCTTAAGCAGAGCCTAGCTGTATCGCTTCTTTAACAGGAAGGTCATTGCTTCTTTTGTGCAATGATCGCAATAACCGAAGCGTTCGGTCAGGGTGCGCTTCATGTTCTTGACAATTTCCGAGTCTTTCCCGCCGGGATCTTTGTCATCCTGGATGAATTCAAGAAACTTCTGATAAGTCAGCTGAATATTGACCTTTCGTTTTTCGAAGAAGTCATCTTTGATTTTGTCAAAAAGGGCGGGAAACACTTTGGAGTAGTCTGGGGGACTACCGGTCTGTTTTTTGTGTCCTTCATCTAAAACAAACGCGCCGATTCGACCGATCAGGTTCTTGCGAAACGTTTCAATTTCTTCATCGTCCGGCCGGATAATGGTCTCGACTTCTTTCATCAAGTTTTCATCGGCCGCTATCGTCTGTCCGGTTAGCGGGTCATCCAGTTTTTCTTTCTTCAGCCAATGAGTTACATTTAAGATATAGCGGTTGAGCAAATCGATGTAGCCTGTTTCCGTCACCAGGCCCATCGCCTCGGAGGCTTCGTCTTCTAGAAGGTCAAGATAGGCCGTTTCAAGCATTTCAAGAATCTTCTCCTGATCCAGATAATCACCCTGGGGGGCCTGCTTCAAAAAAGCAAAGACTGATTTATCTGCCACCAGCTTTTTGATTTCGTCGAAGAGGCCCAGCGGAGTGACACAATGCCGATCTTCTTGTTGGGCCGTATTCATCAACAGCATGCGTACTTCTCTGGCTGATGCTCCTGTTCTGCCTTCGTAGTCTTGTCCGCTCAAACGGTAAAGTTCAGGTAAGATACCGACCAGCTCTTTGCCAATAACCGAGGTTAGCTGCGAAGGCGGTGTGCCGCTATCGTACAACTCCGCTTTTTCCGCGGGAGTCAGTTTTTCAATTACTTCTTTGATTTCCTTTTTCAAATACGATGGATCCGGGCGCCTCAGGCGAGTCAGGATCGCCCATAGGGCAGCGCAATATAAGGTATGCGGGGCCAGGTGCCGATCGAGAGAGTCTTCACTGATTTGATCCTGATATATTTGGATCTCTTCTGAAACCTTACGCAGGTAGGGAACCCTGACAAGTACGACTCGGCCTTTGAAGGAGGCGAAGTCGGCATATTCCTTGAAAGCATCCAGCAACATCTCGTTGGTACTGCCCAGCAGGACCGTGTCCAGAAACAGAGTTGAACGATCCAGAGTCACTTGGCCCGTTTCGCAAGTACTCAGTAAATACTTGAATGTGTCGACCGGTCGTTTGAGAAGGTCGTTGTATTCAAGTAGGCCCCGGTTGGCATCAACCAGAGGGCCGCGAGATTCGAACAATGACAGGTGAGCAATGGCCGGCGGTAAGGATGCCAATCCCCTTGATGCAGTAAGCTGCTGTTGAGCGGCGTCAACATGCATTTGAGGTTCGACCGTGGCAATCCCGCTCCGATAGCGCCAGCTCAGATGCAACCGCTGGACCTGTATATGTTTGAGCACAGCCTGGCTGTTTCCGCCATAAGAAGCCAACAATGCATCATGTATCTTTCTGCATTTGGCGCATAGATTTCCGCGCAGCAGGTACTCCGGCAGCGGGAAATCGGAAGCCAGCTTTCCTTCGTCTAGCAGTTTTTCGAGTAGTCGCCTTCGTTCATCAACCGGGATTAGCAACAACGGATGATCTCTGAACTCGCACTCCAGAACAGCATCCAGGTCTTCGCCCGGCAAATGCGCGAAAGAGTCCATAACTTTCGCCGATTTACTCGACCCCTTTTTGCCAAACCCGATATTGCTCCGAGCGATTTTCTCCGAGGGGAACAGCCAGCGGAACTGGTAGAGTGCGCCCTGGTCGGTAGAAGAATAATGTTCCATGGCTTGAATGATGGCGTGGATTAAAGATGTTTTGGCTGAACCGTTGGGACCGTGCAGCAAGATTAAGTGGTTTACGCGACCATGTCTGACAAAGTTATTCAGGTGTTTGTAAATTGCATCCTGGGCTTCTTCTTGTCCGGCGACTCTGCCGATCTGATCTGCAAATTCCGCATCGAACAACGAAAATCGCCTGACTTTCCCGGTAGGAGAATCGGTCAGACGGCTACCGTAATGGTCAAAAGTGTCCAGGATATATTTGGCGGCCCCACGGCACTGAATTTTTGGTTTTTTAAAAAATATATCCAGGTATTCCATGAAACTGAGGGCTTTGCCCACGTGGTCGTAATGCTTTTGAACCTGCGCGACGAGATCTTTGTAAGTCTTGGATTTTGTCATGGTCTGGAACGCTAGCAAATCCGTAGTTGATCTGTCAATTGCTCCCGGTCTTGCTTGACAACTAGTTGTTTTTCGGAAATTATTCAACGAATGAGTCAGATACTTCTCGCATGTAGGATCAAGGCTGTTTTATTCGTCTGCATGCTTTCGTTGAGCTATGTTCTCCCTGGCCGGGCCCAGATGTTCAATGTAACTTTTCTGCATACGCCGCCGGCCAAGGTTCTGGCAGGCCATGATTTACTGGTGGCCGGAAACATCATTGGAGCAGACCAGGTTAGTATTGCGGCGTTACTGTTCAAGGCGCCCGGAGAATCTCAATATCAGGTCAGGGAGCTTTCTCTTGTCAGCGGGGATCGGTACTCTGGCACGATCCCGGGTAAATTCGTCAAGATCCCCGCGATTGAATACTACTGTTATGCAGTTGATTTTGAAGGCAACCGGCACATCATTTTTGCCTCGGAACTAGGGCCTCAAAAAGTAACAGTCGTTACTCGCGAGTCTGCCAAAGGCAAAAAACCAAAAGACAAAAAAATTATTAAAAAAGTTAAGAGTATCGATCAGGATAAGAAATCCAAAACTCTCAAGCATCAAAGGCCTGAGTACCCGCCCCAGACAATTAGCCTGGCGATTGGTGTTGAACAGCCGGTCGTCCGCACGGCGGCAATGACATCGGTAGTTAACCGGGCCCAGATTGAAGGCATGGGAGCCCAAACCGTAGCGGATATTCTCGACCAGGTTCCCGGTTTTCACATCGCCAGAGCCGTGTCGGGCGAGTATCGCCTGGCGGTCCGCGGAGTTCAGTCAGATTCGGGTGTCTTGGTCCTGCTGGATGGTCACCGGTTGAATGACATCTACAACGGACAGGCTTTTCTGGAGTTTCCGGCCGATGCAGTTGAGCGGATTGAAATTGTCAGAGGCCCCGGTTCGGCCTTGTATGGTTCGGGTGCCTTCGTTTCTGTTCTCAACATCATTACCCGGCAAGCAGCTGCTGTACATGGCAGCGTCGGCTACGGATTGTACAACTCGATCCGGGCCTCGACCGGGGGCGGTTACGATACCAAGCGTTTCAATATTGGTGGCCAGGTCCATTTTTTATATTCTCAGGGACATGATCGGACCGTCAGCGCAGATGTTTTGACCGGCGTTCAACCGGTCGAGAGCGGCGGAGACATTTCCAACACTCCGGGTTCGGTTGATGACGGCAGCCTGCAACTCCACGGGCAATTGCATGGCCGTTTGAAAGATCTCGGCGGTGGAGAATTGATTCTGCTGGCGCACTATTACTTCCAAAGTCGTGGGGCCTTTGTTGGAAAGTTCGATTCACTCGACAGCGGCTCGAGCCTGAGTACTCATCTAATCAACACGGATCTGACCTACCGAATACCAATCCTGAAGAACCTGAAACTTGACGCAAAGGCCTACTTTGACACCCACATGATAAGCAGGACATTTCAGGTAATTCCAGCCAGCGCTACTAATGCATATGAGACAGGAGACGGGCAGTTTCTGAACGACGGCTTAAAAGAGTCACTGGCTTATACGAGCCTGACTGTCGGGACCCAGATTTCTACTACCTATCAACCAATCGAAACAAACTTTCTGACCGGCGGGATACAATTCGAATATCTGAGTTTGTCGAGTTTTACTCTCTCGCGCGACCCCGGGGAGGAGACAACCTGCCTGAACGATGTGCTGCAAATCCAGGGGTTTTCGCTGCAGTGCGGTGAAATCGAAGGTGCCCCGGCCGGTAAGAACAGGATTGTATTCGGAGCGTTCATCCAGGACCAGTGGAATGATGTCCTGATCGAGGGTTTGGATTTCCTGGCCGGGTTCAGGCTGGATTATTCGACGGATTTCGGATTGGCCTACAATCCGCGGGTCGGGCTGGTCTACAGTCCGATCGACGGTCTGTGGTTCAAAACTATGTATGCCATGGCTTTCAGGGCGCCGACCTTCCAGGAACTCTATGATGACTCGACTTTCGACCCACTCCGCAGCTCAGCCGGCAATGCCTTGCTGGAGCCGGTAACCAGCCATACCTGGGAGTTCGGTATAGAGGGGCACATTAAAACCAGGCCGGTTGATTTCCGTCTGCAGGCCAATATTTTTCTCAGCTGGGTGACGGATAACATTGACAGCCTGGACACCGGAGAAGGGTTGCCGGCTTATGCAAACGTCGAATCACTCAACATTATCGGCACCGAAGTGGAAGGTGTCGCTCGATTCGGCGAGCGAAGCCGCCTGTTCGCCAATAGCACCTGGTTCAGATCAAAAGTTTCTTCCGCCGGGCTATCGCAAAGCAGTTACATTACGGATGTTCCCCAGATGCGATTCAATTTTGGTTGCGATCTGGGAGTCTTGAGCTGGCTGAATGTCCATCTTGGTGTACGATATGGTTCCGAGCGCCGCAATAATGTTCGCCGGCACCTCGAAATGTTACGTTCTTTTCGGATTCCCGCATATACACTTGTCCGGGCAGGGCTATCGACCGAACCGATTCTTTTTGATCATTTCGTAATTTTTGCTCATGTCTACAACATCTTCGACCACGACATGCGCGATCCGTTACCCCGGCCTGATCGTATTTCGGGTTTGCTTCCGCGGGCGCCGATTACTTTCATGGCCGGACTGGCCTGGCGGCCCTGAACCGGAAGGTAGGAGTCATAGGCTATGTGGTTTGAAAAGAAAAAGTTACTAATTGGATTAGGCCTGGCGATTTTTATGGGACTTAGCTGTGCAGTCTACAACGACTCTTGCCCGGTCACCGAGCCGGAAGTCTGGGGAAAGTTCAATGTCAACCTGAACATATCCAGGGAATTTGTTCGTCAATGTGAAGCACCGATCGGCATCTTTATTGCAGATGCCTTGCACAACTACAAATATGGCCTGAAGGATGGCTCAAACGATGCCAATCCCTCGATCGGCCTGGTGAATGCCGGTGCAATTCGTGACGAAGTCAGCTGCGGAACCGGAGAGGAGAATCGCGACACAATTCCGAAAGGCCCGGTAACCAACCAGGACATCTTCCAGTTGCATCCTTTCGAAGACACGGTCGTCGTGGTCAAGTTGACCGGCAGTCAACTCAAGGACGTTCTCGAGTGGGGAGTCAGCAGCCTGGGAAGCGGCGACGACGATGCCCTCGAGGGTCATTTTCTGCAAGTCAGCGCGCAAGGTAAAATCGAAGTCGACATAGACTGCAGCCAGCAACAGCAGACTTTATTTGAAGGCAAGACTATTTCTAATTACGGCAGCCGGATTAGTACCCTGTGCATCGGGAATGCCGTTCCCTGCTTCGTTCCCGACGGCACGTACTACGTAGCCACTCTTGATTATCTGACCAGAACAGACGATAAGGAAATACCCAATGACGGCTTTGCCGCTTTTCAACAACCTGGGATAGAGGTGTTTGAAACTCACATTCCGGTAACCGAGGCGGTCAGGGAGTGGCTAAAGATCTATTCGAGTACTGAGGGTTATAGAGATACTGATTATCCCAAAGTACTCAACAGGTTGAACTTCTCAAACTGCAATAATGAGTGTTCTGACTAGTAAGCGTTAGACTGCTTGGCAGCCCTCACTCGTCGACTTCGTCCGAATCCAGGTTGATCGAAGGGAACTTTCGGATCTCTTCCCGGGCGATTCTCCAGGCTTGTTGAACAATCCATGAAAGAGAGCGGTCTTGACGAAGCGCTTCCCGTTTAATGTCGGACAGCATGTCTTCGGGGAAGTAAAGGCTTTGTTTTCGCTTATCGGCAACTTTATCGGGTTGTTTAGCGGGCATCGTTTTTTTGTTGGTTTCCTGCACGGTTCATTCTCCTTTTTTGAAAATCATTTTCCTCAGGTAACCAATTATCCTCCAAAAGCAGTACATGTAAGTTGTTATGCATAATGATACTACATTGTCTTCCAGAATGTCAAAAAATGACTTACCTGTCGTATTTACAGGCTGTCTGCTTGCCTAATCGGGTAGTGATCTGTTAGTTTGGATGAAGATAAAATGAGTTACTGGAATAATTTAAAAAAGAGTGTAATCCCACCTGTAGTGTTCCTGGTTTCGGCATTTTGGATCTGTGCCTGCGATGACCACAGAATCAACCAGGGTAAACCGCAAATCGAGGTTTCACCCGAAACGGTTAATTTCAAAACGCTCAACATCGGCGATCAGGATTTACAGGTATTAACGATTAAAAACATCGGTAATGCGGCCTTGCAAATCGAAAGCGTCAGCCTGACCGGTGATCCTGTTTTCAGGCTCGAGAAATGGGATGCCGATGATTTCTCCGATATCTCGTTTCCGGATGGTGTCCCGCAACCCGGCGGCCTGAATTCCTCTTTGCGCGAGCTGACGATTTCTTTTTCTCCGGACGTCAACGGCGAATACAGCGCCAGTGTTGTCATTGTTTCTAATGATGAAGATGATGAAACTGTAACTGTTCCTTTAGTGGGAATATGCTCGATT
>JAFDKH010000442.1 GCA_019307065.1 Deltaproteobacteria bacterium
ATAATTCGCCATGCATCAAGGCCGGACTTGACCAGGGCCAGCTCTGGGCAACGGACATGGACGATCAGCCGCGAATCCTCAACGGCACCTGGACGGGATCGCCAGTCACCGATATGGGTGCGGACGAATATTGTGACACGGACTTTACCGTGACAGGTCCATTCAATCCCGGCGACACGCTCACGATTGAGATCAGCGCCAATGGCCAGGCGAACGCGCCGTTCATGTTGTATGTCGCAAAAAACGACCTTGCGATGCCGCTGGCTCCGCCGCCCGGTATACGACATCCTCTCTACGGCACCGTTCTCCTCGATGGTCCTCATATCGCCTATGGCGGGCCGGTATTGACGGGCCATCTCGACGCATCCGGGAATTTCTTTGACAACTCATCGATCACCATTCCCGGCCAGACTCCCATCGGATTGTATGTTGCTATGCAGGCCTTCATCACCGACACAGCCTCCGGCACGGGTCAGGGAACAAATGCGGCAACCTTCAGGGTCGGTTATTGATCGGCTGGCATTTTTGCGATTGGCTGAATGTTAAATGGATTATGGGCCGCTCGGTGAGATTCGGCCCAGCAAGGAATGAAACAAAAGACAGTACTTTGGTAAAAACGGCACACATCAACCGGCTTTGTTATGAATTCTCGCGGATTTGATTTTCAATTTTTTCGCCAGTTGGGCTGGGTTCTTTGCGGCGGTAACGGTTTGGTGAAAACCGATTATGTCGTTGATGGCGTGCCTGACATCGTTGAGGCTCTCCGGGTTGTACGAGAGGATTTTTCGCAGATATCCGTTCTGCTTGACCCAGTAAGCCAGGGTCCAGGCGATGTGGCAGAGCGCCCAGTGACGTTCGATTCTTTGGCGATTTCGGACCTGGTAGTGGTCCATCATGAAGAAGTCCTTCAATTCTCTGTAGCAGGTCTCGATACCCCACCTGAGTCGATAGAGATCGACGATTTTCTGAGCCGAAAGACGCGAGTTATTTGTGATCAGAATGTGGACTTTCTTTTGATCCTTCTTTCCGTAGGGACCGAAGAGAATCACTATTTTCAGTGGGACATGGCAGTCCTTGAGTTTGCCTTTGAACTGGTAGGTCATGACCGTCTTGGTTTTGCCATCCTGAGTTTTGAGTCTTACCGGCTTTATCTTGTGCCAGTAGTGTTTTTTGACGAGGGTAACGAGCTCGTCCTGCTGCATGAAGCAGCGTTTTCTTTTCACGGGATGGTAGACCAAGATGTTTCGGTTGGCCTTGACCTCGCCGATGAGGGTGAGGTCTTTCGAGTGCAGAGACTCGATCAGGTCGGACGAATGGGCATACCAGGAGTCGAAGACGACCGCCGAGAAGCGGATTTCCTTGGCTACAGCGTCATCGACGAGTTCCTGTGCGAGTTGGATCTTGCTTCTGAAGTTGTGAAAAGTCTTCTCATCGAATTCCTCCTCTTTCTTATAAAACTTGAAATTGATGGGAAAGCTCTTGGATTTGGACACAAAGGCCGAGGAGACGAAAACGTTGCACACGGCCTCACGGCCAAGAGCTCCGCAATGCTGATAGCCGGCCCCTTCTGTCTTCTTGGCGTAGATCTTGGGACACGAAGAATCGTCGATGGCAAGCACTCCGTCTGCTGTCGATCCTGTCGTTCGTTGCCGCTCGATGAGAGCGATTCTCTCGTCATTGAGTTTTTCGTGATCCCATTTGGAATCAGAGAAGAAATACTGCAGGTTTTCGTACTCGCAAGAAGTAGTCTTTGCCATGACTTCGAGGTTCGCGCGCTTCATGTCCCTGAACAACATGCAGACGTAGAGGCTGAAGTAGAGGGACTGGCGCCTCGAGAAGAGGCTCGAAAACCGGCCGAGAAATTTGTTGACGAGACCGCAGTGGACCCTGAAAATAGTCATATCCTTTGCTCCTGCTGTGGTAGCTTTCGGTTTTCACAACTACCTACCATACATGGGGCAAAGGTGTTTATCTACAGGGGATCTCCTCGCAAAGCATCCAATGAACGTAACTTACGATTTGCAAGACTTACGTTCATAGATATTTTCAAAACGGGGATTTTTTAACGAGGTACTGTTCTAGGCAACATCAATAATGGCTAAGGGCAATTACGAAGAGTTCCTTGCAGAATGTATCTGAAGGCTCCTGCTGCGAAAAGCTTGGAAT
>JAFDKH010000069.1 GCA_019307065.1 Deltaproteobacteria bacterium
TCCGTGGGCCAGCTTGCCCAAACGATCGTGACGCTTGTTGTACATCAGGCCGAAAAAACCGTTGGCCCGGCGCATGTGGTCGCTGTATGCCTTGAGATTGTTCAAGATTTCACTGGCCTCGTGCCCATGATTACTCATCACGTTGTAGCCGTAAATGACGAAATCCTCCCTAGAGCACTTGTTCAAATAATCATCGTGGATAGTCTTGAGATAGGCATGTTTTTCGCTGTGTTGCCGAAGTAAGAACTCACGGTTATGGCAACGCCAGATCTTGTGAAATACACTTCCGGGGACCAGGATATGTTTTCTTGGAATTCGCACACTGAAAAATAAAGCAGGAATGATGCCAAATGTGCTTATTTGCCTAACAGCCCGAAAAACAAGCGATCGTAAACTCAACTCAAAATACCAATATCTACTATGTGTCCGGATTCCGGACACTCTGCCCATCCCAAGACAAATTGCTACCTCCGTCCCTGGTTTTTTGTTAGGCTCTGCTTCTGCTTAAAATTCAGTTGGAAGGGCTTTGGGCTATGGATAGTACGTTCGTCATTCAGCTATCTGAGTTGTTGCGAACAAATACAGCACTCTTGGAGGTAGATAAAACCAAGTTTGCCCGGCCGTGTAGCCAGCTAGCTGATATGGAAGTGTATGAAAACTCTCTGGTTGTCAAATCAAACGCCCTGCTCTTTCTCGGCCGTCGTGATAAAGAAAAACTTCTTGGCATAATCTCTAAAAACGGCATTGCAGATTTCGATTCCAGCCTGAAGCAGATTGCCGGTGGGCAACCCATCCAACTCCAGATATGTCCGATCAACCCGACAAACACCATGGCTCTGCAGAAAACGCTTGTATATACCCTGCCAGCAGTCGTCGGATTGAAGAAATCCGTGGGGCTGGGAGACCGGCTCGGTCTGGCGACTCCCGGGCATGTGCGCGCGGTTCGTCAACATAAAATGTTTCCGATCTTTGCCCAACAGTCGATTCGCGAGATGCAACGTACTAATCGAACGCCGGCTCAAGTCATTCAAGATGCTGTCTGGGGCGTTTTTCAAGAAGGTTGGCAAGGCGGTTTCGGTGCCGATGCCGATCACCTCAAGACTACCGAAGACATTGATCGCTGTGCCGAAGCTGGTTTCACTTTTTATACGATTGATCCTTCAGATTACGTGGATGATGCTGCCGACACAGACGAACATGAAGTACTTCAAAAAAAGGTCGCTAGCCTCCCCTGGGATGCTCTGCAGACCTCACTCGTCGAGACAGAAAAGAAATATCTCAACCAGGTTGTTAAGACCGAATATTTTGAAACTGAATTCAATAAAGAAACCCTGTTTCGGGCGGCTGCCAAATATGGTCGCGCAATCGCCCACACCGCCGGCTTGTTTCGACATCTAAAATCTAAATTGGATGACAAGCCATTCGAGTTGGAAATGTCGGTGGATGAAACCGGTACTCCTACGAGTATCCTCGAGCACTTTTTTATTGCCAGCCAGCTGCAGCGACTCGATGTCGAGTGGGCCAGCCTGGCCCCGCGTTTTTCCGGCAAATTCGAAAAAGGTGTCGATTTCATCGGCGAACAAGAGCAGTTCGAAGCCACTTTCACTCAGCATCTGTCTATTGCAAAACTATTCGAGCCATACAAGCTCAGCCTGCACTCCGGTTCGGATAAATTCTCGATCTATCCCTTCATCGCTCGACAGGCCGGCGACCTGATCCACCTCAAGACCGCCGGCACCTCATACCTCGAAGCCCTGCGAGTCGTGGCTGAGCACGATCCTGATCTGTTCAGTGAAATCTTCGCGTACGCCCTCGAGTCTTATCCAAATGATCGTATCAGCTATCATGTATCAGCGCAGCCGACCCAACTCGAAGATCAGCAGTCACTTAATTCGGATATTGTTGATCAGTTCGACTACCGCCAAATGTTGCACGTCACTTTTGGGTCAGTTTTGACGGCTCGACGAGCTGACGGGTCGACTCGCTTTTTCACTCGTCTTCTCAAGACGCTTAGAAATCACGAAGAGAGCTATGCCCAAGCTCTCGAGTTGCACATTGGCAAACACCTTACTCCGTTTGACGAATATTAGAGGAGGATTCAATTGTGAAAGGTCTAGTACTCGATGCTAATTGGGAGCCCAAGGCCGATTATCAAGTATCGACCTGGGAAAAAGAAACCAAGAAAGCCATTACCGGCAACAGCGTATGGCGTCACCCAAAGTTAGAAATCCAGGAACGTCCGGCTCCTTTGCTTGCAGCTGATCAAGTACTTGTCAAAATCAAGGCCTGTGGCGTTTGCGGATCAGACATGCATTTTTATGAAACCGACGATCAAGACTACATCCTTTATCCCGGCTTGACCCGCTTTCCTTCAATCCTGGGTCATGAATTTTCCGGAGAAGTAGCTGAGATAGGCAAGAACGTAAACGGCCTGAAAATCGGTGATGTCGTGACGGTCGAAGAAATGATCTGGTGTGGCACCTGTACTCCATGTCGAAATGGTTTCCCCAACCACTGTATAGACCTCGAGGAAATCGGTTTCACTATCGACGGTGCCTTTGCCGATTACATTGCGGTCGGAGAAAAATTCTGCTGGAAAGTGGACGGCATCCTGGAGCGCTATGGAAAAGAACTCGGCTATGACGTGGCAGCCATGACTGAACCCGCCTGCGTAGCCTACAACGCCGTTTTTACGCGGGGCGGCGGATTCAAACCGGGTGCCTACGTTGCCGTATTCGGTACTGGCCCTATCGGCCTGGCCGCTATTGGCGAAGCTCGGGCGGCTGGAGCCAGTCTGATTGCCGCCTTTGAGGTTTCGGGCCAACGTCGTGAACTGGCAAAAAAAATTGGTGCCGATTTTGTCTACGACCCTGGCGAAGTCGAACCTCACGAAGTTCTCATGGAGCTTAGCCACGGGGAAGGTTTTGATTTTCAGTTAGAGTCCGCCGGAGCTCCTCATCTTACAATTCCTCAGATGGAAAAAGCTCTGGCGATTAATGGCAAGATTGTTCAGATTGGCCGGGCAGCTCAAAAGGTCCCGATCTACTTGGAAAGTTTCCAGGTCCGCCGGGCCCAGTTTTTTGGGGCCCAGGGGCACTCGGGCCATGCTAACTTTCCGAATGTCATTCGCATGGTTGCCTCGGGTCAGCTCGACTTGTCGCCGATCATTACCGCCCGCTATGATTTGGCCGATGCGGTCAAGGCTATTGCCCAGTCAACTAAACGTGAAGACGGCAAGATCATTGTTCACCCGGGCACAAACGCCTAACTGAATCTACTATCTGGAGAATTTACTATGGCCCCGAAAACCCCCCCAGGTTGGTTAGCAACTGATCAAGCTGATTTATTTTTTGAAGATAATCCGGTCGGTCGTTTGAAGAAAGAAGTTTGGGATTCGAGCGATGCTCAAATCGACTCAATTCTTGAAGACTACGGGATTCCGTCCCCAATTGAATGGGCCAAGCCGGGTTCTTACATCCAGACAACCGTGCGCCATGAAGTCGAAGCCAATCGAAAAAAGAACGACGTCGTGCTCATCCCGGTAGGCTGCACTGAGCTGCACGGCCAACATACGGTCAGTGCCATGGACACAATGTTCGTCAGTGCGATTGCAGAAGGAGTCCGGCGTTTTACCGCCCGCAAAGGCGCCCCGGTCAATCTAGCTCTGCCGCCCTTGAACTATGGTGCTCATCCCTATCATCACCTGGGTATGCCCGGGACGGTCATTGTCCGAGAAAGTGTCGTCAGGGAACTGATGATCGATGTAATGCTCGGCCTGTGGAATGACGGCTTCCGCAAGCAAATCATTATCAACAATCATGGACATCTCTGGGCGCTCGAGGCCGTTATTCAGGAGTTCCAGAAGCGCTATCAATTGCCCGGTATTTTCCGGGTTATCGACTGGCACCGGGCCGTGCGAGAATTCTTTCGCACCAAAGAACGGGGCGGCAAGTTGGAGTCGAACTTCATTCACGCCGATGAATCCGAGACTTCGCTGGGGTTATTGCTGTTCCCCGAGATGGTCGACATGGACAAGGCAGTCGATACCGAAGGCAAGGCCTACCTGCCCGAAGGCCATTTTGACAAGTCAGTTGATCCGTTTGGCCGGCCGAGTCGCTGGTCGGAAGGTCAGGGACATTTTGCGATCGAGATAGCGGCTACCCCTGAAGGTGTAGTCGGTAAGGCCAAATCGGCTACGGCCGAAAAAGGCAAACGTCCTCTGGCTGCCATCTTACGTTACCTGACTCTGCTTCACGATGATATCCTCGAAGCCTTTCCGGCCGGACAAGTACCGCCTACCGAAGAAGTCACCCTGCGAACCGCTAAACAAATGGAACCCTTCTTGCGTGAACCGCTTAGCCCTGGGTGGCGCCCGGTCTATGCCCTGCCGCGTATCGGCCAGGGGACTGATCCATGAAGTTATCGGTTGTACTTTCGGCCCAGGCGGCAAAATTTGAAGCGGCTACATTTCAAGGTGATTTGAACGACAATCTGGCTGCGATCGCCCAAATGGGCTACGATGGAGTCGAACTTGCCATTCGTGATCCCGAACAAGTCGACGGACAATCAATCTTAGATCAAGCCAGCCGCCACCAACTCGAGATCTCCGCCATCGGGACCGGGCAAGCCTGGGGCGAAGAGGGCTTGTCCTTTAGTGACCCCGATCCGCAGGTCCGTCAAAACGCCATCCAGCGGATCATCAAGCACCTGCCGATCGCCGCCAAATGCCAAGCCATACTGATAATAGGTCTGATTCGCGGGGTTCCCAAACCAGAGCAAGATATTGATCAGAGCCTGGCCTGGATGACCGAAGCCCTGACGCAATGCGGTCAGGCTGCATCTGATAAGGGCGTCCGCCTGGCGATCGAACCAATTAGCCGATTGGAGACGCCCCTGATCAACACTGTTGAGCAAGGCCTGGATCTGATCGATCGGATCGGTATCGACAATCTTGGACTTCTACTGGACACCTATCACATGTACGTTGAAGAAAGGTCGCTGCTCAAAAGTATTCGTCTGGCCAAGGGACACATAGTCCACTTCCATGTGGCCGACTCGAATCGCTGTCATCCCGGCGCCGGCGACCTTGATTTTGGTGCAATTTTGAACGAGTTGGATAAGACTGGTTACAGCGGTTACATCAGCGGCGAGTTCAAACCCGAGCCGGATGCACACACGGCTGCTCGTAATGCTATTGAACATTTGAAGAAACTTGGGAAAGGGCAATCATGAGTTCGGACAAGACTGAACCTCTCTTTTCGATCAAGGATATGGTGATCGCAATTACCGGAGCTGCCGGCGTACTGGGAAGCGATCTATGTCGAAGCCTGGCAAGCCGGGGAGCCAAGCTGGCGGTCTTGGATATTCAGGCTGGGGCGGCCCAAAAAGTAGCCGCAGCAATCGATCTGGCCGGGAATCAGGCGATCGCCATTGAAACCGATGTTTTAAGTCAGGCTAGTGTCTCAAACGCTCTCAAGACCATCCTCGATAGCTATGGCAGGGTCGACGCTCTGATTAATGGGGCTGGTGGCAACCAGGCCGCCGCGACTACTTCCAAAGAGAGAACGTTCTTTGATTTGTCGACCGAGTCGATCCGCAATGTATTCGACATCAACTTCATCGGTACTTTACTGCCCTGCCAGGTGTTTGGCCGATTTATGGCCGATTCCAACAAGGGCACTATCATCAACATCTCTTCGATGAATGCCTTTCGACCACTGACCAGAATTCCTGCTTATTCGGCGGCAAAAGCCGCGGTAAGTAACCTGACTCAATGGTTAGCCGTTCATATGGCTCAGGAGTATTCGGACCAGATTCGAGTCAATGCGATTGCCCCTGGATTTTTCCTTACCAACCAAAATCGATTCTTATTAACCGATCAGCAGACCGGCAAGTTGACGGCTCGCGGTGAGACTATCCTGGCGCATACTCCGTCCGGACGCTTCGGCGCCCCCGAAGACTTGCTCGGCACCGTTACTTGGTTGCTTTCAGACTCTTCAAAGTTCGTAAATGGCATTGTAGTTCCTATTGATGGCGGCTTTTCGGCATTTAGTGGAGTGTAGATGGAGATCGGAAAAGGATCGCCCGACCAGAATCTTACCGAATCAGACATACAATCGTTGATCGGTGAGGCTTTTGAATGCCTGAACTTGACCGGTAAGCGAGTTCTGATCCTCATTCCCGATCATACCCGCAGCGGCCCGCTGCCTTTGTTGTTCAATCTTCTCAACCAGACTTTGTACAAGCAGGTTGCCAAACTAGACTACCTGATAGCGTTGGGAACCCATCAACCTTTATCTGACGAGGCAATCGCTGGTCTACTTGGAACCTGCGAAAACAACTTCAAGGACCAGTACCCGAACGTTGGCGTCTTCAACCATCACTGGGAACAATCGGACACATTCAAGCAAATCGGCGAGATATCGGCCTCGGCCGCTGAGCAGCTCAGCCACGGACTGCTTTCAGAATCAGTGCCGGTGACGATCAATAAAATGATCTATGACTATGATCAGCTGATCGTATGTGGCCCTGTTTTTCCGCATGAGGTGGCAGGTTTTTCGGGCGGTAATAAATATTTTTTTCCGGGGATTTCGGGCGAGCAGATCATTGATTTCACTCATTGGCTGGGAGCCTTGATCACTTCCTACGATATAATCGGCAAGCAAGACACACCGGTGCGCGCCGCGATTGATTACGCCAGTGCAATGGTTGATTTACCCAAATTCTATTGTTGCTATGTTGTCAGAAACAATGACCTGGCTGGCCTCTACCTGGGTCCCTCAACTAAAACATGGGCTGCGGCCTGCCAATTATCATCTAAGATTCATATTCGTTACATAGCCAAGCCTTTTGAAAAAGTGCTGTCGGTCATGCCGCAGATGTACGACGACATTTGGACAGCCGCAAAGGGTATGTACAAACTCGAGCCGGTCGTAGCCGATGGAGGCGAAGTTATTATCTATGCCCCGCATATTTCCCAAGTGTCATATACTCACGGGGAAATCCTCGCCAAAGTCGGTTATCATGTTCGCGACTATTTCGTTAAACAGTGGGACCGCTTCAAACATTTTCCTCGCGGTGTTTTGGCGCACTCGACTCATCTGCGCGGAATCGGCAGCTACGAAAACGGAATCGAAGTTCCACGAATCAATGTCAGTCTGGCAACTGGAATAAGCCGGGAGGAATGTGAAAGACTCAACCTTGGCTGGCACGATCCAGACCAGATCGATCCGGCTGAGTGGGCCAATCGCGAGGATGAAGGTTTGCTCCTGGTTCCGCACGCCGGTGAAACCCTCTTCAGACTAAAAGGCCCGGGAGTTTGACTTGTCAGGCATCGAACCAACTCAAGCCCAGGCCCCATTCGTTCTGTCATTGGATATCGGCACGTCTTCGATACGCGCAGCTCTTTTCGACGCCGGCGGGCGCCTGGTTAAAGGAAGCTTGTGCAGGCGGCCACATCAACTCCAGGTTGAATCTGACGGCCGCTCCGAAACAAATCCCGATGACTTGCTGGACCTAATCTGGGCCTGTATCGACGAGTTGATCGGTCGAGTCGGGTCTTTAGCTGAGAAAATAACCGCCCTGGCAAGCTGTAGTTTTGTGAGTAACCTGTTGGGCCTCGATCGAGATCGCCGGGCAGTCACACCCTTGATGACATATGCCGACACAAGATCAAGCCGCCATGTTCAGCAGCTTCGCTCTGATCTAGATGAAACTGCCATCCATCAACGAACCGGCTGTCGTTTGCACACCAGCTACTGGCCGGCTCAACTACTCTGGCATCAAACCGAAAATCCAGACTTGTTCAAAAAGGTAAAACATTGGGTTTCGTTGGGGGATTACCTGGAGCTCAAGTTGTTTGGCACCTCGCGGGTCAGCACTTCAGTGGCTTCCTGGACCGGACTGCTAAACCGCCAAAGCCTGGGCTGGGACGAAACCCTGCTTGCATCTTTGGGTCTCGATCCGCAGAAACTCTCCGGTCTGGTGGATGCCAGTCAACCTGTCAGCGGCCTGAAGCAGACTTTTGCCGCGCGCTGGCCGCAGTTGGCCAAGGCATCTTATTTCCCGACTATCGGCGACGGCGCCGCCGCCAACCTCGGCTCGCAGTGCGCCTCAGCAGCCCGGGTGGCAATAACTATCGGAACTTCGGCCGCCGTGCGGACCGTTCTTTCAAGAAACCCCGAGCCGCTGCCCCGCGAACTATGGTGTTATCGGGTGGATCGAAAGCAAGCGCTCCTGGGAGGAGCGTTGAGCGAAGGCGGAAATGTTTTCGCCTGGCTCAAGCAAGTCTTGCGTCTGCCAGCCGACCCCGAACTGGAGAAACAACTACTTACCAGACAACCCAGCAGTCACGGCTTGAACGTCCTTCCCTTTCTGGCCGGCGAGCGCAGTCCCGGCTGGCAGGCTCAGGCCCAAGCAAGTATTCATGGCCTGTCTGCGGCCACTACTTCAGTGGACATTTTGCATGCCTTTTTGGAGGCGGTCGCTTTACGCATCGGTCTGGTTTTCGAACCTTTGAAAATATGGCTGACAGAACAGCCCCAATTAGTCGCTAACGGCGGCGCGCTATTGAATTCACCGGCCTGGATGCAAATATTGGCCGATGTTTTGGGGCACGATCTCTACGCTTCAAAAGCAATTCAAGCTTCGGCTCGCGGAGCTGCCCTATTGGCATTGCAGTCGCTCGGTCATATAGAAGATATCGCTAAGCTTACTGATCAGTTTGGCCGGAAGTTCGAACCAAACCGGCAGCATCAAGCATACTATCAACAGGCGCTTTCCAAGCAGAAACAACTCTACGAAAAGATGGTGACAACATGAATGAATCAACATGTGATCTTGGTCTAATCGGCCTGGCCGTTATGGGACAAAACCTGGTACTCAACATTGAGCGACGCGGCTTTGTTGTGGCGGTTTTCAACCGGACTAAGGAAAAAACCCAGCAGTTCATTAGCGGTCCGGCAGCCGGAAAACAAATTATACCGGCCTACCAGCTCGAAGAATTTGTCCGGTCACTAAAACGCCCCCGCCAGATCCTGGTTATGGTCAAGGCTGGTTCAGCGGTCGACAAGGTAATTGAAAAACTAGCCCCGCTGATGGAACCCGGCGACGCAATATTCGATTGTGGTAATTCCCACTTCAAAGACACCGAGCGTCGCAGCCAGGAACTAACCACCTGGCAAATCGAGTTCATGGGAGTTGGTGTTTCCGGCGGAGAAGAAGGCGCCTTGTGGGGCCCCAGCATTATGCCCGGCGGCTCGCCGGCGGCCTGGCCAGGTATTCAGCCAGTCTTGGAAAAGGCCGCGGCGGTTGTTGAGCGTCAACCCTGCGTGGCCTACTTCGGCAGCGGTGGTAGTGGACATTTTGTTAAAATGGTTCACAACGGCATTGAATACGGAGATATGCAACTCATCGCCGAAGCCTATGATCTGCTGCAGCGCGGTTTTGGCTTTTCGGCAGCCCAGCTCGGCGATGTCTTCAAAAAATACAACCAGGGACCGCTGGCGTCTTATCTGATCGAAATCACGGCAGATATCTTTGGGCAGAAAGATCAGGAATCCGGTCGGCCGCTTGTGGATCTTATTTTGGACAAGGCCGGACAAAAGGGCACCGGCCGCTGGACTTGCCAGACAGCTCTGGAAATGGGAATACCCATCCCGACAATCCAGTCTGCCGTCGAGAGTCGTATGCTCTCATCCCAGAAAACATTCCGTGAACAGGCGGCTAAACTAGTCGAGCGGCCGGCCAAGCTTGAACCGGCTGATAAGAACGAAGTAGTCGAAGCTGTCGAAGCTGCGCTCTACGCTTCCAAGGTTTGTTCATATGCCCAAGGTTTCGCCATGTTGCAGGCGACCGGGTCTGAGTATGGTTACCAACTCGACCTGGGTGAGATCGCCCGCATTTGGCGCGGGGGATGTATCATTCGGGCCAATCTGCTCCAAGACATCCGGGCGGCCTACGAACAAGATACCGATCTGGCTCATCTCTTTCTGGCCCCATTTTTCAGCCAAGCCCTAACTCGACGCCTGACAGCCTGGCGCCAGGCTGTCAACCTAGCTATAAACCGGGGCATTCCGGTTCCAGCCATGAGTGCCTCGCTGGCCTATTTTGATTCATGTTCGTCCGAGCGGCTTCCGGCAAATTTACTTCAAGCCCAGCGCGACTACTTCGGCGCGCATACCTATCAGCGTATTGACAAAGAAGGCAGCTTCCACACCCCCTGGAAAAAAACAAAATGAATCAATCAAGCTCGATCTTCAAGAAACTGTTGCGCTTCTACTCCCGGGGTGAAGAAAAACCGCCTCTCGAAAATAGTGACGAAATCGACCGGCTTTACCGGCGTTGCCGCCTGTCAGTCATTGTGACTCTGACCCTGGGTTACGGGTTCGCCTACACTTGCCGGCTTGGCCTTAGCGTTATCAAGAAGCCGCTGATTGATCTGGGAATCTTTTCACCTGAGCAACTTGGCTGGATCGGCGCGGCCTATCTGTGGGGCTATGGGGCCGGCAAGGTCTTCAATGGTTTCTTGGCCGATCGGGTTAATGTGCGAATCTTCATCCCGACCGGATTGGCAATTTCGGCCCTGTTTAATCTGGCCATGGGTAACAACACTTTTGTCTACGTGGCAATTGCCTTATGGGGAGCCAATGGTTGGTTTCAGGGTTTCGGTGCCCCGTCCAGTGTGGTCTCTATTACCCAATGGTTTAGCGGCAGACGGCGCGGTACCATGTACGGTATCTGGTCCGGCGCCCACTCGCTCGGAGAAGGACTCACCTATTTCGGTACGGCGGCTTTGGTTTCAGTAACAACCTGGAATGCGGCTTTCATCGGCCCGGGCTTTACCTGTCTGGTAGTCGCGGTTGCATTGTATTTCGGTCTGCGCGATCGACCCCAGACCATGGGATTACCGCCAGTCAACGAATGGGCCGGCCAGGAACCGGAAGCCTCCGAATCTGAATCCACTCCGGGCTCGGCAACCTCGGCCCAGTTGGCCGTGCTGAAAATGCCGGCCATCTGGATCATCGGTTTGTCTTCGGCCTTGATGTATGTGACTCGCTACGCAATCAACAATTGGGGGGTCCTGTATCTGCAGGAAGCTCATGGTTTCTCTTTAACTGCGGCGGGCGGTCTGATCGGAGTAAACACAATCTCCGGGATTGGAGGTTGTGTAGCCTACGGCTATATCTCGGACCGTTTCTTCGCCGCCCGGCGTCCGCCGCTGACTCTGATGTTCGGCATCGTTGAAATACTTTCTCTACTGCTGATCTTTTACTGTCCTAAAGGAGATGTAACCCTGCTAACGATCGGATTCGTCTTTTATGGTTTCACGTTGAGCGGATTGCTCGCCGTTTTGGGCGGGCTCTTCGCCGTCGATCTTGCTCCCAAGCGGGCGGCCGGGGCGGCCATGGGAATAATCGGAGTGTTTTCATACATCGGCGCCGGCATCCAGGAGTTAGTCAGTGGCTCGCTGATTGGCCAGAGTATTACTATTGTCGACGGAGTTCGTCAGTACGACTTCAGCCTGCCGATCATGTTCTGGCTGGGTGCCTCGGTGCTGTCGATGATCCTGGCCGCCTCACAATGGCGAGTCAAAGTAAAAGATTGACGGAGGTCTTTGTATGAAACTAGTTCTTTTAGGGGCCGGCCGGATCGGACAAGTCCACGCGGCCAATATCGCCCGCCACCCTCAGGCCGAGCTTGCAGCCGTCGTCGACGTTAATCAACAAGCGGCCCAGGCTCTGGCCTCCAAGTACAAAACCCGCGTTGTTAAGCATGCCCAGGCTGCCATCGCCGACCCGGATGTTGCCGGAGTTTTGGTTTGCAGTTCGACGGATACTCACGTCGAGATGATCGAATTGGCCGCCGATCAAGGCAAGCCGGTATTCTGCGAAAAACCAATCGATCTCGATCTGGCTAAAGTGGACAGCTGTTTGACCAAAGTAAAGCAAGCCGATATTCCGTTAGTCATCGGTTTTAACCGCCGCTTCGACCCCCACTTTAAAGCCCTCAAAGAGAGCCTGGTTGGCAATAATATCGGCCGCCTGGAGGTCCTGAAGATTACCAGCCGGGACCCCGAGCCGCCTCCCCCGGCTTACGCCAAGGTATCCGGTGGAATATATCGGGACATGACCATCCACGATCTGGATATGGCTCGCTATTTACTGGACGAGGAACCAGTCGAGATCTTTGCCACCGGCAGCTGCCTGGTCGACCCCGAGATCGGCCAGGCCGGAGATCTGGATACCGTAATGCTGATCTTGAAGACTGCCAGCGGAAAACTGTGCCAGATCGATAATAGTCGTCGCGCGGTTTACGGCTACGACCAACGCATCGAAGCCTTCGGAGAAAAGGGAATGCTGTTGGCCGGTAATCCGACCCCGACTACCCTGCAGTGTTTTGGACAGGCCGCGGTCAGCTGCGACAAGCCGCATTTCTTTTTCTTGGAACGTTACCGAGCTGCCTACCGGGCAGAGCTCGATCATTTTATCGAAGTAGTCGCAGGCATTGCCGAGCCGTTGGTATCCGGCAATGACGGACGTATGGCTCTTTGGCTGGCTGATGCGGCAACTCGCTCGCATCAGGCGGGCAGACCGATTTCTCTGGAGGCCGATCATGAATCAAGCTGATCGGAAAAAGCTCGAAGGTGGAGTCTTTGTGGTCACCGGCGGAACCCAGGGTCTCGGTCAGACGATCGCTATGCATTTGGCCGAGCTGGGAGCAGCCGCAGTAGTTATCTGCGGCCGCAATCAAGAAAAGGGACGCAAAGTGGAGGCGGCCCTGGGCGCGGCCGGCACTAGCGGCCTCTATATAAAGGCCGACTTGCTCAAGGCCGATGATTGTCGCCGGGTCATCGCAGCCTGCGACGATCGTTTCGGCGTTCTTACCGGCCTGGTCAATGCCGGAGCCAGCACTGCCCGTGGAACCATCATCGACACGACGGTTGAACAGTGGGATCAGATGATGGCTTTGAACCTGCGGGCCCCGTTTATCCTCATGCAAGAAAGCATCAAGATTTTCAAGCGCGAAAGAAAGGGCGGCAGTATTGTCAACATCCTCAGCATATCTGCGCACGGCGGGCAACCCAAACTAACCGCCTACTGTACTTCAAAAGGCGCTCTACTCACCCTGACGAAAAATGTGGCCCACGCAGTACGCGACGATCGCATTCGGGTCAACGGGCTCAACATCGGCTGGATGGCCACCCCGGGCGAACATGAGATTCAGCAGGCCGAGGGCGCGCCCGACAACTGGCTGGAGATCGCCGACGGCCAGGCTCCTTTCGGTCGCATTCTTCGACCGCTCGATGTAGCCCGTCTGGTAGCTTTTTTACTCAGCAGCGATGGCGAGATGATGACCGGCTCGACAATTGACTACGATCAGATGGTCATCGGCGCCTTCGACTAAGACTGGGAGTGCCCGGATGAGCTATAAGCTGTTGCTCTTCGATCTGGACGAAACTTTGCTGAACCTGGCGCGGACGATTGATCCGCACAACTTGAGGGTCTTGAAGAAACTCATGCAAAATGAAGTCCGGGTTTCTTTCGCTACCGGGCGCTCGCCACGCTGCGCAAAACAATATGCCGAGTTGCTCCAACCCAATGCACCTTTGATTCATTTCAACGGCGCCATGGTTCGCGATTACAAAACAGGGCAAATCCTGGCCCGGGAGAATCTGCCGTTCAAAGACGCTTTGGCTGCTCTGCGGGTCGGGGCCGATCTTAAAATCCATGCCAACCTTTATTTGGACGATGATATCTTGATTGCCGAACGCACACCCATTTCCAAGGAATCAGAAATAAAAGACGGGGTGAAGCATACAGTCGTTGGAGATCTGGCAGGCCACCTTACAAAATCCGGCCGGGCGCCGACCAAGATTCTTTTCATCGGCGATCCAGCTTTGTTCCCGCGCTTTACAAGTCTTCTACGGCAGGCGTTCGAGCACGAGTGCGTCCTGGTAAACTCCGAACCCGACTACATGGAGGTCTTGCCAGTTGGAGTTAACAAAGCTACTGGAGCAGCCAGCCTGGCTGCCCACCTGGGCATTTCCCTCGAGGATGTGATCGCCTTCGGGGACAACAAGAACGACATCGAAATGCTGACTGAGTGCGGATTGGGAGTGGCCATGGGCAATAGCCACGAAACCTTGCGGGCCCACGCCGACAAGATCATCGGAGATCACGACAGCGACGCAATTGCCGTCTTTTTAGAAGAGCAGTTTAGTTTGGACGGCTAGGCGTGTCGGCGGCGTATCAAGCCCACCAAAACCAGACCCAAGCAGGCTAGCCCGCTTGCTGGGCTGCCGCCAGTCGAGCAACCACCGCCATTGTCTGGCTCTGTTGCATTATCGGCGCCACTGCCGCCGTCATCTCCGCCGGTGCCGC
This sequence comes from Deltaproteobacteria bacterium, assembly GCA_019307065.1. Classification (GTDB taxonomy): domain Bacteria; phylum Myxococcota; class B64-G9; order B64-G9; family B64-G9; genus JAFDKH01. The sequence goes on from JAFDKH010000069.1 coordinate 14,382, forward strand.
CTCCATCGGTTTTGGGGGTGAACATAGGTGGACACAGTATGTCCGGCAGCCTCGATCGCCGAGCTGGCCGTTAAAACAAAAGTATTAGTAGCCACCCCACCCTCGTTATCGACTACGGCCGTATTTGAGCCGGTATATTCGGCCCCCGACACCGTTCCGCTGAACAAACACATTGATGGAGGAGAGCAAGTCATCCCGCTGATAAACTCCAGGGTGAAGGAGTCTCCGGTCTGGTTGATAACCAGGCTGCCGGTTGCGTCAGATCCGTTGGGACAGCCGCCAGTAACGCTATGGTTAAAATTAGAGAAGTTCCAGGTGCCTGACAGTTCATAGGTGGCCCCCAGGGCCGATCCGCCAAGCACTAGTACACTTACCAGGACTACACAGACAACCAAACGCCGTTTCATGTCAACCTCCTAATGTTGTCTAAATTTATCGTCAACGCTTAGACGAAATTATACAAATTTTATTTCAATCGGGATTAGGTTCTTCTTAGAATCTGTCAGGCCTCGGCTTCTTGCTTCGACTGCGCCGCCCACTTGCAGCCATAAGTATCAATCAAGTAATTATCGAGCTCGTCGGCCTTTTGGGCAATCTGCATCAATTCCCGGCCGATTCGTTCTTTCTGTTCCTGATCTGACAGGTCGGCCAGGTGAACTCGGTAGGCCATGTAGATCACGTCCCCGGTCATGGTGAAGCGATAAGGAGGATAAGGGACACTCAAAAGATACTTGTACAAGTCGACCAGATTTTTTCTGGGGAGCTTCACCAGGGGCGAGGTAGCGTACAAGAAATCATGCCGGTAGATGAAGATCCGGATTTGAGCGCTGCCGCTATAAAACTCCCAGTACAACGGCTGTCCCCTGCGGGCCATATATGGATCTTGATCGGCTTTGGCCAGTTCGGATTCGACGAACTGCTCAATCGAGTTCAAAGGACGCTGTTCAAAATAGGCCTCGACCGAGATCTTGGCCCCGCAGTTGTCGCAATATTCAGCCTGGTCACCAAGCAACACCGAGCAGGCCGGGCAGCGCACGTTGTAGCCATCGGTAACCTCGTCCTCTTTGAACATCTCAAATTCCTCGACCAGGTACTCGACTGGCAGGGCGAAGCCGATGTTCTGGGCATCGCGATATACCTGAGTGTTCATCCCGATGATTTGACCGGCCTCGTTGACCAGCGGGCCGCCCGAGTTTCCGGGATTGAGGGCTGCGTCGGTCTGGATGTACTTCATCTCGCGGTCAATGCGCTCGGGCGATGAAACAGTGCCTTCCGTAATTGTGAATGGCAGATCGTATGGATAACCAAGCGCGAAAACCCGGTCTTGCTGCTCAACGCCTCGACTCTCGATTTGAACTGACGGTAAATCCAGCGGTTTGTCCAGCCGGATCAGGGCAATGTCGCGCTGGGGATTGGCAACCAATACGTTGCCGACAAATTTATCCCCGTTACTCAGTTCGATTGCCACGCGCCGTTCGCCCTTGACAACATGGTAGTTGGTAATCACAACCTGGTGGCTGTGAAGGTAAGTGCCCGAACCGGTGGTCACTCCGGTAACTACTTTGACGACGGCATCCTTGATTCGATCAATTGATTCCATTGTTTTATTTCCCTTCGACGCACTAGGCGTAGGCCGGGTCCATGATCTTTTGGAAACTCGCCCAGGTGATTTCGGCCGCCGCCTCCCATGATTTCTTGGTGCAGGAGTTGAGAGTGTTGATTATCTCTTCTTGCAGCTTCGCGGGAACGAAGAATTTATAGAATACGTCGTAGCTGGCATACAGGTAGTTCATAACCATGCCCATCGAGCTACGGCGCCCCTTGTCCTGGCCGGCCCAATCATACCTGCCGGCCATCGCCTTCTGGCAACCCTCGATCTCGGCCGAGCGTTTGGCGTGCATGAAGAAGGTCGTCCGATAAAAATCTTTAGCGAACTTCTCCTTTTCCATGGCGCGGAATTCCTGGACATCTTTCCTGAGGCTGACCACAACCTCTTCCATGGGGCGATGAGACCACAACTGGGAAATACTCTTCTCCAAGCGCGTGCGCAGATACCCCTGCGGCGCCAGGGCATAGTCGATTTTCATCAAGGCCATCCCCAGGATATCGAAACAGAAACCATACCAGCGCTTAGCGCTGAAATACTCGTCGTAACTCAAAGCCTCGTCGAGGATCGAATGGAACCGCTGCCAGGCTTTGTCGACTTGCTCGGGCGGCAACAAGGTGACCTGCTTTTCGCGCAGAGGCACGGCTCCGAATTCATCGATGAACTCGTCGTCGTAGCTATCACCGTTGATGCAGATCTCGTTGATGACACCGTATGTCTTGTAGGGTTCGGCCAGTGCCAAAGGACAGGAATAATGAAAGAAGAGCCCTTCACCTTCGAGCTTGATCTGGCTGAGCGTCAACACGTTAGTGTTAATGTCGCAAACCTGGCGCAGGATTGGGGCCAGCCGCTGGCTGGGCAGCTTGACGAAGGGAGCGTTTACATCGAACAGGCCATCCGGCGTAATCGAGACGTCGACAACCAGTGAACCATGCGGCAAGCGCCAGTGATTGCGCTCAATCTCGCATTTGGCAGCCATTTCCTTGTTGACATAGTTCATGAATGTTCTGAACGATTCTTCGAACATTCGCTCCTCGTAAAGCTTGACCGAAGTCCGGTACAAGCCCGGGTCGACCTTGCTCTCGTAAGGATTCAGCACCTCAACATAAGTTGGACATGCATCCATGTATTCCTCCTGACCCATGCTAGATTTATGCCAGCCTGCTATGCTGCGACTGAGTGAGATCGAGTTAAGCACAGAATGTCGTTTGTTTTCAAAGGAAATTCCTTGCACGATACTGTCATTATGTGACAGTATCGTGATTAATGCAAACGCTTACTGAAATCATGCTGACGAAAAAAGATGAGATTGGATCCTCATTTACCGACATTGATGTAGCAAATCTGCTGTTCAATCGATCCGCTGCTTCTCGCTACGCCTTACTCAAAAGGGCATTGGCGGCAGAGGAGATCATTCGGGTTCGGAGAGGCTTGTATGTGCTTGCCTCGCGCTATCGCACTGATCCCATCGACTTGTATGCACTGGCCAGCCAAATTTACAAACCTTCATACATAAGCCAGGAAAGCGCATTATCCATTCACGGCATCATTCCAGAGGAAGTAAAGACCGTTACTAGCGCTAGCTTTAAACGAAGCTGTTTTTTCGATACACCGCTGGGACAATTTCGTTACCATAAAAGCATTTTCCGGGACTTGTTTTCGGTGGAACATGTGAAGGTGGATCGATTTCAATCATACTTGTTGGCTTCACCCTTGCGCGCCCTGGCTGAGTTGGTAAACGATCCCAAGTTACGCCTTTTGTCTTTGGTTGATTGCATTGAAAGCTTGAGAATCGAACCGGAAGAACTTAAAAGCGTCGTGACCAAGCTAAATATCGAAGAAACACTGAGGCAGCCGCTTCCCAAGAAAGTACGCGTTATCTTCCATGAAATGAAACAGGAGCTGTTTTCATGAGTGTTGACTTGATCCAACAGAGACTCGAACTGGCCACACCTGAGAGCGCTCAACGCCAGGAGCAAATGCTGAAAGAAATTTTCCAGGAAATCGCCTTAGCAGCCCTCTCTCAAGCGAGATTTTTTGAGCAGGCTGCTTTTCACGGTGGAACCAGCCTCAGGATCTTGTACAAGCTACGACGCTTTTCCGAGGACCTGGACTTTTTGCTCAAAGAACCCAATACCGATTTTTCATGGGACAAGTATGCAGCAGCACTTATGACCGAATTTGCTCTCTTTGGTGTTGATCTGGAAATACAAGACAGAAGCAAGGTGCCCAGTGCGATTAAGACAATCTTTCTTAAACACGGGTCTGTTGGGAAGCTCTTGACTTTGCATTACCCAATGCATCCAAAAAAGAAACTATTAGTAAAGCTCGAGATCGATTCCAATCCACCGGCGGGTTCGACCTTTGAGATCCAGCACCTGAACTTTCCAACCCCGTTTTCCGTACTGGTGCAGGCACAAGATTGCCAAATGGCCAACAAGCTTCACGCTCTCTTGTGTCGGGCTTACACCAAAGGAAGAGACTGGTTTGACTTCTTGTGGTACCTTGACCGGCACATCAAGCCCAACTTGAAACTCTTACAAAATGCATTGATCCAACAAGGTCCCTGGGCAGATCAGGATTTGCAGATCGACCTTGATTGGTTGTTGAGTGCGTTTGATGAAAAAATCCAAAACTGCGATTGGGAAGTTGCCAAACGAGACATCGATCGCTTCTTAGGAAAATTGGAGCAACGCGGTCTGGAAAGCTGGGGAAAGGAATTCTTCCTGTCTCAGCTAACTAGGTTACAGGACCTGTTTGCTGTTGATCCTCTGATCAAGTCTTGACAAAACCGTCAGGCAGGTTCGAAGCTGACAGTCACAGTGCCGGCCTCTTCGGTTTTAACCAGCAGCCGTTGCGCATCGGGGTCATGAGCCCAGATGGCCTGCCCCCCGGAGCTCTCGGCCACGACGCCTTTTGGATATAGCCGAGTTGGTACCGCGATTTCAGTCAGGCCCTGACTCTGAGCTTCAAACACCAAACGGCCGCTATAATCGGATGGATCGTATTCAAATGAGACGATCGTGCCGGCCACGGCGGCCGGATAGGCCCGGATAACTTCGGCCGTTACAGATTCCTCAGTTCCGTCGGCTCTTACCAGGCCGTAACCTTCTTCGTTCCAGTCTTGGGAATCTTGTGAATATTCCCAGATCGTAGCGTGCATCAAATGCTTGTCCAGGGCCCCGTAAATTGCCTGTAGATATTCAGTCCCGCCGTTGTAACTGACCTGGATACCGAACTCACCCAGCAGGACCGGCAGTCCCCATTCGTCTCCTTTGGACTGCCATTTGCCCAACTTGGCGACCAGGTCGGTCCCGCCGGTCCATTCGCCGGTGAGCATACCGGTCGTATCGTAGTAATGAGGCGCGAAAACCAGCCCCGGGGCCTGAGGAAGTTCTATGTATGTTTCGGCTGTTGTCGCGCTGAAACCGGCTGCATCGAAAAAGACCGGGGCATCGGGTGCCGCTTCTCTTATGACTCCGGCCAACTCGGCATAAAAAGGCGTCAGTACATCTTTTGAAAAGGCTTCCTCTTCAGCCGTGCCTCCGGCCGGCTCGTTTATGATCTCGAAGCCGATGACTCCATCTTTGGGCCAGGCCTGGCCGGCAATATGGCGCCACATGTCGGAGAAAGAATCGCGCAAGCCATCCTGGTTGGCCCAAAAGCGATCAAAGGCTGTTTGTACCTCGTCCGAGTCGAAATAACCCATGAACCAGTCGCGGCAATCGTCGGGCCGGTCGGGAATCGGTGGTGCAAGTGTCCACAGCGGAAAGCCGTCGCCGCAATACGGGTCGGCGAAGACATCCTGGTGAAAATCTACAATTACTCTGATGTTCCTTGCGGCCGCGCCGTCGATCATGGCCAGGTAACGATCGAGGTAGGTCGAATCAAAGCTGCCTTTTTCAGGTTCGAGACCTTCCCAGCTGAAAGGCAAACGCAGAACATTGTGTCCCCAGCCGGCCGCCCGGTCGAGAAATTCATCGAGGGCCTCGTCAAAAGGCCGGGCCTGGGCGTGTTGCGGCAATCCTGATTCGCGAAATGCAAAAGGAATAAAGGGGGCAAATTTTGAACGTGTCCCGCTGTTGACTCCCCGCAGAATAACCTCGCGGCCGAGCGCATCCAGGAGCCTTTTACCACTGACCGTCAAACGCAGGCTAGGTAGCTCAGCTGGTTTCAGTTTTGCGTCATCCGAACTGCAGGCAGCCAACAATAGCGGCGCGAGCACAAGCAACTTAAGCATTCGTAGTTCCCCCAGGGCTGTTGGTATTATGCCTATCTGGAAATCTCAGCATATTTTTTCAGTTGGGCAAAGTAAAAGTGCACATGACCCCCAGGTGATCGGAGGCATACAGACCGTCGACCTGCTCGCTGAACATTATCTCGCAAGAATCTACACTGGCCGAAGTAGAAGTGCCGGGAATCAAATAAATATAGTCGATTCGCCGGTCGGGCGCGTTCGAAGGAATGGTGAATCCGTCCTGGCCCGGGTTGATCGCCGTCCAGGCGTCGATCAGGTTCCCGGTCACCCCCTCGTGTTCAGCCTCGCCGCGGAAAAAACGCATGGCTAAAGAGTCCGGTTCGGCGTTGAGGTCGCCGGCCAAGAAACCCGCCAGGCCCGATGGGTTGGCTTGCATGAATTCATAGACCGCCAGGGCCTGGTCGGCCTTTTTGCTGGCATCTGAATCGGTGGTCATATGCGTACAAAATAGCTGGATCTCTCCATGGGGACTGTCCACCCGCGCACCGAGAACCTGGCGGGTGAAGATTATCAAGTCGAGATGCGGCAAAGTGGTCGCATCGGTCCAGACCACCGGCCAACGACTGAGGATGCCGATCCCTTCGTTGAAAAGGTACGGCACTGTATAAGTGTACTGCCAAAACCAATCGTAGCCGGTCAAACCCGCCAGCTGCTCGACCAGGCTGGGATCTTCGTCTTCCTGAACGACCTCTTGCAGGGCAACCACATCCGGCTGGCGCTGGTTAATCACATCGGCAACCATTTGCAGGCGCACCAGCGCTTCGGTTATGCCGGTCAGGGGATGCTTGAGATTAATGGTCATCACTTTAAAGGTGGCCGCCGAGCCGGGATCGCCTGCGCCGTCCCCGTCAGCCGCATCGCCTTCTTCGTCGGTACCGTCGAAGGCGTCTTGATTATCTGCCACATCACCCTGTCCCGGATCGCCGGCGTCGATCGACGGGTCAGCGTCCTGACCGGCGTCAGCGTCGTCGGGTATAACCTGGTCGCCGTCTTCGTAAGAGGCATCAGCATCTCGAGTGCCGGAATCATAACCGGCATCTGTCGTAGCCGACTCGTCGCTGCAGGCAGCCAGCGGCAGCAGCCAGACGACGGCCAGGAAAATGGGCAATCTGTGTCTGATCATGTTTTCAATTATACACGCAAATATACGTTTCTGTCTTGCCCCAACCGCTTAACCCTGCCGCTTGAGATCGAGTTCGGCCCAGCGAGCATAGAGCCGCTGTACCTCCTGCTCGGCGTCGAGGAACTGTTCGTGAGCCTGGCCGAGTTTTGCGGCATCTGCTGCGATCTGCGGATCTTCCAGGGTCCGGCGAACGTGTTCGAGCTGTTTTTCGGCTTCTTCTATAGCCTGCTCGATACCCTCGAACTCGCGCTTCTCCAAATAGCTCAAGCCTTTCTTGCGGGCTTTGCTCACTGACCGTTCGGGTTTGGGTTTTTGCCGACTTGATTGCCTCGAATCTTCGTAAAGCTTCTCCCATTGGGAGATGTCGGCCAAGACAGTCGCTCGACCCCGGCCGAATAAGCCCAGCAGGACCGTGCAAACCCTGTCGAGCAAGTAGCGATCGTGAGTCACCAAAACAAGTGCTCCTGGAAAATCCAAAAGACTCTCTTCGAGCACACTCAGGGTCTGGATGTCCAGATCGTTGGTTGGCTCGTCAAGCAACAACACATCTGCCGGACGCAGCATAAGTTGGGCGATGGCTACTTTGGCCCGCTCCCCTCCCGACAGCACGCCGACGGGCTGGTCGAGCTGTTCTGAACGAAACGAAAACTTGCGCGCCCATGAAACCACGTGCAACTCGCGGTCGCGGTATATGACCGAATCACCTTCCGGGGCCAGGGTCCTTTTCAGGCTAATTTCCGGCTTCAGCGCATCTCGTTTCTGTTCGAAGTGGACCACGCTCAAGCTGTCAAGCCGCCGAACGTCTCCGGCGTCGGGTTCGAGCGAACCGGCCAGGATTCGCAACAGGCTGGTCTTGCCCGATCCGTTTTCGCCTACCAGACCCAGGCGCATCCCGGGCTGCAACAGCAGATCGAGCTCGCCAAACAGCTTTTTGCCGCCCAGCGACTTGACGACCCCGTGCAGTACAATCAGGCGTTTGCTCTTGCGGCCGGTGGCGTTCATCGTAATGGCTGCCGCATCATTCGGGGTTTGGGAACGCATTTGAGCCAGTTCGGCGATTAAGGTTTCGGCCGCCTGAATCCTGCCGGCCGCCTTGGTGGTCCGGGCCTTGGGACCTCGTCTGAGCCATTCGAGTTCCCGGCGAACCTTGTTGGCCAGGGACTGCTCGTGCTGACTGCGAGCAGCCAGGGCCTCGGATCTTTTCTGTAAAAAATCGCTATAACCGCCGTCGACTTTCAAAAGCCCACCGGGATGACGTTTGTCCAACTCAATTACTCGCTTGGCGACTCGCTCCAAAAAGGCCCGATCGTGGCTAACAACCAGGTAGGCCAGGTCAGCTGCCATGAGGAACTTCTCCAGCCACAGAATGCCGGTTAAGTCCAAATGGTTGGTCGGCTCGTCCAGCAGCAACAGCTCAGGCTCACTGACCAGTGCTTCGGCCAGGGCCAGGCGTTTTTGCCAGCCGCCGGAGAGTTGGCCGACTCTTTGGTCGAGATCGCAAAACCCGATCTTGTTTAAAATGATACTCAGGCGAACCTGCCTGTCGACGTCGTCCCCGGCTGGATCGGACGAATCTAGTTCCGGGGCCCTGCTGAGCACCTGTCGAATTGTCTGGGCCTGGTCAAAAACGGGGTCCTGGGCGACTAAGCTCACGCGCAGATCTTTTTTTTGCATGCGCTTGCCCGAGTCGGCTTCTTCATGCCCGGCCAAGATTTTCAGAAGTGTCGATTTGCCCGATCCATTGGCCCCAATCACGCCAACCCGGTCACCCGGTTCGATATGAATATCCAGATCCGAAAACAGCGGTTTGGCGGCATAGGTCTTGCTCAGCCCGTGGCAGCTGATTAGTGTAGCCAACTAATAACTCCTCAGCCGTTGACTTCGAATATCACCAACCGGCATTGAATGTCGCCGTTAAATAGAAGTTGAAATTTTTCGACTTTGAGCTTTAAAGCCCGCTCTAAGCGGCGCTGGGACAATAGAATTGCCAGGCGGTGACGCTTGAGTTTCCTCAAGGCCGCTCCCAGATCGTCATAGAAATTTTTGTCGGCCTCGAGGCGTTGGCCGAAGGGCGGGTTGGTCACAATCATCCCGGCCGGAGACAAGGGCTCGATCTTCATTACCGATTTTCTAATGAAATCAATCTTGGCTCGCGCAGCTTTTGCATTTGCCTTGGCGGCCGTGAGCGCTCGCTCGTCTATATCGGCCGCCAGCACCTTAGGACCTTCGACCGAAACCTGATCACGAGCTTGCTGGCGCAGCTCGGCCATTTTTTCTTGGGCAGTTTTGTCGTGGCCGGGCCAGCGTTCGAAACCAAAACAGTCCCTGCTCAGGCCGGGAGCCACTCCGCGTGACCACAGGGCCGCCTCGATGGCAATAGTACCCGAGCCGCACATCGGGTCGAAAAAAGGACGCTGACGATCCCAGCCGCTAAGACGCAAGATGGCGGCCGCCAGGCTTTCTTTGAGCGGCGCCTCGACGGTCTGTTTCCGATATCCGCGGCGGTGAAGCGATTCACCGGCCAAATCAAGGTAGACTGTGGCGACATCTTTCTTCAGGTGAACGAAGATATCTACATCCGGATCGCGGCGATCAACCGAGGAGCGTTCGCCGTGCTTGTCACGCTGCTGATCGACTATGGCATCTTTGGTTTTTTGAGCCACGTAGTTGGTGTGAGTCAAGCTGCTCGAACGGCAGAAGGCCGTGACCGCCAGAGTGTGCTTGGGCGTCAGGTGATCTTGCCAGTTAATCTCGCGGACTCCGTCGTAGAGCCGTTGTTCGGAGGAAGCCTCGAACTCGGCCAGCGGCAAAAACACGCGCAAGGCGATCCGCGAGTGTAAACAAGCCTTCCAGGCGTGCAGCAAATCGCCCTGGAAGTGCACCCCGCCACGGTCGCATTTCACGGCCCGCATGCGCAGCTCGCGCAATTCATCGCGCAAGGCCGGTTCGGTACCCCAGGCTGCAGTGGCAAAGAATTTCATGCCTTGTTCATACCACCCCTGTCGGCTTGTCTCTACCTTAAATAGTGCCAAGAACGTGTTCAGCCCTAATGTTTATCCCCTTTTTCACTAGACAATTACGATTAAATCCATAAACTCCATAGACTATTGTTTCGCACACAAACATTCTCACCAAGAAAGGGAGAAAACATGAACGCAACTAACCTGCGAAATTTCTCATTAGCCGCGCTGCTCTTGTTTGCAGCTGCCCAAACCGCAACCGCCGCGGACCTGAAAGAGATTCTCAATCCCAAAACGGGCAAAGTCATCTACGTTATTGGCAAGGGCGGTAAGAACAAGAATCCCGGCACCAAAGAAAAACCAATGAAGAATATCGACAAAGCCATGGCTAAGGCCGAATCCGGCGACACCATCGTAGTTGCTGAGGGGACCTTCAAAGGCACTTTTGGTGTAGGTTTTTGGGAAATGACCAAATCGGTCAACTTGTATGGCGGTTTCAAGCGCGACTTCAGCGCCCGTAATCCGATTAAGCATTTAACCGTATTACAGCCGGGTCAAGATCGATTCACCAAGGCACCCAAGAAGCATATGATTTTCACCAAGAACAATTTCGAGCCCAAGCATCCGATAATCGTGGACGGCTTTGTTTTTGAACAGGGCCAGATGAACCCCTACGAAGGCGGCAAAGGCAAGCCGGAAGGTGTCGAGACCGGAATGATGAAGGTTGGCGCGGGTTCGAGAAATCCTAACGCAACTTGCCTAACCCTGTTCGGCGCAGACCTGACCGTCACCAATAACACGTTCGTCAATTGCACCAACAACGCCGTTAGATTGAAAGTCGGCGGGTCCCGCGGAATCGGACTCAACGGCAAGGGCCGCGCGTTGGTGGCCAACAATGTCATAGTCGCCAGTCGCATGTCCGGAGTCGAGGTCTACGGCACGGAAGACAACGCCGGTACGGCGGACATTCATCACAATACTATCGTGTTTACCTGGAGTCGCGTAAAAGACCTGGCTACCTTAGGCTATGGGGTCGAGATTCTGACTAAAGTGAAATTCAACATTCACGACAACGTGATTGCGTTGAACATCGGGCCGGGTGTCAACAACCAGCGTTTCAATTCCCACATCAAGATGGACAACAACGCCTTCTTCGGAAACAAAAAGAAAGATTTCTGGTTCAATCCGGCCTCAAACACCAACATCCGAATCAACGCCGATGAATTCGAAGACCTGGAGCTGGACTCGGTGGAAGGTAATGAGAACAAATTTATCAAGCTGCCGCTGGATAAAGCCTATACCGCCGGTGTGATTGGCGCCTCGTATTCAGAGAAAACCGACTACAACCCTGACTCGCAGGCCAATAAACTCAGAGGCGCCTTGGGGTTGAACAAGCGCGGTAAAATCAAAAGCAAAGTAAGTATGTTTGCTAACCGCTACCCCTGGAAAGAGGCCCTGAAGTTGTGGGGCGCCGTAAAAGGCAAGGGTGCTCAGAATCCGTAGGTCTGTCTCTGTTTTTGAACCGACTTAGCGTACCGAAATCAAGAAGGAGGTAGTCTGATGAGCCAGTTCAAGTGGGGTGGTCGTTACAATTCACTGGACAAGATCGCCGGCAGACCGGTTTCAGGAAGGGTGGCCGGTCAGTTCGACGGCACTTTCGCCACCGAACAAGAGCATACGCTCAAAATGGCGATCCTCATGTCGTTCCAAGATCTGATACCCGAGTTACCCGTATCTTTAACAGATGCAATATCCAACCTGGATGATATCTCCACCAAGTTGACCGAAAAAGTCGCCGACGAGTTGAAAAAACAGGGAGCTTCGGGGCAAATCACTGTCGTAATGATTAAACCCCAGTAAACAGACCCACCAATAAGACGCTAGCTTTTCTTTTAGTTCTTCTTGCGCTCGGTGAGGATTTCTTTAAACTCTTTCTCGACTTTTTGGCGGTCACCGCCGTTGCTCAGAATAACTGTTTTGAGTAACAGCAGTGAGTCGACCTCCATAAGACGTGGATCGAATACAACAGCCAAAGTATTTTCCTGTACCCTGATTATTGTGCCACGCAGCCGAATCGTCATAAGCGCAGATTTTCCCTCGATCATCATGGACACTACGACATCATCACCGATTTCCATTGTTTTCACTTTAGTCAGGCCTACGAGCATGCCGTTCAGGCTGAGATTGCGTACCTGGCCTTCCAGACTGGCCGTCCCGGATTCGACAATCGCCTTTGTCTTGAAAATGACCCTGGTATGCTTGCGTCCGTTCTGGGCACGTTCTTTCATAGCATGTCTCCCTGCCTGTTATGTCCGCAAGATACCTCAACTGTTCTGGGGAGTGAAACAAAAACGTCAGCCACGCGTTTTGACTGAATCTCGAATACCAGCTAACATTTTGTCTGTAAAAGACACGAAGGGCTGAACTCATGTGGTTGTTTAGATCAGCGGTCTTGCTTGTCGTTCTCGGTGTCACCGCCGGCTGTACGGTCGGCATCATCGAAGTCGATAACGATGCCGGAACAGACGCAGCGACAGATGCGGGCGCGGATGCAGACAACGACAGCGGAGCCGATCCGGGCAGCGACGCCGGGGCCGATCCAGGCAGCGACCCGGGGGCTGACCCGGGCCAGGATGCCGGCGCCGACCCGGGAGCAGATAGCGACCCGAACGCCACGCTGATCGAACGGCTCAACACGGTCAGTATAACTGTACCCGAAGGCGTCAAAGCGGGCGTTTCCAACTGGAGAATCTGGGGCAGGGGTTCGCTTTCGGTCGCCCCGGTCTTCAGCGTCCCGCTGGCCAACTGTCAAACCTTAATCGGCTACACGACCAACGCAGGCGGCAACCTGACTGCCCGGGCTACCCGCCTGGATGCCAGCGATCAGCTGGTCAACACTTTCGAGCTCGGCTCGGGTTATGAGTTACGCGGATTGGCCGCTGAAGCGGACGGCCACTTCGCCGCTCTTTTATGGGACGACGGCGCCAATAAGATCTATATCAGGCGTTTCGACCTGAGCGGCTCGGAGAGCTGGACCACCGAACTGATCAACACCGACAACGCTCCCGACGACTTTCTAATCGGGGACAGCCGCATGGAATACGGCGACGGCAAGTACGGCGCCTACTACCACGTACACTCCAACTCGGGTCACGAGGGCGACACCCTGAAATGGGCGAGTATTGCCGGCAATGAATCGACCAGCTGGACCTGGGGCTGTTCGCACAGCATGAGCAACTTGCTCAGGTTCAACCCGGCCACAACCAGCTTTCTGCCGGTCTGCGTGACCGACTGCTACCCGGGAACCTCGGGCGATTTAGAAACCAACTCCCAGGGCGGTATCTACTTGAACCACAGGAGCAGCAAAGTTATCGACCTGGATGCCGGTTGTAACGGCAGCGTGGCCGGGGAAATCGGAGGCGCCGCGCTTTCGCCAAGCGGCTGGGCCCTGGTCTTCAACACCCACCAGAACCCGATGACCCTGGGCCAAAGCTCTTACAATCCATCGACGATGAATCAGGACATCGGCTTTTCGACCATCGCCCAGAATCTCAGCGCCGGCACCGTCGTCTGGCTGACCGATACCGACTCTATTAACGAAGCCGACTCGACTATCGCCCGCTGGCAACCAGCCGGCGACGCAAGCGAGCAGTATGTCGTCGGCTGGAATGCATCCAATGTCTATTGGTTGTCGCGAATAGACAGCGCGGGAACTTTTCTCGAAGGCCCGCTGGATATTTCTTCGGTGGCAAAATGGGGCCGCCGCGATGACCCGCTGCGCCAGCATTTCAACAAAGACATCGTCTGGGCCTGGTTCGACAGTCCCGGAAGCACCACGCTTCATTTTGCCCGCCTGACTTCCGGGGCCGGCTACGAGTGCGCATCGTTCTGAGGCCGGGGACAGGGTACGCTCCAAGTCACTGATTTTACAGCAACAAGCAGACCTCCGTCCCTGTTTCCCACAGCAACAAGCAGACCTCCGTCCCTGTTTTTCCGACAAGCAGACCTCCGTCCCTGTTTTTCCCCCTGTTTTTCCCCAAAAGTGTCCCGCCAAATGGACTACTTTTGCGTCGTTTCGTGTGCCTGTGATACGGTCTTGCGGATAATGCGCAAGGTTGCAGACTTTATAGTCAGATTCCGCTGGCTGATGATCGTTTCCTTCATTGCGGCCACAGCCTTGTCCGCATACCGCTTGCCGAACGCCGAGATTGATCCCGAAATCAAGAGCATGCTACCCGCAGACATGGTCGAGCGGCTCGATCTCAACCGGATCGAAGACCTGTTTGGCGGCACTGAAATGGTCATGCTGGTAATTAGTGCCGAAGACGTGCTGGCTACGGACACCCTCAAGCGGCTAAGGAAGATCTCGCGCAGGATGGGCCGGCTCAAGCAAGTCGATCGGGTGCTGTCCTTGTTCACCCTGAAAGACATCCGCTCACAGGACGATACTCTGGTGGTCGATCCGGCCATCAAACGTATCCCGACAAATGACGAGTCCCGCGAACGATTGAGGGCCGAGCTGAAAACCAACGAAGTGGTATACGGCAATGTGGTGTCGAAGGACTTCCGGGCCACCGCGGTGATCGGCATGCTCAATGCGAAAGCCAAGGACGACGAGACCATGGCCGGACTGAAACAACTGATCGCCGATGTGCCCGGCCCCGAGCAAGTCGAGATCACCGGAATGCCCCACCTCAGGCATCATCTAGCTCACACCATTCCCAAGGAATTCGGGATGCTGATGTCGGTCGGCCTGGCGCTCATGCTGCTTTTCCTGTTCGCCTGCTTTCGCCAGATCCGGGGAATGCTCCTGCCTTTCGTGGTGGTGGTGATGTCGATTGCCTTTGGCATGGGCCTGATCCCGCTCTTGGGCTGGAATATCCAGATGATTACAATCCTGGTGCCGATAATCCTGATCGCGGTGGCCAATGACTACGGGATCCACGTTCTGGCACGCTTCCAGGAAGAGAACCAACCGGGCGATCAGCGATCCAGCAAAGAGCTGGCAAGAGCGGTAGTGCGGCACCTGGTCTACCCGGTGCTGGTTACCGGCCTGACCACTATCGCCGGATTGCTCTGTCTGTTGTCACACATCATCATTCCTGCGCGACAGGTCGGCATTCTGGCCGCCTCGGCCGTGGCCTTCGCCCTGGTGGGCAGCCTGGTTTTCATTCCGGCCTGGCTGGCGGTCCTGAAAAAACCAAAACCGGTAGTCGGGGTAACCAACCGCGGCGGTCGTATTCGGCCGCTCGAACGGATGCTGCACGCGGTAGCCTCCCTGGTTGCCCATCGGCCGCGCGGGCTGCTGGTGAGTGCGGTTGTAATCGCGGCTGTGACTGCCAGTGGCATGTATTTCCTGGTGGTCGATACCGATCCGATGGCCGAGCATCCCTACGATTCGCCGATCCGACGGGTAGCCCGTTTGGTCGATAAGAGTTTCGGAGGATCGGCCGCGTTGAGCATGGTGGCCCATGGTGACATCAAAGACCCGGCCGTACTCAAGCGAATCGATGCCGTGGAGAAGAGACTGGCAGCCTTGCCCGATGTAGGCCAGACCAGTTCGGTTGCCAAGCTCGTGCGCCAGATGAACCGGGTACTGGATGACGAAAGCCCCGAGCCTAACAAGATTCCCGATACCCGCCAGGCGGTGGCCCAGTACTTCCTGCTCTACTCGATGGCCGGTGACCCCGAGGACTTCGATCGGGTCGTTGATTTCAACTACGAAAACTCGCTGATCACCGCCAGGTTGAACACCCTCAGCTCAAATGCCATCAACCGTGTCATGGAGTTCGCCAGAGCGGAAAAAGCCGCGGCCCCCGAGGGATTCTTTCCGGTGGTCGGCGGATTCATCGGAATACTCGGCCGCATGTCGGAGGCAATTGTCAACGGCCAGATTGCCAGCTTGCTGCTTTCTTTAGTGCTGGTCAGCTTGCTGGTGATGATGCTGTTTCGTTCGTTCGTGGCGGGAATTCTAGCGGTTATCCCTATCGGAATGGCCCTGGCCCTGCTGTTCGGCCTGATGGGCTATACCGGTATCCCGCTCAATATCACAACCGCCATGCTGTCTTCGATCATGATCGGAGTCGGCATCGACTACACCATCCATTTCTTGTGGCGCTACCGCGAGGAGCGGCGTAAGGGTAAGCAGCCGCCCGAGGCGGTGCGCGTCACCCTGACCACCACCGGGAGGGGAATCGTTTTCAACGCCCTGTCGGTTATCATTGGGTTCGCGGCCTTGTTCCTGTCTTACTTTCTGGCCTTACAGTGGTTCGGCTTCTTAGTGGTAGTCACGATCGGCGCCTGCCTGGTGGGTGCCCTGGGCCTCCTGCCGGCCCTGTGTTTAGTGTTGCGACCCCGGTTCTTAGAACCTCGAAATTGAAGTGCTTGAGAGATTATTATCTAGAACTTGTCCGAGAGTTTTTCCAACAAAGTTCCCGCCTTCAGCTTTTTGCCGCGTATCTCGATATCCTTGGTCAAGCGATAGAGGATCTTGTTCCTCTTGTTCTTGAAGGCGTTCTTCCTGCCTGTGTACCAGACCCGCACGCCAGCGTACTCGATCCCCGCAAGTTTTTCCATTTCCAAGACTTGTTTTTCCCGCCGGGAGAAAACGGAATCCTTGTTTTTCGGGTCGATCTCCTTGAAAGCGTCCTTGAATTCATCGTTTGTGTCGCACTGTTTCGCTCCAACGGATGGACTGAGTATCTTGCGCAGGGTGGTTTCATCGGGTTTCCCGCTCAGAACTTTCAGATCGAGGGCTTCGTCGTGCGCAACCAGTTCGTTGATGTTCATTGCCCGGCGTGCCCACTCAAGGCACTGCCTCGAACGGAAGACGAGGGGTTTCCTGCCCTTGCCGGTCTCCTTCCATTCCTTCCACTGCTCGTAATACTTCTCGATCAGATCCAGGTTGATCCACACCGGATACCTTTCTCCCAGGCACACATCGGAGAGAGGTTTGTCCTTAGCGTTCTTGCCGGTTGCATACTCGTGGGCAACCCGGGTGCACTGCTTCAGGTACCCCTCTGCGCTTGTCGCCTTCACGCGTTTGAGTAGCCCTTGAAAGTATTTTTTTGTTTTCAGTTCGTCCAGTACGGAGGGATAGAGATGACGAGCCGCATACAGTTTTCCAATTAACGTCTGATAGTCCGATTCCTTGACTTCTTCGGGGTTTGCCTTCCCTTTCATGATCTGCGGGCAGGTATGGCGGAAAAGCCAGTCCATGGCATTCCTGCCGGTGTTCTTTTCTCCGGAAGTTACTCGTTTCTTCTGGGGAATCTGCTTATCGAAGATCGAATTTGAGTCGCCCGCCCTGGTCTGCATGGTGTACCCGCCGACGAGAACACAGGACACGACGATTACCGCGTTAATAAAAGGTTTCATCATGCTCCTCCCCTGATTGGTTGTTTATGGCTTTAAGCTCACATTTCGGTTGGAGATTCACCGTCCCCGAGATTTTGTCCCCGAGATTTCTCTATCATCGGCATCACAAGCCCGGCGGATGGCAAAGCCCCGCTTGCCTTGTGAATCGGCTATGTATTCGTCTATGTAGTCGTCGATATCAACCGGGGAAAAAGAGATCGGTTCGCGGTTTTCATCGAGGGCCAGCTGCAGGCGCTCTTCGGGTGCGACCGACAGGGACAAATATGCGCAACCGCAGATCATGTACATGCCAAAGCCCTGCATGAACTCGACCACTTCGCGCACGAAATCCCGGACGTCTTCCAGTCTGGCCCCCTCGGGCTGTCCCATGGCCTTGCAGAATTCCTCGGTTCTGACGGCGACCATGTCGGCCCCCTCCCTTTCCGCAATGATCCCGGCGAGAGTAAGCAGCTTGTGAGCAAGTTGCCAGGCTCTTTTTCTCTGTGTCAGATCTGCTTTTGACATATTTCGATCTTACAGCCTCATCCCGGCAGGTCAACCGAAACGTATGTTCAACTAATCATTACCCTGTTGGAAGTTGTCCAGAATGCAGGTTGACAGATACTGAGTGCATCAAGCCTACCTCCGTCCCTGGTCTGGTCCTTTTTTCTACCTCCGTCCCTGCTTTAATCCTTTTTTACTTGCACATAATCGAATATGCGGGTATGTGGGTATGAAGGAGGTAAGCATGAGAATGCTGACAGAGATTTACAAGGCGCTTTCGGAGGAGACCCGGCTGCAGATCATGGGCATGCTACTCCTGCACGGGGAGCTATGTGTTTGTGATGTGGAGGGGGCCCTCGAGATTACCCAGTCCAAATCTTCGCGCCACTTGCGCACCCTGCTCCATTCGGGACTGGTGACCAATCGGCGCGGAGGATCGTGGATGCACTACCGGATCCCGAAAAACCTGAGCGAACCTCACAGTGTGATCATCCGGACATTACGCAAGGCCCTCGGCGACGAAAACATCGCCGACCTGGAAGTGAAGCTTTCTGAATGGTTTAAAAAAAAGGAGCGGATCGGGACCGCTTGCAAGGCTTCCTAACGTACATTTTCTAAAGTGGCTCGAGCGCAAATATTTCTGAGAACGAGCTGGAGTTCCGAATGAAAGAATGGAAAAAGTTCGCCTGGCTGGCGGGTATTTTCCTGGTGGCGTACTTTTTGCCTCTGGGCAATCCCAAGGTCTCCAACGCAGTTTTGGAGGCTTTTCGGCTGCTGCAATGGTACGCAATCCACCACACTCTGGCCTGCGTGGTCCCGGCCATGTTCATCGCCGGGGCCATCTCCACTTTCCTCTCCCAGGCATCGGTGATGCGCTATCTCGGCCCGAAGTCCAAACGGATGACGGCCTATGCGGTGGCGTCGGTTTCGGGCATCATCCTGGCGGTCTGCTCCTGCAGCGTACTTCCCATGTTCGCCGGAATCTATACAATGGGCGCCGGCCTCGGCCCGGCCAGCGCTTTTCTCTACTCCGGCCCGGCCATCAACGTAATGGCCATTTTCCTGTCGGCCCGGGTGCTGGGCCTCGACCTCGGTCTGGCACGGGCCATCGGGGCGGTTGTCTTCGCAGTCATCATCGGACTGCTGATGTCCCTGTTCTTTAGACGCTCTGAAAGAAAACGTGTCGAAGCTGCCCAGATCCCCCAAGCACCGCCCAACCCCAGGCCGCTCTGGAAGACGTCGCTTTACTTCCTGTGCATGATCTTGTTTCTGGTTTTCTCGGACTGGTACAACACCAACGACGTGACTATCACGACCAACGACGGCGCAACTATCAGTGCCAACATCCGCTATGACACCCAGAACCACATCGACTTCAAGGAGTACGACCAAGATGGCCGCCTTGCTCCGGACTCCCAACGACTCAACAAGGACGAGATCACCTCGATCGAACCGGTCCCCAGCGTAACCCAAAGCATCCACGGCGTGAAATGGTACATCGCCGGTTTCATGGGGTTGCTTACGCTGCTGATGGTCTGGCGCTGGTTCTCCCGCGCCGAGGTCAAAGAGTGGATGAGTGCCACCTGGGACTTCGGCCTGATGATCATTCCGCTTCTGTTCGGGGGCGTGTTCATCACCGGATTCATCGGCGGACTGATCCCGGAACATGCGGTCGCCGGCGTGATTGGCGGCAACAGCCTGCTTTCCAACTTCTTTGCTTCGTTTGTTGGAATGATTTGGTACTTCGCAACCCTGACCGAGATACCGATCGTTGAGATGCTCATAAATTTGGGCATGGGCAAGGGACCGGCCTTGTCGTTGCTGTTGGCTGGGCCGGCGCTTTCTTTGCCCAGCCTGCTGGTGATCTACAAGGTCGTCGGCGGTAAGAAGACGCTCGTTTTCTGCCTGCTAACGGTAGTCATGTCCACGTTGGTGGGATTCATTTTCGGACTGATCGCATAATCGAAGGAGAACTGACATGAAGATACAAGTACTCGGCCCGGGCTGTATGAAGTGTAACAAGTTGTACGAAGAGGCACAAAAGGCGATCGGCCTGGCTAACGTTACAGCCGAGCTAGAAAAGATCGATAAGATCGACCAGATCATGAAATTCGGGATTGCCATCACACCGGCCTTGATTATCAATGGGCAGATCAAGGCCTCGGGCAAGGTTCCCAAGGCGGACCAGATCGCGGCCTGGCTGAAAGAGATGGAGACATAAAAGGTGTTTGAAGACTTCGTAAATAACGCAGGCTTGTACATCCAGACCAACCCGTGGTTGGCCGTGGTGGCTGTGTTCGTGGGCGGTATCCTGACCGCGTCCAATCCCTGCGTGCTGGCCATGATCCCGCTGATGATGAGTTTCGTAGCCGGACGCAGAGAAAAAGACGCCGGTATCCTGAGGGCTTTTCTCTATTCGCTGGTCTTCGTGCTCGGATTGTCTTTAACGTTCACCTTGCTGGGTGTCATCGCCGCCCTGGCCGGCAGCCTGTATGGAGAAGTGTCGGGAGTCTGGAACTGGATAGTCGCCGCGGTGTGCCTGGTGATGGGACTGCACCTGATGGGCGTTTTGAAGTTCAGCATCCCGATGCCGTTCAACATACAACCCAAGATCCGCGGCGGACTGGGAGCTTTCATCCTGGGCTTGTTGTTTGGGGTGGTCTCCGCCCCGTGTGCCGCGCCGATTCTGGTCGTCTTGCTGACCTACCTGGCCGGGTCGGGTGCCTCGGTCACCTATGGTGGGTTTCTGCTGCTGATCTATGCGCTTGGACACAGCGTTTTGATTCTAATCGCCGGGACGTCTATGGGATTTGCCAAGAAACTCATCGAATCCAAGCGAGCGGCTACTACCATGGAATGGCTCCGCAGAGGAGCGGGGTTGCTGATCGTGCTGGTTGGCATATTTTTCGCCTATCAAGGCATCGCAAAAAATGCAGCAGAGCCTGAAAAGAAGACCGTCTTGGAAACCAATTCGCCAGCCAAGCCAGCCAAGCCGAAAGTTTCCCGCATCGTTTTCATCGGCCAAAAGGAGGCCTGCGAGTGCACCCGAAATCGGATCGAGGCCAGCTGGGAGGCTCTTCAGGCTGCCAACTCCTCCAGCCCCAAGTTGCCTGTGGAAAGGATAGACCGGGACGCACAAGCCAAGGCTGCCGAGAAGTACACTGAAATGAAGGCGCTGATGGTCGTTCCGGGAATCTATTGCCTGGATGCCAAGGGAGCACTGATCGAAATGCTCCAAGGAGAAGTGACCAAGGACAAGATCGCCAAGCTGCTGGAGTAGTATGGGCGCCACAAATTTTCTAAGGGAAGTCGAGTTAGTCGACCTCCGTCCCTTGGATCGCCGTCCCTTGGATCGGTCCCTATGTTCACAAACAACAGGCCCTTATCTCTTTCCCTGATATTCCCCACTTATAAGGCTCAATATATTTCTTGCCAATAATTATGGAATAATATAGCATACTAATTGGAGGCATAAAAATGGCGAAAGTAAAAATCTCGGTGGTGATGGAAGATAAGTTGATCGAGAAGGTGGGCAAGATTCTGCCCAAAAGAAAGCGAAGCGCCTTCATCTCGCAGGCCGTCGAGAAGGAACTGAAACGCCTTCAACAGGAGCAATTGCGGGAAGCTTACCTGGAGGCCTACCCTGAATCGAAAGCCGAGTGCGAGGAACTTGACAAAGTGGTGTCTGATGGCATCGATTAGGCGAGGGGATGTCTGGCTGGTGAACTTTGATTCGACAATGGGGGCCGAGGTGAGAAAAAGACGTCCCGCAGTGGTGATCTCCAACAACCTGAACAACGAGTTGGCCCCCCTGGTGACCGTGGTGCCCCTTTCTACAAAAGTATCTCGAATCTATCCCTTCGATGTCAGAATACCCCGGGAGATGGGTATGCGAAAAGACTCCAAGGCAATGGCCAACCAGATCCGCACGGTGTCAAAGGAGCGCATCCTGCGCAAACTCGGCTCGCTTCCGACTGAGATCATAACCACCGTCGAAGAAGCGATTCTCCTTCACCTGGCAATCGAGAGATGAGTTTGAAAACCCTGGTTTTCACTAAGGAGCTAACAGATGGCTTTGTACCGCTTTGGAGACAGAAAACCTCAGGTTGCTAAAGGCGCCTGGGTGAGTGACTCGGCACGCGTGATCGGAGATGTGGTGATTGGTTCTGATTGCTACATTGGTCATGGAGCGGTGCTCAGGGGTGACTATGGCAGTATCCGCCTGGGGCCCGGGACTGCCGTCGAGGAGAACGCTACTATTCACATTCGGCCCGAAGGACTGAGTGTTTTGGGAGAAAGAGTCACAGTTGGTCACGGCGCAATACTTCACTGCAACAGAATCGATGACTGTGCTGTTATCGGGATGGGAGCTGTTCTCAGCTTTGGTGTAGAGGTTGGCGAGTGGGCCATCGTGGCCGAGGGTTGCGTGGTGCCGGGAGAGATGAAAATACCCAAAGAGAAGATTGTCAAAGGCGTGCCGGCCAAGGTGACTGGAGAGGTCAACCAACAGCACAAGGAGTTTTGGAACTACGGCAAGCAGCTCTATATTGATTTGGCCGCACAATACCCAAAAGAGTTTGAGCGGATTGATTAGTTGGATGATTCCTGAGAAGAAAGTCATTATTTATAAAAACCACTCTGAATAGAATCGTCATCACCGAATGGTTCTGTCGGTGATCCAAGGGGTTACGCAGTATGGATTCCCGGCAGAATCAAATTACAGAACTTTACTGCTAATAACTCAATTCCCGCCATATTCCGCCACATTTTTATTAATTTTGTGGCGTGATATGGCGGGATATGCTATAGTCTGCGCAAATGCCTATTTCCTACACTCTGGACGACCGGAAAATCCGGCAACTAAAGGAAGTCGACCTAAAAGCTGCCAAGTGCGCCGAATTGTTGGCCGGCATCGATTGGAAGAATCGGGAGGCCATTCACCAGCAGGCACGCATCAGCACCATCGGGGCCACCACCCGGATCGAGAACGCGGTGCTCACGGATGCGGAAATTGAATGGATCGACACTGAGCTGGCCCTGGACGGCCGGCCCACGGCTTTCGCGGCCAAGCGTTTCCGGATCGAAGAAAAGATTTCCAGGGACCGCGAACGAAGCCTCGAGGAAGTCGCCGGCTGCCGAGAGATGCTGGCGGTGGTTTATTCACAGGGCGCGGAACTCTTCCCTTTAACCCAGGCTACCCTATGCGGCTTGCATCGCGAGCTGCTTAAATACTACCCTCCCGCCGCTTATCACCTCGGACGTTATAAGGTCGTGCCCAACTCGGTGATAGAACACAATGCTGCAACCGGCGACGAGCGAATCGTCCTTCAGACCAGCGATCCGGGTCCTATAACCGAAACCGCGATCGCAAAGATGTTAGAGTGGTACAATCAGACTCTGCACGAGCATCCCTGGCCCATCGCCGTCGGATGCGAGCTGGTCTTCCGTTTTCTCGCCAGCCATCCGTTCCAGGACGGAAACGGACGGCTGGGAAGAGCTCTGTTCCTGTTGGCACTGATCCAGTGTGACGATCCGAATCTCAACCAGGTGGCACCGTATTGTGCCGTCGACAGATTCATTGAGCAGAACAAAACCGAGTACTACGCGGTCCTCGCACGTGTTGCAGCCGCAAGATTCCACCCCGATCCCAAGAAGTACCGGATGGAGCTGTTTCTGACATTCATGCTCAAGGCAGTCAACGCTGCCATCGACTCGATCGAATTCTACAAGAAGCGCGTGGATTCGATCCGCGATCTGTCGGTTTCCGCAATGGCGGTGCTTCAATGCTTCAAGAACCTGCCCGAACAACGCCAGACGCCAAAGCAGCTCAGGAAGGAAACCCACTTGCCTGAAAGAACGATTTCACGCATCCTCCGGTCGCTGGTCGACGCGAAACTGATCCAACGAAAAGGACTTGGCCCCGCCACTCGCTATCAATTAGTATTCTGAGTTCATCTGGCTGACGCCCGCCTTGACCTGCTTTTCTTGACTGTTCTGGCTCTGGGCTTGGTTTTTGTAGCACGTTTTTTTATGGCGGACTTCAAAAGTTTTTCAACTTCTTTCTTGTCGACGTCCATGACATGTGGAATTCCACTGACCTTGGCACACTCCGGGGTTAGACTAGCCAAATCATCTCGCTCAATATATTCAGGAGAGAACTTCCTGACACCCGCCATGAGCTGGCGAAGCCCCTGGGCGAGCCGTTCGTAGTATGTATAAAGGCCAAGCGCACCGGGAGGCAGCTTTTCGAACTCTTTGTTTCCCAACTCTTTGCGCAATTCACTGGCGGTGATGAAAATGTCATCCTTGGAATTGCCAAAACGCTCCACGTAGACTGGAAGCTGATTGTCTTCGATTGCCCGGCCGATGGTCTTACCCACCATGGCGGCTGCAATGGGGGAGCGGGCCATGCCGACCAGTTTGACAAAGGGCGCGCCCATGGCAAGGGCCTTGAAGATTTGGTCTTCAAACGTAAAACCACCCGCAAAGGCTAATGCGGGAACATGCTGACCCTTGTCGGCCAGTTGTTTGACATAGCGGTAACAAAGTGAATGGAGTTCTACCGGCGGCACTCCCCATTCGTTCATCATTCGCCAGGGGCTCATCCCGGTCCCGCCCCCGGCAC
>JAFDKH010000070.1 GCA_019307065.1 Deltaproteobacteria bacterium
CGGGCATTCGATTTGATCAAGCAGATATCATTGTAGACAGAAACGCGCATTATGATTTTAACCAACATATGAGAAACAAAGTCGTTTTTTGCTCTTTTGCATAAGGAACTTCAGACATGACAACTCGACCGTCCTTGTACACCTTCGCTATGAACGGGCCCTGGTTTTTTCTGGCCATTTTTTCAATTCTATTAATCGCTTTTAAAAATGCAGCGGCCATCTGCTGGCCATTTAGCTTTTTCGACATAAGAATGAAAACGCGAATCTTTGCACGCTCGATAGCTTGCCCATGTACGTAACGGATCCTGCTGTCTTCAGTAAGGACTACCCATTTTTTTCTTCCAACAATAGGCAGCCAATCCTCGTCTAGCGCAGTTTCGGGGAAGTGCTTATCGTGTGGTTCTACTTTTTTTCCTGCAGCACGAAGTATTTCAGGAACAGTTTTTCCGCCCAAGCAGCGGTCGACGAAATAAGCAAGCTTTTCAGGCCGCCTTCGGGAGCGCACAACGAATGGCCTCTTCCAGCAGTTTTGTCTCGCAAGAGTAATCGTTCGAAAGCTCGCTGAGTGATTCTCCTGCGTGGAACCTGTCAACTATCGTTTCGACGGGAATTCCGGTGCCGACGAGGACAGGACGACCGAAGGACACCCTAGGATCAATGACAATGACTTTAGGCTCATCTGGTTTTGGAACTGATCGGATAAATGGATACAGTCTGACGGCAACGTTGTCATCATCTCTTTCTATTCTTTCAAGGTGCATCTTGATTGCCTCGCGCATTGCGGTTTGGCCACTATCCGAAACGCTAATCAATGCACCAAGTTCAGAGATAAAAATGTCAACACCGTCAGTTTCAAACTCGTGGCTGGCAAGTGGATGATCCATGTCGAAATGTTTATACAGGTAAGCAAGGGCGTTCCTGACCTTGGTCATTGAAACCCCGTGTGTACGCCTCATTGCTGCTAGAACTTGTGCCTCAATGAGATTCGTGAAGGAAAGGTGGTTGGGTTCTTGTGGTTCAGCGTCGAGTTCGATCAGTGGCTTGAAGAATCCAGATCCTGACGCTTTTGGGAATTTCTGACCAAACACCCAGGCGCGAAGCGTGGATTGCGGCATCCCAATGTATCGCGCTGCTTCAAGAAAAGAGTAGAGCGGAATACTCAAAGGAGATCTGCCACCGTAAATATCCATTTTTCGTTTTCTCCTTGCCATATTCAAATCATTGCATCTCGCTGGAGGAAAAAGCAAGAAAGCTTCTTCTGAGAGGGGAAAACCGGGATTGGTCGGAGTCGTGCTTTGTCAGATTGGTGCGGCCGTGATGGCTTTAAAAGGAGTTGATTACGAAGAAATTCTCGAGCACTACTATCCGGGCACAACCATCGAGCATTTCTATGAGTAGTATTTCTGGCAACTTCTTACGCGGTTCGCCTCAAGCCAACCGCCGCCAGTAGCCAGGCAACCGCCAGAATGCTGAAACCCAAGATAGCCGGCGCCATAGATTCGCCCAAGCCGGTCATGACGATCAAGTGCAGATCGGGAGATTGAGCATACTCTTCGACGCTGGTGACGGTCTTCATGGTTGCACCAATATCAGAAAATATGCCGGCTAGAATTGCAAAGACCGTAGCCAGGGACAATGGCCGCAAAACACCCAGCTTGCGTTCACCCGGCCGCCAGGCGAACGAACCGGCCACGCCCAGGGCGACAAAGCCGATTACGAGAATAAACCACATCGAATAACCACCTGCCCGCATGAAATCCAACATAGCCTGCCTCCAGTCTGTCAATGTACTGTATCTTTCATGGAGGAAACGCGCTGAATGCACTTGTGTGACAAAAAACTTGTCACGCGCCCCTTCTTCAGGCGTTGATCCCTATGTGGACCGAGAAACCGAACAAAAACTGGTAGCCCGGCTGCGCGAGGCAGACGCGGCCGCCTTCGACCAGGTATATGAACTCTTTCGTGCGAGATTATTCGGCTTTTTAGTACGCTTGAGCAAGCGCCAGGATGTGGCCGAAGATCTCCTTCAGGAAACCTGGATCCGGCTGGCCACCAAAGCCGCTGAGCTCAGGCCAGACACACACCTGGCCGCCTGGCTTTTTACAGTCGCGCGCAACTTGTTCATCAGCTATCGGCGCTGGCGCTTACTAGACGCCAACCGGGTCCAGGAGTTGTCCCGGGTACAAATCCTGGCTGAAGGGCCCGACTGTCCTTTTGAATCGGTCGCCGCAGGGGAACTCGAGTTGCGTCTCGAACAAGCCCTGGCGTCACTGCCGCTTCAATACCGCGAGGTCATTCTGCTGGTGGCGATCGAGGAGATCAGTCCGGCCGCGGTCGCCGAAATTTGTGGACTGAAGCCGGCTGCGCTGCGCAAGCGCCTCTCCCGGGCGCGTAAGCTGTTAGCCAAAAAACTCAACCAGAAAACCCCGGGTCTTTACCCTGTGGTCAGCGAGGCGAAAGCATGACGCCCGATATCGAAAATGATCAAGTCGACGAACTGTTCGGACAGCTCAAATCGCTGGCCCGCCACGATTTGGACGAGCTGCGTACCCAGCGAATTCGCCAACGTTCCCACAGAATTCTAGCTCGTCATCGGCGAAGTGCCCGGCGTTTGCGAACTGCCACTAGCCGCATTTATTCACGCTACTTAGAACCTGCTCTGGTCTGTGGTTTTTGCGGTCTTATTTTGTTGTGGGCTTTTGATAAGGCGCGCTATCTGCTTTTGTAAACTTCAAGGTTTGCCAACCTGCGGGCGGGGATACAATCCGGCCCGCTCGACGATTTGCGGTACGGCATCTTCCCATTCAATGGCCATGATGTGAATGCCCCTGACGCCTTCGATCTCTTGCAGGCGCTTGATTGTCTCAATAGCAATTTTGAGACCTTCTTCGCTGCGCTTCTTTTTCTCGACACCTTTGATTCGAGCGAGAAGGTCATCGGGTAGATCCATGCCGGCTACCCGAGTCGCCATGTGTTTTGCCATCGGCAGGCTTTTAATCGGCGTTATCCCGGCCAGGATATGTGTCTTTTCATGCAAGCCCCGCTCGCGAACTGCCTGCATCCAACTCCCAAATTTCTCGATATTGAAAACGCATTGGGTCTGGATAAACTGCGCCCCGGCCGCAATTTTCTTGGCCAGGCGCGGCACCCGAATCATGAACGGATCGGCGAACGGATTCGCGGCAGCTCCCAAGAACAGCGCCGGGCGGCCATCGACCTCTTGGCCACCGGCAAATTTGCCGTCATCCCGCAACCCGCGACCGATTTGCAGCTGGTGAATTGAATCAATGTCGAAAACGTTCTTGGCCTTGGGGTGATCCCCGAAACTCTGGTGGTCCCCGGATAGGCACAGCAAGTTCTTGATTCCCAGTGCGGCCGCGCCAAGCATATCGCTCTGGATCGCAATTCTGTTTCGATCGCGACAAACCATTTGCATGACCGGCTCGAGCCCTTCACCAAGCAGAATCGAGCAGGCCGCCATACTGCACATGCGCACTACGCTGGTTTGATTATCGGTCACATTGCAGGCATCTATATAGCCCCGAAGAATGCCTGCCTTTTCCTTGATGACTTCGGCTTGTGCCCCGCGCGGGGGTCCGGCTTCGGCGGTTATCGTGAAATTACCGGACTCGAGCATCGCCTCCAGGTTTGACATCGATTCGCTCACTTCAGTTCTCCCGCTGCTATTTCAAGTCATCCCGATCGACTTTTCTGGGCCCGCCCGAGCGGGCATGCGACCAGTCCGCCATCGGCAAGATTTCCTCATACTGTTCCAGGCAACCCAGCTCCTCGAGGCGCTCCACGATTCGCTGCCAGCCGCAGGGCACATTCGGGTCGATTTCACAATGTCCATCCATGGACCCACCGCAGGGACCGTTCATCAAGCTCTTGGAACAGCGCGCCACCGGACAGATGCCCCCGGTCAAATGCAGTTTACATTCACCGCAGGCCTGACAGCGCTCGACCCAGATCCCCTTACTTTCGGCCGCCCCAATGAAGAGCGTATTCAAGGCCGGCAAGACTTGCACGTTGCCGACCATTTCGGCCACCAGTTGGACACCGGCCCCGCAGGCTAACGACAAGACCTTGTCGTGTTCCCTGGCCGCTTCGAGCATGTCCCCGACAAATTCAGGATCACATTGGCGCTCAATCATCAACCTGGTGACTTCAATCGGCTTGCCGCGCTTTTGGCCGGCCAGCTTGAGTAGACTCGCCAAACTGTCGACTTCCTTTTCGCCGCCCGCCGCGCAGACCGTCACACAAGTCCGGCAGCCGACCAACAAAATCTTGCTGTCATTCTTGAGCCACTCGAGGATCTCATCGAGAGGCTTCTGTTCGGCAACAATCATGTCTGTTTCTCCAATATGGGAACAGTCAGGCCGCCGTCGAGTAAAAACAAAACTCGCGCAGCTAAACCCTTTGAATGCAAAGCATCATCCAGGGCAGCCTGCAGCGAGCTACACGGCCGGATGAAGATCTTCTCCAACATGTCGGGTTCCAGATCGGTTACCGCCCAAGTCTCGGCCCACAGCCCGACTTCGGCCATCTTGGCCGCCTTATGGTAGCCGAGCAGGTACTTCTTTTCTATTCTCTCGAGTACGTCCCTGGGCGAACTTGCGCTACTGAGCAAATTCACAAAGGACTCTTCGCCGACTCCGCAGCGGCACTTGGCTACCAGGATCAAAATGCCGCCTTCTTTCAGGGCGTGTTTGGCATTGTCGATTCCTTTTTGGGCCTGGTAAAGATCGATATCGCCGGGAAATTTGACGACCGAAACGACAATGTCGGCTTTTTGAGAAATTGGGGCCGCGAAGATCTCGTTGGCCAAGTGCGTGGCGGCCAAGAAAGATTCGTTGATATCACCGGCCACGGCCGCATAGATCCGGTGTTTCTTGTCCAGGACGGTATTGATTGCAAAGATTTCGGGCTTGACCGTCTTGAGTGCGTCGATCATGTCCTCATGAACCGGATTACCCTCGAGGGCCAGCGCCTTGGCCTCGGGCTTCAAAGCCAGCTTGTGGTTTTGCTCGATGGTTTCATAAGCGGCAATCCCGGGTAAAAAAGACTTGCGCCCACCGGTATACCCGGCGAAATAATGCGGCTCGACCGAACTGATAATGATTATCTTGTGCGCCTCGACTCCGCGCCGGTTGACGCGCATTTCGGTCCCGTTTTTTGAACGGCCGAGAAATACCATATCCTCGCTGCGGCGTGAGTCATGTGCAAAAATCCGGTCCCTGAATCTTTCATAGTGGCCCTGGCCAAAGATTTGCAGGTACTCTTCTTCGGTCGGGGCTCGATGGATGCCGGTCGCCACCAGAAAGTCGACATCGACACCATTGAACATTTCTACCAGAACGTCGAGCACCTGCCTGGTCGGGGTCGGCCGGGTAGCGTCGTTGACGATAACCAGCACGTTTTGGGCATCGGCCAGGAAATCTTCAATGCTCTGTGGGCCAACCGGATTCGAAACGGCCTGTCGAATCGTCTCACTCTGATCGCCGATCTCGACAGTTCGTGGTTCGATGACTTCGGCCACTAATTGGTCGGCTAGTTCGATACTGAGTTCATCGTCTTTGCCGTAGGGTATTTGA
Organism: Deltaproteobacteria bacterium; assembly: GCA_019307065.1. GTDB lineage: Bacteria > Myxococcota > B64-G9 > B64-G9 > B64-G9 > JAFDKH01. Next base: position 5,595 of record JAFDKH010000070.1, read on the forward strand.
AGTATCATTCTGCTCACCTACCCTGCAGCGGCCCTAGTTTTTTCAATTCTTCCAGAAACGCGGCACTCGCCGCTGTCAACTCCTTGTTATTGCCCTTGGGGATCTCGCTGGCCTTTATTCGCTCGGGCTCGATACCTATTCGCTCGAGCGCAACCTGCAGAGCTGCTACGCGGGCCTTGGCCCGCTGACTGCCCTGGTGATCACATTCATCTTCGGGACAACAACCCAGCAGAACTCCCCAGGCACCGCGTTCGAGGGCCTCGAGTACAACTTGTGACTTGAGGCGGCCGACACAGGCGGTCACAAAAGTGCGCAGCTCGGTTTGCCCACTTTCAACTGCAAACCGCGAGGACTGAAAGCCTGAGTAGTTTGCCCAACTACAGGCAAAGACGACCAGTTTGGCTGGCGAACCAATCTGAGGGGAGAGGAATTCGGCAATCTCTGTGCTCAACTCGTCCGGATTGGTTCCAAATCCTTTAACGATGCGAATCGCCTTGGCCGAGCAGACATCCAGGCAACTCCCGCAGCTTTGGCACTTGAGCACGTCAACCTCGACCTGCTCGTTAAAGTCGCGCGCTTCGTGCGGACACATGCGCACGCAGTTCAGGCAACGCACGCACAGATCTTGATCGGTTACAGAAGTCGTCCCGCTAACCTCAAAACCGGCATCGCGCAGATCGGCACAAGCGTCGGCGAACACCTCCATTATGGGCACTCCCGACGAGCAAGCCTGTTCGCATCTGCTGCAATGGAAGCACTCGAGCAGCTTTTCGGCGATGTATTTTGATGGGGCAACTTCGTTGTTGAGCATGCCGAACAGTAAGGCCAGCTTGCCTCTCGGGGCGTCGATCTCCCAGCGGGTTGATTTGTAAATCGGGCAATGTTCATAGCAATAGCCGCAACGAATACAGCTATTCAGCGAACCCTCCCAGCGAGCCAGTCTTTTGAACTCGGTCATTGTTGCCTTATTCTCCAACTTTGTAGCGTAAGTGTGTGGCGGTCAGCCAGTCATCGGGTGCATCCATCAGCTTGCCCGGATTCAAAATGTCGTTCGGATCGAAGACGCGCTTGATCGAACGCATGAGTTCCAGGGTGGACTCTTTTTCCTTCTTGAAGGCCGGGGCCTTCGATAACCCAATCCCATGCTCGGCAGATGTAGTCCCGCCTATTGAGCGCACGTATTCGTATATCTCGATCACCGCTTTTTGGGCTGCTTCCCACTGCTCGCCCTTAGTCGTGTCCATTAAAATCTTTGTGTGCATGCAGCCGGACCCGCAATGACCGTAGGCCGTCATGACAATGCCGTATTTGTCGGCAACCTCGTGAATTTTATTGGCGGTCTCGGCCATTTTGGAAAAGGGCACGGCCATGTCATCGGCCAGGGCTGTCGAAGACAAAAACTCATCGTACTTGGACAAGGCCGGAAACAATTTCTTGCGGCCGGCGAAAATCTTCGTGCGCTCTTTTTCTTCGTAGCTGACCTCAATGCCGAAACCATGGTTTTTTTCGCAAACGGCTTTGACTTTATCAATCTCGTAATCGACTGCCTGCTTGACCATTCCATCGGCCTCAAAGATCAAAATCGCCTCGACGTCGGGCAGGTCGAGACCCATCGACTTATTGACCGCGGTTATGGCTACCTTGTCGACCAACTCGAGCATCGACGGCTGGCAGCCGCTCGAAATGATCTCGGAGATTGCATCACCGGCATCGGCCAGCTTGTCGAACTTGGCAATACCCAGGCAGCGGAACTCGGGAATCGGAACGAAGCGCATGGCCGCTTCGACTATGATAGCCAGCGTGCCTTCCGAACCGACCAGCAAGCGTTCGAGCGGATAACCCGAAGCGGAAACCCGCGTGGTTGTACCCAACGAGACTAACTCGGCATTGCCCAAGACGGCCTTGAGGCCCAAAAGCGAATCCCGTACAGCCCCGTATTTCACCGAACGGGTACCGCTGGCGTTGTTGGCAATTTCGCCGCCGATAGTCGCAATCCGGCTGGAGGCCGGGGTCGGCGGATAAAAGAAACCATGCGGCTTCAATGCGCGGTTGAGATCGTCATCAATAACACCCGGTTCGACAAGACAGTAAGCATCTTTCAGGTTGATATCCAGGATTCGGTTCATACCCTTCATGTCGAGTACGATCCCGCCGCGAATTGGCACGACCTGGCCGCACATGCCCGAACCGGACCCTCGCGGAATAACGGGAATCTTGTCGGTATTGGCATAGCGCAGAATCGCCTGAACTTGCTCGGTATTCTCGGGTCGAACGATTATCCAGGGCATAGCTTCGTGAACGGAGGAATCTGACCCGTAGACGTAAAGATCGGCTTCGTTATCCCTGACGTTGTTTTCCCCGACTATTTCTTTCAGAATAGCAGCATCAACAGTACTCATAACATGCCTCCTGGCTCTTTCTTTACCTTTCCTTGGCCGACAACCGCTGCAGTATAAAACACAGCTTCGCGAAGAGCAATTGATACGAGGAGCTGCATGACAATCTTGACAGCCGGGGCGCCAATGGTCTAGGTATGCCAGCCAGGTGCCCCCGGGCAGACAAGAGCGGATTAATGACCCAAACTCGAAACTTCAGCATCGTGGCCCATATAGACCACGGCAAATCCACTCTGGCCGATCGGTTAATCCAGCAGGCCGGGTTGGTTAGCGATCGTGATTTTCGCGACCAGTTATTAGACGACATGGACATCGAGCGCGAGCGCGGCATTACGATCAAGTCCAACACGGTCAGCCTGCCCTACCAGGCTTCCGATGGGCAGCTCTACGAGTTGAACCTGATCGACACGCCCGGACACGTCGACTTTACCTACGAAGTCTCACGGGCCCTGGCCGCTTGCGAAGGCGTCCTTTTGTTGATCGACGCCGCTCAGGGTGTCGAGGCCCAGACCCTGGCTCACTTATATTCCGCGCTGGAACACGAACTCGAAATCATTCCGGTAATCAACAAGATCGACTTGCCGGCCGCCGATATCGATATGGTCCGGGAACAAATCGAACGCGACTTGGGACTTGACCCGGAGCAAGCAGTCCTCTGCTCTGCCAAGACCGGGCAGGGTGTCGAAGAAGTCCTAACCGCGATAATCGAACGCATTCCGGCTCCGGGCCAGGCCGTTGACCAGCCTCTCGCAGCACTCGTGTTTGACGCCCACTACGACTCTTTCAGGGGCACGGTGGTTTCGATCAGAGTGGTAGCCGGCCAGTTGGAACGCAAACAAACCATCCGCTTCATGTCCAACCAATCTACCCACCCGGTGGAAGAAATCGGTCGTTTTCGTCTCAAGCGAGAACCCGCCAACCGGTTACAGGCCGGCAATGTCGGTTATCTGCTGGCCGGCATCAAGACCGTCTCCGATGTGAACATCGGTGACACGATCACGCTTGACGAGCGACCGGCCGCGGCAGCCTTGCCCGGGTTCAAGAAAGTCAAGCCAGTTGTCTTTTCATCGATTTATCCGATTTCCAACGATGATTACCCGGGCCTGGTTGACGCATTAGAGAAATACAAGCTAAACGACGCCGCCTTGGAATACCAGAAAGACACCTCGACGGCCCTGGGCCAGGGGTTCCGCTGTGGTTTTTTGGGACTTTTACATCTGGAAATAGTTCAGGAGCGGCTCGAGCGAGAATTCAACCAGTCGATAATCATGACCATGCCTTCGGTTCGCTACCGCTTCAATCTCAAAGACGGCCGGCAAGAAATTGTCGACAACCCGGCCCATTTTCCCGACCCGATGTATATCGAATCCTCTGAAGAACCATACATCAGAACCACGATCATGATGCCCGACAGGTATATGGGTACGGTCATGCAGTTATGCATGGATCGTCGCGGAGACAATTCCAGATTTACTTACCCGGTTCCCGGCAGAATCGAACTCAACTTCGACATACCTCTGGCAGAAGTGATCTTCGATTTCTACGACCGGCTCAAGAGTGTCACGCAGGGCTATGGGTCTTTCGACTATGAACTGATCGGGTACCGCCAGTCGGAATTGATCAAACTCGATATCCTGGTCAACGGCGAGCCGGTTGACGCCCTGGCCACCATGATCCACCATGCTCGGGCCCGGCAGCGAGCACTGCAAATCTGCGAAAGGCTCAAAGAAGAAATACCCAGACAGATGTTCAAGATTGCCATTCAGGGAGCTATTGGTTCGACGATCGTGGCACGCACCAACATCTCGGCCTTCCGTAAGGATGTAACCGCCAAGTGTTACGGCGGAGACATCTCTCGCAAACGCAAACTTTTAGAGAAGCAGAAAAAAGGCAAGAAGCGCATGAAGATGGTCGGCCAGGTCCAGATTCCCCAGAGTGCTTTCGTGGCAATCCTCAAGACCGACCGGGAATAGTCGTGCCTGACTTTGCCGGCCTGTATGTTCACGTTCCCTTTTGCAAGAGCAAATGCCCCTACTGTGACTTCTTCTCGATTGTCGCTCCCGATCGGCAGACAGACTATCTCGAGGATATACAGCGCGAAGCTCAACTTTATGCCCAAAGCTTTGGGCCTTTCGATAGTCTCTACGTCGGCGGCGGCACTCCCAGCGCCCTGACCTCCGAACAACTGACCGAACTGATAGCCGCGCTTCGGACCGGCTTTTCATTTGAAGAAAACTCGGCCCGGCAGACTGAAGTTACCGTCGAACTCAACCCGGCCGACGTAAATTCCAATTTACTGGCTGGCCTGCAGCAAGCCGGGGTTAACCGCTTGAGCCTGGGAGCCCAATCGTTCGACGATGCCGAACTCAGGCTGCTCGGCCGACGCCACGATCGCGCCACAGCCTTACACGCCATCGAGAAAATCCAGAAGGCCGCATTCGCCAGCTTAGGGATGGATTTGATCTACGGCTTGCCCGGCGCAAGCGTTGAAAAATGGCGCAGGAACCTGGAACGTGCCTTGTCACTCAACCCGGAACACTTATCATGTTACGCCCTGACTGTAGCCACCGAGACCCGGTTTGGCGAATTACACGCTCAGGGAAAGCTCGAATTACCCGACGAAAAATTAGGCGCAGCCCTGTTCGAAGAGACTTGCCGGGTTCTCAATATGGCCGGTTTCGAGCATTACGAAGTCAGCAACTTTGCGCGCCGCAAAGAATTTCGCTCGCGTCACAACCAGAAGTATTGGCAGCGGGTTCCCTATCTGGGCCTGGGGCCGGCCGCCCACTCCTTTGACGGCCAGAACCGTTGGTGGAACTTCAGCAACCTGGACGACTATCGAAAGGCAATTCAATCCGGGCTGCGACCGGTTGAAAGCTTCGAGGAAATCGACAACGAAAAAGCGCGCCTGGAGAGTATCGCCCTGGGAATGCGCACATCCCACGGAGTTGCCCTCGAACTGGTTCTGTCCCGACCGGATGCCGATGAGCAAGTTGATCTGTTGCTAAATCAGGGGCTTGCGTTCGTGGAGCGAGCCCGTTTATGTCCCAGCCAGAAGGGTTTTTTGGTAGCCGACGGGATTGCCAAGCTGTTTTGCTGATTTAGACCGAATACGCTCTTTGCGATTGCGTTTAGGCCCCTTCAGGCCTACAATGTTCCTTCTGTGCCTGTTAAAAACTCCGCCCGAGGGAGATACAAATGGATTTGCCCTGGAAGAAAGCCTGGATATTTCCGCGTAAAACGCGCAACAACAACTCCGGCTCAAATGGTTCAACGACTTCATACCGTCGAATTCTGTTGGTTAATCCGCTGATGGAAATGATTGGGGCCGAGTTCCTGATGGATGATGTACCCATTCGTCTGGAGTATTTGGCGGCCTATATCAGAAAACATGTCGATTGGGTCGAGTTGATCGATTTCAACCAGGGTGCCCGCCCCTTTAGTTATTATCTGCAAAAGATGCAGCCCGATCTAGTAGGTATCACTGCTAACTATATGTCGGTTCATAAAAGCACTTTAGAACTGGCTGCAATCGCTAAGCTGTACGGCGTTGACGTAGTCGTCGGCGGCTACCAGGCAACAGCCACGGCTGATGAAATGGCACAAGATCCGAATATCGACTTCGTCGTCAGGGGCGAAGGTGAAGCAACTTTGCTGGAAATTATTCAAAAAAAACCACTCGATACTATATTGGGCATTTCATACTCAAAAGACGGACAACTGATTAAAAATGAAGATCGTCCCCTGATTGAAGACCTTGACTCAATCCCTTTCCCCGAAAGAGCCCTTCGTAAAAAACCGTACGTCTCACCTTTTATGGACCTGGAATGTGACGGCTCGACAGGCTATGACATGATCATCTCCTCGCGGGGTTGCTGGGGTAAATGTACATTTTGCACCGAACCTCTCATGTCACACGGGACCCAGCGCTACAGACGGCCTGAGAAAGTCATCGAGGAACTCGAAGAGATCGTCGCGTTGCATAAGGGCAAGAAAAGACTCAGAATTTCAATATCAGATCCGAACTTCGGCGGCAGCGTCAAAGTAACCGAAGAACTTTGCGATCACTTGATCAAATTCCGTGCCAGGTGTGATATCGATATAAACTTCTTCATCAGTGTCAGGACCAACACTGTTGCCAATCATAAACGACTGGCTCAAAAAATGGCCCTGGCCGGCATGGATTATGTTTTCGTCGGCATGGAGTCACCCAACAAAAAAGATTTGCAGGCAATCGCCAAGGGCGGCTGCTCCCGGGAAAAGCAGGAGCAGGCCGCCAAGTACCTCAAAGACAACGGCACTGCAGTAATGAGCTGTTTTTTACTGGGTCTTCCCGGACAAACAGAAGAAGACGTGCTGGGCCTGGTAGATTACGGCAGGAGCCTCGGGTTGACGGATTGCTGGTTCTCGGTCATGACCCCGCTGCCGGGTTCGAGGCTATATGACGAGGCCAAGAAAAACCATCTGTTACTGGAAGAGGATTTCACCAAATTCAGAATGTGGGACGCGGTTATCAAGCACGACAAGTTGTCACGCAGCAAAATAAGAGAACTGTGCATCCGTTGTAATTCTAAATGGTACAACGATCTATTGCTCGAGCAGGAGCATCGCCGCTGGAAGCAAAGCGGAGCAAAGAAGAAGAAGAAACTGCATGTTTATGCCAGTAAATTCAAAGTGCTATCCGGTTTTCTGTCGCTGCTGAGCAGCAACGCCGGCAAGGAATTTGCCAGTCTCGACCCGGCCATTTTCGTCAAGGACATGCCTAATCCGCAACTTCGAAAACTAACTCAGGAAATAGGCATCCATAACCTTTTCGAGATGGAGCGTTTTCTAAAAATTCTCGGCAAGCAGAAGATCCAGGTCCGTTTGCAGCTACAATCACAAGAAGATGTCAGCTGGGTGATGAAGACCGGCCCCAAGGGGGTCGAGTATCTGGACGCAATCAATGGAAGCGCGGATGATCTCAGTGTTGCCATCAATATCCCGATCGACAACGGCTCAACGAGTCCCAAGGCGATCATAAAGCGCATTCTTGATGATAATCCCGATTTTAAATCACGGCTCAACCTGACCCGACTGGTAGCCGCCGCCGGCAGTGAAGTCGTGAGCTTCTATCTCGACAAAGCCATCGGAGAGATGCGCAGCAAGTCCTATGATTTTGTCCGCCAGGGCAAAGATCGAATAGTCGGCCTGGCACAAAACATGTTTTCCTAGGCCCAACCTTATTACGCGTCAGTTCAGCAACCAATCAGGCCACAGAGGATTTTCGCCTTGGACGAGATTCTGTTTCATCGCTATCTGATCTATAGCTTGTTTGGGTTGGCTGGTTTTGTTCTGGTTTACTCGATATTCGTTCCGGCGCCTTACGGTCGTTACAAGCGTCCCTGGTGGAGCGGGCCCGACTTGCCCAGTTGGCTGGCCTGGATGCTGATGGAATTACCTCAACCGGTTGGCTTTTGCATTTGTTTCGCCCTGGCCGAGCAACAAGCCAATTTGTTGGCCCTGGCCTTTTTATCAATATGGATGTTTCACTATAGCTACCGGACTTTTATCTATCCCTTTTTACCCAGGGCGTCGTCTATGGCCTTAGCGGTTGTAGCTATGGGTTTTGTCTTGAACTGTGCCTTTAGCTACGCAAACGGGCGCTGGCTGTTTAGCCTGGGCCCGTCTCGTGATTCGAGCTGGTTTTTCGATCTGCGCTTCATTCTGGGCTTGATCTTGTTTTTCTCGGGGTGGACTTTGTGTACGGTCAGCGACGCCAAACTGCGCCGCTTACGTAAATCGGGAGAAAAGGGCTATCAGATACCTCGCGGATGGGCCTTTCGCTGGGTAAGTTCTCCCAACTATCTGGGTGAACTGATCATGTGGCTAGGCTGGAGCCTGGCAACCTGGTCGCTGGCCGGCCTTGCTATCGCAGCTATCAGTGCCGCCAACTTGATCCCGCGCGCCTGGCATAACCATCGCTGGTATAGAGAAAAATTCCCTGATTATCCACCCGAACGCAAAGCCCTGGTTCCTTTTGTTTTTTAAAACAGGGTTATGTATATAAGTTGAGACATGCGATTCGATCCTGTCGATACAGAGTTGGGACTGGGCCGGGCCAAATTGGGTCCCCGTTGTCTGGTCACCGGTGCAGCCGGTTTCTTGGGCAGGGCCCTGGTCAAGGCCCTGCTGTCTCGGGGTTATGAAGTCAGGGGCCTTGATCTGTGCCCGCCTTCAGAGACAAGCGAGGGCCTGACCTGGATTACCGGCGATATCCGTGATTACGAGTGTGTAAAAAAAGCGGCCAGTGGCTGCCGGACGGTGTTCCATACCGCGGCGCTGCTTAACTTCTTGAGCCTGTGCCCCGCCAAGCTCGAGCAGGAAATTATCGGCGTAAATTACTCAGGAACCCTAAACGTCATCCGGGCCTGCCGCGAATCTGGAGTCAGGGCACTGATCTACACAAGCTCGACCAGTGTGTGTTACAGCCCCGAACCGTTAGTCGTCGGAGATGAAGACCTGCCCTATGCTCGGGATTTTCTCGACGTCTATGCCAAAAGCAAAACTCCGGCCGAGCAAGCAGTTTTGGCCGCCGACGACATCTCGGGCTTGCGGACTGTCGCTCTCAGGCCGGCCGGCCTGTGGGGCCCCGGGCCGGGTTGCTACATGCTCGACCGGCTGGTTGCCGAACTGGCCAAGGGAAAATTTGTGGCAACCATCGGCAACGGCAAAGCCCTGGCCGATAATACCCATGTAGACAATCTTGTTCTGGCCGAACTCTTGGCAGCCGAAAAACTTTTTACTGCCGCGGATCGTGTCGGCGGACAGGCCTATTTCATAACAGATGAAGAACCCTTGAATGTTTTTGAATGGGGACGCCCCTTGGTAGAAGGCTTGGGCTACAAAGTGCCGCGCCTGGCGATACCCGCCGGCCTAATGGCCGCCGTGGCACTGGTCGGCGAGTGGATCCACCGTTTCGGCGGGCCGAAGCCTTTGTTGAGTCGTCTCGAAGTTCATAATGTCACTTCGAGCTTTACATTTAAGTGCGACAAGGCCCGGCGAGAATTGGGTTACCGCCCCCTGGTACAGCGGATCCAGGGTCTGGCCGACTGTTTGCCCTATTACAAAGAGCTACTGAAAAAAATCAAACACGGGTCGGTGCCGGACAATGCGGCCCGAGCACAAGACCGCTTCGAAAAAATCATCTATCTCCTCTGGGCACCCCGCAACAGGAACACAAGCTGGAATCGGACAATATTGCTCGACCTGGCACCCAGTCTGTTGAAATCCGGCGCCAAAAACCTCATTTTCCAAATTGCCGACGAAGAAGCCAAGATGCGTTCGCCGGCGCCGAAGATGTATCTCGACCGCCCTATTGATGCCCTGGCCGATGTCTGGGTCGAGCGCATCCAGGACGCTAATATCCTCAAGGAAACATTCTCTGCCGCCGGCTTCAGAGTCGCCGCCTACCAAGTAGACGAAAGCATTTACTGCGACTATGGCGGCAACCGACACTCGAAAGCCCGGGACTGGCCCGATGGTGAGCGGTCGCCGGGAATCGTCGCCGTCACTCTGATGCAGCGCCCCGGGCGCCTTTCCCGGGCCGAGTGGATTCGGCGCTGGCACGGCCGCATGTCGCCCGTCTCAGAAAAGATACAGCCGCGTGCTCGATACGTACGCAACCTGGTGATTGCTTCACTAAATGAAGATGCGCCTGCCTTCGATGGCATCGTCGAAGAAGCCTGGCCGTCTAAGCGCCACGTTTCGAACCCCTTTCTTTTCTACGGCGCCAAGAACCCCTGGCAGTTAGCCGTCAACCTGGCGAGTATTCTCGGGGCAGTCACGTCCTTTCTCAATCTCTGGCAGATCCGGACTACTATGATGAGCGAGTATTTCATGAAAACCGATGGCTGGTCAGATATATGACTCGAAGAAATATTGCCGCTTAGGAATTTTTACTGCCCATCAATCGGCTCGACTTTTCGCAATAACCCGGTCAGGCGAATGCCGAACAGTTTTTGAAACTGTTCCGGTACCGGCGAGGCTCGCAATAGTCGGCGGGCGACTTCTAGTAACTCGCCATTCGGGGCAGGGTGGAACTGAAAGGTCTCTGATTGATAGTAGCCTTCTAGAGTGTCGTCGGGAGCATCGACTTCACCCGTTCGCAAATCGCTGTCTTTTGACCACTCGACTACAAAGTTGGCGAAATACAACTGAGCCAGTTCGACATGGCTGTCTGCCGTCGCCCATAAATAAAAATCACAACTTGGCGGCGCGCGGTACCAGCGCAAGTGCAGCCCTTCCCGGCCCTGCTTGACGAATCGTGGACTAACTTCCTTCATTTTCTGACCAACACCGATCGGATCAAGGTAGCCGCCGATATGTCTACGCCAATTATCAGGAGAACGATCTATGCAACACCCGATCACTTCACCCTCGAAATGCAAGGCTCTGACCTGAAGATGAATTTTGAGGTCAAGAAAAACGATCGTGGCGCTTAGTTCCTTGTCCTTGAAGCGCTCGATAATTTCCTGGCCACCGCTGGTCTTGATTGCCAGGCCCAGGGTGCTAATGTCCACCACGCGATAGCGGTCGGGGTGTCCGTCAATCTCGATAAATACGTTCTCGTCGGGACTTGCTGAGGTTTTAATCTCGAAGCGCGGCGCCTCGCGGCGATCGAGCTCACGACGTTCATCCTCTTCGGATTTGGGTTCCCTGCCTCGCCGGCCGACAATATTACCCAGACTTTTTATAAATTTCTTAAACAATCTGAAAAATCCCCTCAGTCACTATTCAACCGGCATGTCATCCAGCCAGAATCGTTTGTTTAAATTACTATTGATATTTACGCAATTTTACTAGCAATCGCTCGGATTATCAAAGGATTCGGGTGCTTTGGATTTTTCCAGCACCGGCAAGGCGATACCTGTCAGAATTATCAAACAACCAGTCAACTGAAGAAGATCCGGCCATTCAAGCAAGAACAGCCCACCCAACAGGAAAGCAAACACGGGTGACACAAACAACACCAGTGTCGACAGGGCCACCGGAATGTAGCGCAGGCCGTTCATTAGAAAAATCCGACTGATTATCGGCCCGAACAAAGCCGTGGCGGTAGCCAACAGCCAGATCTGATAATCTACCTGAAACAGACTCATCAGCCGTCCGGGAATACAGGCCACCAGCAACACAGCAACCCACAGACGCATGCCGTTGACCACTATCGGATCAATCCGGTTGATCGTTTTTCTAACCGTGACCTGCATGGCCGCAAACCCAACCGCTGCCAACACAACCCACAGTAAACCAGAAAGCGCCACCCCGGGCATGTCGAAAAAAACTCCCTGCAGTAAAGCAAAACCGATCAGAGCCAAGAGTGTGCCCAGCCAGAAACGAAACCCGACTCGCTCCTTCAAAAACCACCAGCCCAAAATAACCACGAAGACAACTTGCGAACGAAGCAGCACCGCGGCGATACCCGGTTCAATCGTAGTCAATGAATGGGCCATGGCCTCGTTGCCCATGGCCGAAAAAGCACCCAGCAAGATCGCCACAATCAACGAAGTCCGATTGAATTTGAGCGGCTTTTTTACCCGCCAGACGCCAATCGTAAATGTGTTGAGTACGGCGGCCACAATCAGCATTGGCAGCACCAGGCCTTCCGGCCCTACAAGCGTTGTGGCGACTTTATACGGAATCAGGTAGGCCGCGCCCCACAGAGCGCCGGCGGCTGTCAGAATGATGCCCTTCGTCCGAGTTGAAATCATCGATATTAGCCTCAATTGACCGGACGCAAATGTACTCCTTCTTAAGTGGTAATGGCACATTTTTGACGCAGCTTAGTCTTTACCCACATGCAACAGTGTTGCAATAAGCTTCCTGTTCCCATAGCATCCTTGTCGAATTATTTTTTATCTCCAGGGACAAGCATGGGCGGCTCGCTTCAGGAAATCTTTTTTCTTTTTAGCGGCGGGTTGTTGGCTGGGGCTTTGGGCGGCTTATTGGGTATCGGCGGCGGGATCGTGCTGATGCCGCTGCTGCGATTCGTGGCGTTACTGCCACCGGCTTACGCTGCCGGAACCTGTGTGGTGGCCGTATTTTTCACGTCTCTGGGCGGCAGCTACCGGCACTACCGCCTCGGTAATATAAATTTAAGGTCCATCACTCCAGTCGTCATCTCCGGGGCGATTGCCTCGGGAGTTTTTTCCCTTCTATTCATTTACTTGGCCCGCCGGGGTCAATGGCTGGATCTCGGAGTGGGTATAGTATTTTGCCTGATTTCGATTCGTATGATCTGCGAGGGGATTCCCGGCCTGTTGAAAAAAAAGGCAGCCCAATCGACCGACAATCAACTTGGCGGCACGCTGCTGCAGAAAACAAGCATCGGTGCGGTGGCTGGGATACTGCCCGGTCTGCTGGGAATCGGTACCGGCGGCATTCTGGTCCCGGCCTTCAATTTCTTACTAGGCACGCCGGTCAAGATTGCCGTGGCTGCTTCACTGGCCTGTTTTTGTATAAACGCTTTTATAAGTTCAGCCTTCAAGCTGGCCCAGGGCTTTATCCACCTGGAGATAGTCGTACCAATCTGCGTCGGCACCTTGCTGGGGGCGAACCTGGGGGCAATTCTCAACCGGCGTTTTTCTTCCGGTTTGGTGAAGTTGCTCTTCGGATTTGTTTTTGGCAGTGTGGCCTTTAAATTCATTCTTTCGTTTTGCATGGTGAACTCATGAGCACAAAAAGCAAAGACACTTACCTTGAACAAACAAGATCACGCTTTATGGAGATTATAAAAAACAAGAATCTCCTGAATACCGAGGTTTCGGTGCTGGCCAGGCCGCTGACCCCCGAGGAGGCCATCGGCACTCCCGGTCGCAGGGATTTCCCGATTATCGAAGGCAAAGAAAGGGTCGTCGAATCAAAAGTTCTGGGAGCTAAAGGACATGCTTTTACCGATTCGGCCCGTGAATTCACCGGAACCTTAAACGATGTGCTCGCTCTCGAGCTAAGCTCGAATCAGAATCGAGCGATCTACATTGCCACGCTCAACGCTACGCTCAATTATCTCAAAAAGGCGACCGCTACGGTCCATTGCAAGGATGACGATCCGGAAGACTGCGCTAAAGAAATCGCGGCTTTGTTGCTGGAGAAATATGGCCGGGCCACCGTTGGGCTAATCGGCATGAACCCGGCTATCGCCGAGAGACTGGTCGAAACTTTCGGGATCGAAAATGTTCACTTCAGCGATTTAAACCATGCCAATATCGGCCAGCAAAAATTTGGGGTCGAGATCTGGGACGGACACACCCTGACCCGGGAGTTGATCGAGCGTTGTGATGTCGTCGTGTTTACCGGCACGACGTTAGTGAATGATTCTTTCGATCAAATTCTGGATATGCTAATAGCGCGCGGCAAGGCTTATTACGTATTCGGAGTTACTGCGGCAGCTGTCTGCACTCTCTTGGGTTTCGAAAGACTTTGCCCGCGAGGTCGCGACAGCTAATCACGAACACATCGGAAACCGATCTGCATAACATGAACCGGGTTTTCCCCGTCACGCTTTGTTGCCCTCACCCCGCGATATGTACTGCCCCAGTAACCACCACGTAATACGCGTTGAGATCCCTCCGGACTCTCCCAGGCACTGCCGTCGGATGGTGCCCCTTCATAGTCGTCGTGGTACCAGTCCTGGACCCACTCGAAGACGTTGCCGGCCATGTCGCACAATCCCAAATTGCTGTTGCCTGCCGATTTGCTGCAAACTGCCTGTGTATGCAATGGATTGCAACCCGACCCCACGGCCTCTGGATCTTTCATCACCGCGAATTCACAGGTAGCCTGCTCATCACCCCACGGATATTCGTCCTGCGAACCGTTTCGGGCCGCATACTCCCACTCGGCTTCCGTGGGCAGTCGACCACCAGCCCAGTCGCAAAAAGTTACTGCCTGTTGCCAGGACGCGCAATTGACGGGGTGTTTCTCCAGTCCATCATTTTTTTGGTTGCAATCGTTACCGCCATAAATACCGGTACAGATTTCTTCCAAATGACACTCTTTATACTGCAGGATAGTCACTTCAGTCTTCATTATCTCGAACGCTGGCACAGTAACCGAATGAACCGGCAAACTTTCAGGTGAACAGTTCGCGATACATCCCATATCAAACGTCCCGCCGGGAATGGCAATCCAGTCGATGCTCCTGCACTGTCCTGAAAGCAGGCAGTAGTCGCTGCCGGTGCATTCACCGCAGTCATGCCTGGCATTGGGTGATTCGCCGCATACTCTTTCCTCACAATCGTCTAGGCATTGTCCTTGCGGGTCACACCAATCGGTCGCTCCCTGACAAGTCCCGCAATCATGCCCGGCATTGGGTGACTCACCGCATGCCCTGCCCGCACAATCGTCTGCGCACTGCCCCTCCGGGTCACACCAGTCTGTCACCCCCAAACAGGTTCCGCACCCATACCCGGCGTTGGGCGACTCACCACACACCCTTTCCTTACAATCATCCACGCACTTTCCATCAGGATCGCACCAGTCGGTCGCTCCCTGACACTGACCACAGTCGTAGCCGGTGGTCGGATCCAAGCCACACTGGCGCCCTTCACAAGCGGTTTCTTGCGTCACGCAGATCTTGGAAATCGAGTCGCAAGCCAGCTCTTCGTGGCAAGTGAGATTTTCAAAGCAAGGTTCACCCTCGCCGCCCACAGCCGGCAGCGAACTACAACCGCTCGCGACCAGGAACAATAGAACTGCTGCCACAGGGCTTTTCATTGATTTCTGCATCTCAGAATCCCCCGGAAAGTGTGATGATCAATCCGTCACCCCGCTCAGCGGGCAGAATGGCCATGGGATGTCTTTCGGACCAGGCCGCATCTCCCGGCGACAGTATCCACAGCACAGCTCCAGTTACCAGCATCGCCCCGCCAATAGCGAAGGCAGTGTACCCAACGCCGTTCCACATCTTGTTCCTGTCGGCCGCCAACGAGCTGCCGTCCTTGCGATAGTCGTCGGCCGCCTTTTCTGCCTGCCACTTTGCAATGCCTCCGAAGACTGTAACGCCCAACCCGCTCCAGAAAGCAACGTGACCCCATTTCTTGTAGGGATTCATAATATATATCTTTTCCATTGCTATTTTGATCCTGGCTGTCTCACCCGCAACTATATCGGCACTGCGGATCTCGTTCCTGTATCCGTCCATGGAAACAACGATAGCCAGGTTGCCAGGCATGGCCTTGCGCTCGATCGGAGCCCGCCCGGCTTTCTTGTTGTTGATGAACACATCCGCACCCACCGGAGCGGTCTCTACCACGATACTGCCTTGTTTGAGCTTCTCCAATGGTAGGTCGAACTCCGTCTTCTTGCCCTCCTCGATCATGGCCACTTGCTCATGGCCGAAATAACCAGACTTGAAAACCTTGATCGCATAACGCCCCGGTTTGAGCTGTCTGGTTACCGGTGTACTGCCTATCGATTTGTTGTCTATCCACACCCTGGCACCCGCCGGCTTGGTCCTGACAATCAGACTGCCCTCTGGATCAACGGTCTTCGCCGGCCTTGGCACCACTGGATCTTTCGTGTCAACCGCAACCTCGGCCGTCTCCTGGGCCGGTTTCTCTTCACCTGGCGAAGGAGCGTCCGCGGCAGGTTCTTTGTCGCCGTCACGGATCTGTTCCACCACCTCCTCTGGTTTTGATTCGCCGGGTAACAGTTCACATAGCTGATCGGAGATGTCACTGATGGCGGTCAGAAGTTCCTTTTCGCTGCAACGTGCCTCAGAAAAGGCAGCGTATTGGGTGGTAGCCCGGCGAAGATCGTAGATCGTCGCCATCACCTGGCAAGTATCGGCGATCTTGAAGACCTGACCGGCAAGAGACTTCTGGGCGGCGAGCTCGCGCCCCAACTCTATCTGGCAAGACTGGTCATAGCATTGGCGGTAACTCTCTGCCTTGTGCCGGTTGAGACGCTGCTTGATCTGCGCACGGGGCAATACCTGATAGCCGCACCTGGTAAGCCGAACTGAGAGATAATCGGTCATGTTCGAGAGCGTTCGTTCCGCAAGCCCCCAGCCCTTGTCCTCGATTTCGAAAATGGCGATAATTGGACCGTCGCCCGCAAATAACCGGCTCGGAGCCAAAACAATCAGAATTAACAAAACGCGAGTGTATCCGCCCACGATGTGCCTCTTTTCCATTAAATTAATTTCCTTATTCGGGAGAGATAACAAAGTTGCAGTATAGAGGTCAAGGCTGCAACTCGTGCCGGCCGTCCGGATAAAGAATTAATCGTTCGATGATATTGCCGTCATAGTCCCTGGCCCAGACCTCGGCTTGATCGCAGTCGAGTTCCACGCCGATGTGGTGGTGAACGCATTTCTGATGACGAGCCTCGGCCAGCCCATCGTCACAGCGTTCCTGCGGTTCCAGCCCACCGCCGCCGCCGCCGGTGGTGATCACCAGGTGGCCGTCGAAATCGAAACGTTCATAACAGTGCATATGGCCGGCGAAATATCCCTGAAAGCCGTGTTCCCAGAGAAGCGGCAGGATGTATTCCTTGACGGCCGATTCGGGCATCGTTTTGACATAC